>DAHVAF010000348.1 GCA_027314765.1 Clostridia bacterium | reverse complement strand
CTTCATCGTGAGCGCCAGCCTCGACGAGGGGGTCGCGCAGTTCCTGGTGCCGGCGGCGGCGCCCGGCGTGCGGGTGGAGGCCACCTGGGACGCGCTCGGGATGCGGGCCAGCGGCAGCGACGACCTGGTGCTGGAGGGGGCGCGACTGGCGGAGGGCGCGCGGCTCGACACGGCGCCGAAGCCGGGGCACAGCAACGGGGCCGGCTGGGGGCTGCACACGCCGGCGGTGTATCTGGGCGTGGCGCAGGCAGCGCGGGATTTTGCGGCCGCGTTCGCGGCCTCCCGCCAGACCACCAGCCTCGGCGCGCCGATCGGCGAGGCGCCGCACGTCCAGGAGCGGCTGGCTCGCGTGGAGATGTCGCTGCTGCCTGCCCGCACGCTGCTCTTCACGCTGGCGGAGCGGTGGGATGCCACGCCGCCGGCGGGGCGGGCCGCGCTCGGTCCGGTGCTGGCCGCCTGCAAGACCATCGCCATCCAGGCCGGCCTGACGGCCGTGGACGAGGCCATGCGGGTGGTGGGCGCGCCCGGGCTGACGCGGGCCCTGCCCATCGAGCGGTACTACCGCGACGTGCGGGCCGGGCTGCACAACCCCCCGATGGAGGACACCGTCTGGCCGCTGCTGGCCAACGCCATGCTGCGGGAGGCGACGGCGGAGCGGGTGGCGGAGTAGGGGCGGGGAGATCGGCAGGGTGAACGTTACCACGTCGGAGGTGGCAATTTACCACGCTGGACGTGGTATTGCCCAAAGCCCGTGTCAAATCTTGATCTGAACATCGGCGTCGACGGTCGAACGGGCATGGTCGGTCACGATTGCCTGCGGCCAGCATGATGTGGCCTCACCGTCACCTCGGCGTGTGTGTCATCGCAGCTTGCCGGCGGACGGCGGCACGACTTACTGATGTGCCGGTACGTGGGTGGCGCTCTTTACAAGGACCGCTATGTCACGATTGGGAACCCACGCTGCAGCGTGGCAACCACTCGTAGAAAGGCTGGGTCGGAGCGGCGTTGAAGAGTGACGCGGCTCGCCAGCTTTCCGCACAACGCGGCTGACCGCGGTTGCCTGACTTTGTAAAGTACCGCTTCAAGTGCACCCTTCGGGTCCTGTGGCTTGGACGCGCCTGTCGGCCACAGAGCCTGTTCTTGCAGCCAGAGGCGCAGGTCAGGTTCCGAGGCCCACTCACTTGTGCGTGGCCTCCTGGCGCTTGACGGGTGGAAAGCGCCAAACGCCCTGTCAGATCTTCACCTGGACGTCTCCGTCGACGAGCCGCACGGGGAAGGTCTTGACCGGCTTGAACGCCGGGAGCCGCTTCACTTTGCCCGTCGTCACATCGAACCGCGCGCCGTGGCGCGCACACTCGATCGTGGTGCCTTCGAGCTTGCCCTCGCTGAGGAAGAACTCCTGGTGCGTGCAGATGTCGCTGATGGCATAGACGTCGCTTCCCACGCGGCAGAGGCAGAGCGGCCGGTCGTCGACCCACACCTGCAGGGGTCGGCCCTCCTGGCACTCATCCAGGCGCGCCACCTTCACGAAGCCGTCGGCCGGCAATGCCCTCCGCTCCCTCTGCAAGCATGATGCCACAGGTCCATCCGGCCGCGCCGGACGGTCCGAGGTGCCGTGCCGGCGGCCACGCGGCCCGGTGGAAGCTGGGAGCGGGGTGTGCCTGGCGTGGCGCTCGCCGTGGACGATATCGGCTTTCTGACGCGGACCCTGGCGCAGGTGCCGCGGTTCCGGCGGCGGGAGCGCTGGAGCCGCCTGCAGCTCGCGGCGTACCAGGCGTGTGCGCTCCGTCGCCTGCGGGCCTTCGCATACGCGCGGTCGCCCTTCTACCGGGAGTTCCACCGGGGCCTGCTCGGTGCGCCGCTTGCCGAGCTTCCCGTGCTGACAAAGCGCACGATGATGGAGCGCTTCGACGACCTCGTCACCGATCCGGAGCTGCGGCTGCGCGAGGTGCAGGCCCACGTGGCCGACGAGGGGCGTGACCCGCTCTTCGCGGGGCGCTTCCGGGTGGCGATCACGGGCGGGACCAGCGGCCAGCATGGTGTGGCCGTCTACAGCGAAGGGGAGTGGGCCAGGCTGACGGCGGCGTCGCTGGTTCGCTCGCCCGTGCATGGGAGCCTGCTGCGGCGGCACCGCACGGCCGACATCACCTCGCCCAACCCCCTGCACATGTCGACGCTGGGCATCGAGACCCTGCGCCTGTGGCCGGCGCCGGAGCTGCACCTGCTGGCCACGCAGCCCCTCGGGGAGATCGTGGCGGCCCTGAACGCCTTTCTGCCGGAGATGCTGATCCTCTTCGCGGCGACCGGGCGGATGCTGGCTGAGGAGCAGCTGGCTGGTCGGCTGGCCATCGCGCCGCGGGCTGTCCTCTCCGTGGCGGAGGGGCTGGGGGAGGAGGCGCGGCGCCGTATGGAGCAGGTCTGGGGCCCCGTCACCTTTGACGCCTACTCGGCGACCGAGTGCGGCGGTATCGCCACGGAGTGCGAGCGGCACCACGGCATGCACGTGTGGGAGGACCTCGTGATCGTGGAGAACGTGGACCGCAGGTACCAGCCCGTACCTGCCGGGCAGGTCGGCGACCGCATCCTCGTCACGGCCCTCTTCAAGCGGGCGCAGCCGCTGATCCGGTACGAGCTGGACGACAGCGTGCGGTTCGCGACGGAGCCCTGTCCCTGTGGCCGGCCGTTTCAGCTGATCGACGCGGTGGAGGGCCGGCAGCAGGAGGTTCTGGCGTTTCCCGGACGCGGTGGCGGGATCGTGCGGGTGCATCCCGTGGTCTTCCACGCCGTCCTGGACGCCCTCCCCGTGGGCGGGTGGCAGGTGGTGCAGGACTCGGGTGGCCTGCATGTCCTGGTGACCGGTGATGTGGACGATGACAGGGTGCGAGCCGCTTTGCTGGACGCGCTGCGGGCGCAGGGCGCCGCCATCGCGTGCCTGGAGGTGCGGCGCTGCGCGGCCATCCCGCAGACGGCGACGGGGAAGACGCCCGTGGTCGTGCACCGGGCGTAGGCACGGGCAGGGCTGGACAGGCCTCCCAAGAACCTGTCCGATCAGTCCGCGGGTGCGCAGCACTTCCGGATGCGGCCATCCCCACATCGGACCCGTTCGGAGGGATCCCCATGGCCAGGCTCACCGGCCGCGTGGTCCGCCCCGGCGACTTCGGGTGGGACGACGCGCGCAAGGGGTACGACCAGCGCTTCGACATCCAGCCCCAGGCCGTGGTGTTCTGCCAGGACGCGCAGGACGTCGTCCACGCGCTGGGCTGGGCCCGCGAGAGCGGGGTGCCATTCCGCGCGCGCAGCGGCCGCCACAACTACGAGGGCTGGTCCAACATCCAGGGCGGCCTGGTCATCGATCTGAGCGACATGGACAGCGTGCGGGTCGACCGCGACGCCGCCACCGCGGAGGTCGGCGCCGGCATCTACATGCTGAAGTGCTCGGAGTGGCTGGGGTCGGTGGGCGTGACCTTTCCGCTGGCCACCGGTCCCACGGTCGGCCTGGCGGGCCTCACGCTGGGGGGCGGCTTCGGCCTCACGTCGCGCAAGCTCGGGCTCACCTGCGACAACCTGCTCGCGGTCGAACTCGTGCTCGCCGACGGCTCCGTGGTGAGAGCGAGCGAGCGCGAGCGCCCCGACCTGTTCTGGGCGTGCCGGGGGGGCGGCGGCGGCAACTTCGGCATCGCCACGCGCTTCACGTTCCGCGTCCACCCCGTCTCCATGGTGGCCGCCTTCATCGCCGAGTGGCCCTGGAGCGCCTTCGACCACGTCGTGGCGGCCTGGCAGGGCTGGGCCTACGAGGTCGACGACGCCGTCTCCGCGGCCCTGCAGCTCACCGCGAGCAAGACCATCAAGCTCTACGGGCTCTTTGCGCCCGACAACCCGGCGGACGTGAGCAAGGCGCAGGCGCTGCTGCAGCCGCTGCTCGCCGCCGTGCCGCCCAGCGCGCCGCCGCAGGTGGAGGTCCTGCCGTTCGTGGTGGCGGCCCGCCTGTTCTTTGGGGAGGGGGACCAGAAGGTCGACCCCCAGGACCCGAGGTGGGCCGTGCACGTGCATAGCGACCAGCAGATCTACAAGAGCACGTCGGCGGCGGCCATGCGGCCGTTCAGCGCGGCGGCCATCGCCACGCTGCGGGGGTACCTGGAGGACGTGCCGCCTCTGTCGCAGCCGCCCGTGCAGCCGTCCATGGTGCAGTTGCTGCCGGGCGGGGGCGCGCCGAGCCGAGTGGCGCCCGACGCGACGGCCGTGTACATGCGCGCCGCGCGGTTCATCGTGCAGTACGACGCCTTCTGGGCGGCGCCCCAGGACGGGCCGGCCACCATCGCGTGGGCGGAGCGCTTCCGGACGGCCATGCTGCCGTACGCCTCAGGGGCGTACGTCAACTACGCCGACAGCGCCATCGCCGATTGGCAGCAGGCGTACTACGGCCCTAACCTGGCGCGGCTGGTGGCCGTCAAGCGGCGCCACGACCCGGACAACGTCTTCAGCTTCCCGCAGAGCATCCCGCTCTCAGTGTGAGTCAGTGTGAGGCCGACGCGTCGAAGAGGCGGCGGCGGGCGATGACGCGCTGCTCGAGGTCCGCCAGAGTGTCGTAGACGGAGGCGCGGCGGTCCAGCGCCTTCAGCTCGGGCAGGACGAACGCGCGCTCCAGGAGGCGCTCGAAGCCCTCCGTGAGGTTGGGCAGGCGGGCGTGGATGCCGCTGCCCCAGTGCAGGTCGTGGAAGGCGTCGGGGGTGTAGGCGCCCTGGGGCAGGGGCGGGGCGGCGAAGTCGAAGCAGGCGGACCAGATGTCGGCGGCGTGCGGCCAGCGCGTGCCGAAGTCGGGACCGAAGGGGACGTCCCAGCGGCGGTGGATGGCGGCGGTCAGGGCGGTGTGGTCGAAGGGGACCTTGCAGGCGAAGCGGCGCTTCGCGTAGGCGCTGACGATGATGGCGGGCACGCGGAAGCCGACGGGGGTGTCCGCGTCCGCGGGGCCGACCCCTGGGGGCGGCGCGACATGGTCGTGGAAGCCGCCGTTTTCGTCGTAGAGGATCAGCAGGGCCGTCTTGGACCAGCTCTCGCTGTGGCTCAGGGCATCCACGACCAGGCCCACGAACTTCTGGCCCAGGCGCGGGTCGTGGGTGGGGTGGTCGTCGGCCAGGGTGAACGGCGGGTCGACGATGCTGACGGTCGGCAGGCGGTCCTCCTGGCAGTCGGTCAGGAAGTTGGCCACGTGGGTGAAGTGCGAGAGGTGGTCGAAGGCGAAGCCGTACCAGAGTGCCAGGAACGGCAGGTCGGAGAAGTAGCAGCGCCAGGTGAGGCGGTCGCCGCGCTCGTCGCGGGCGTCCTCGACGGCGTCGAGGATGGGGCGGGTGCGGAAGCCGGGCGGGGCGGGCAGGGTCTGCGTGTCGTTGTCCCCGTCGCGGCGGCCGGAGAGCAGGTACTTGCGGTTGGGCCAGGTCGAGCTGAGCAGCGATCCGAACCAGTGGTCGCAGACGGTGAACCGGTCGGCCAGGGTGTAGTACACGGGCAGGGTTCTGGCCGTGTAGTAGCCCATGGGCAGGCGGGGGTCGGCCGTGGGCGCGGCCAGCTGGAACTGGCGCACGAAGCCGTCGTTATCGCCGTTGTTCCAGGCGGCGTGGGCCGCGTCGAAGCCGTGGGGCGGGTCGACGGGCGCCGCGCCGGCGTCGTCCATGCACCAGGCCGGGATGGGTGTGCCGTCGGCGTCGGGGTTAGTGGGGAGGGGGCTGGGG
>DAHVAF010000347.1 GCA_027314765.1 Clostridia bacterium | reverse complement strand
TGCGCCGACTCGTCTTTGTACGAATGGCTCGCCGGCACCTGGCCGTTCGGGGTTGTTGAGGCAGTGTGGGCGGTCGTGGCCCTGGTGCGTTGGCGCCAGCGGATGGCAGGCGCTTGCCCATGACGGCGACGCGCGGGCCGGCCGTCGCCTGCGCCGACTCGTCTTTCGTACGGATGGCTCGCCGGCACCTGGCCGTTCGGGGTTGTTGAGGCGGTGTGGGCGGTCGTGGCCCTGGTGCGTTGGCGCCAGCGGATGGCGGGCGCTCGTCCATGACGGCGACGCGCGGGCCGGCCATCGCCTGCCGGAAGTGGTGCAACACCCCAGGTAGCCCTGCACACAGCCCCACCCGGCGAGCGATGATGGTAGGGGGCGCACCCGCGCAGGGATGCGGCCACCCGCCGCGTAGGGCAACCTGAAAATGCGGCGCCGCGCGGCGGCGGCCTGGCGGGCCCGCCCCCTTCGAAAATGCGACCCGCGGCGCGGCTCCCCCGCCCGCCGGCCGGGCTGAAGGAGCGCGATTCAGCGTGGTTTGGCTCGACGGCCGGCGGCTGACCCTGGCGGAGTGCCGGCGGATCGCCGGCGGGGAGCCTGCCGCGGCCACTCCAGAGGCGATGGCGCAGTTGGCCGCCAGCCGCGCCGTGATCGAGCGCGCTGTCGCCGAGGGTCGCCTGGTGTATGGCGTGACGACGGGCTTCGGCCGTTTCTCCGATGTCGCGATTTCCCCGGAGCAGGCCGCCGAGCTCCAGGTGAACCTCCTGCGCAGCCACGCCGCCGGCGTGGGCGAGCCCCTGCCGGCCGACGTCGTTCGCCTGTGCCTGGCCCTGCGCGTGAATTCGCTCCTGAAGGGCCACTCCGGGGTCCGCCCCGTCCTGATCGAGCTGCTGCTATCCTGCCTGAGCGCTGACATCGTCCCGGTCGTGCCCGCGCAGGGCTCGCTCGGCGCCAGCGGCGACCTCGCCCCCCTGGCCCATATGGCCCTGGTCCTGCTGGGCCGCGGCGAGGCCTTCCTGAACGGCCAGCGCCTGCCCGGCGCCGAGGCCCTCCGCCGTGCCGGCCTGGAGCCCGTGGTCCTGGCCCCGAAGGAGGGCCTTGCCCTCATCAACGGCACCCAGGTCATGACCTCCCTGGCCGTCCTGGCCCACGAGCGGGCCCGCGACCTGCTGGCCGCCGCCGACGCCATCGCCGCCCTGACCTGCGAGGCCCTGCGCGGCATCCCCGCCGCCTTCGCGGAGCCGCTGCAGGCCGTTCGCCCGCACCGCGGCCAGGCCGCCGCCGCCGCCAACCTGCGCCGCCTGCTGGATGGCAGCCGCCTCTGCACCCGCTCGGGCGAGCTGCGCGTCCAGGACCCGTACACCCTGCGCTGCATCCCGCAGGTCCACGGCGCCGCCCGCGACACCCTCGCGTACGTCGGCGCCACCCTGGCCATCGAGGTCAACGCCGCCACCGACAACCCGCTGATCTTCGCCGCCGCGGACGATGATGGCGACCAGATCCTCTCGGGCGGCAACTTCCACGGCCAGCCCGTCGCCGTGGCCGCGGACTGCCTCGCCGTCGCCCTGGGCGGCATCGGCGCCATGAGCGAGCGCCGCTGCGAGCGCCTGGTGAACCCGGCCCTGAACGGCGGCCTCCCCGCCTTCCTGACGGAGCGCGCCGGCCTGCGCTCAGGCCTGATGCTGGTCCAGTACACCGCGGCGGCCCTGGTCTCCGAGAACAAGGTCCTGGCCCACCCCGCCCGCGTCGACTCGATCCCCTCCTCCGCCAACCAGGAGGACCACGTCAGCATGGGCACGATCGCCGCCCGCAAGGCCGCCGCCGTGGTGCAAAACCTCGCGCGCATCCTGGCCGCCGAGTGGCTCTGCGCCGCCCAGGCCGTGGACTTCCTCGATCCCGCCGCACTGGGGCGTGGCAGTGCCGCCGCCCACGCGGCGGCCCGCCAGACCGTCAGCTTCTTCGACACTGACGAAGAGCCGGGTCCCGCCATCGAGGCGCTGGCCGCGCGGCTGCTGGACGGCACGCTGCTGCGGGCCGTGGCGGGCGCCGTCGGCGACCTGGTCTGAGACGGCGCGCACGCGATGGAACCGTCCGCCCCGCCGGGTCGTCGAACGAGCGGGGGGTAGTGGCGCGATCCGACCCCTGCGCGCAGCCGCATGCCTCGCCGCCGTGATTCTGACCCTGGTGGGCTGCTCGCCATTCGGCCAGCCCTCACGCAGCGTGCCTTCGGCGCCCGCGCCGTCCACGGGAGGGCGGATCACTGCCGCCGGCATGGCCACGGTCGCGGCACCGCCGGCACCCGGTCCGTACACTGCGCTCGCCGTCTCCGGCTCCACCGTGTGGGTCGGCGGCCCCGGCTTCGTCGCGGACTCCGCAAACGGCGGCGCCTCGTGGACGACGGACGGGCTGGCCGGAACCGGCGCAAGCGACATCACGTTCAGCGACAGCACCCACGGCTGGCTCTACGGCACGATGATCGGCTCGTGTGTGTCGCCCAGTCCCTGCGAGAACGTCCTCCTCGCCACCACGAACGGCGGGCGCTCGTGGCTGCCGCGCGCCACCTTCAAGCACGACTCCCTGAGCGCGATCCAGTTTGTCAGTCCGACAACCGGATACGCGGAACGTTCGCCGGAGGCGCCCTGCAAGCAGCCCACCGGCTGTGCCCGGCTCGTTCGGACCACGGACGGGGGCAGGACCTGGTTGCCTGTTCCCGCACCGACCCCGGCAGGATCCGGCCTTCACTTCGCGGACGCCAACCACGGCTGGATGGTCGGGGCACGGTGCGCGGGCTCCACGCCGTGCCACATCGGCATCTACGTGACCGCGGACGGTGGGGCCGCGTGGACCGAGCAGCTGGCGACCAACGTACCGGTGGACCAGGGCGGCGGGACGCTGGCTTTCGCCGGCCCCGCCCATGGGTGGGCTCTCATCGACGACACGGCGTACTGCAGCATGGGCGGCTGCTGGGGCGCGCTCTACCGGACCACCAACGGCGGCCGGACGTGGTCCCAGCTGCAGCCGGTCGACAGGTGGCACATGACGGCCATCGACACGCCGCCCGGCTTCCCGGGCCAGCCCGCGTTCACGAGCGCGCAGGCGGGCTGGATCCCCATCGACGCGGGGGCCGGCCCGGGCGTTGGTGGCGTGGCCTGGACGGTCGACGGCGGCCGCACGTGGACCCGCGCGGGCCAGCGCCGCCTCTGGGACATCCACGCCGTGGCCACTTCGGACGGCAGCACTGTCTGGGCCATCGGCGACCGCCACGGTGACGAGCCCACGACCTCCTACCTGATCCGCAGCACCGACGGCGGCGGCACGTGGGCGCAGGTGCTGCCCGCCCTCAGTCCCCTGACCACGGTCGACTTCATCGACGCAGCCCACGGCTACGGGATCGGTCTGCCCAGCGATCCGGGCGCCGTGCTGGCGACTGCGGACGGCGGCCACGCGTGGCGACTGGTGGGGCGCATCACCGGCGGCGCCCCCACCACGGCGAGCTTCGTGGGCCGGCGGGGATGGGTGGGGGATGCCTCGGGCCGCATCCTGCGTAGCGCCGACGGCGGCCACACGTGGATCCCACTGCCGCCCGCGCCGGATCCGGTCGTCGACCTGCGCTTCTTCAGCGCCACCCACGGCGTCCGGATCACGAGCCACCTGGCTGCCGGCGTGCAGACCGCCGAGATCGCCGCGACCACGAACGGCGGCGAGACCTGGTCTGCGACCCACACGGTCCCGGCCGGCGCCCAACTCGCGGCCGCCGCCTTTGCGGACCCGATGCACGGGTTGCTGGTCACGCTGCAGACCGGCAGCGGATACCTTCTCCGGCGCACGACGGACGGCGGAGCGACCTGGACGCAGCTCGCCAGACTCCCGCTTCAGGGCTACGCCCAGCGCAGCGCCTTCCTGCTGTCGCCGAGCGTCGGCTGGGTCGGCGATGGCTCCCGCATCCTCGCCACCACCGACGGCGGCGCCCGTTGGACCGCCCGGGCCCTGGGCAGCTACACCCCACAGGCCCTGGACTTCATCTCCCCGCGCACCGGCTGGATGGTCGATACGGCCGGCACCCTGCTGGCCACGACCGACGGCGGCGCGACCTGGCGCGCGACAGTCGACCAGCCGCCCACCATCCAAACACATTGACGAAGTTGGATGTGTCGATGTAATCTCACCCCATGGAGCTTGAGCCAAAGGTCCGGGGCTGCTGCCGGCTGGACGTCCGCTCGGAGCTGACGGAGGTCGAGGCGCGTCCGCTTGCCGAGCGCTTCGGCGCCCTGGCCGACCCCAACCGTCTGCGCATTCTGGAGATCCTGGGCCGCTGTGCCGGCAAGGTCTGCGTGTGCGAGCTTGTGGCGGCCCTGCCCCTGTCGCAGCCGACCATCTCCCATCACCTGCGCGTGCTGCGCGCCGCCGGCCTGATCGACTACGAGAAGCAGGGCATCTGGGCCTACTACTATGTGCGGCGCGAGGTCCTGGAGGAGCTGCGGGCGCAGCTCGCCAGCCTGGTGGCCGCCCCCGTGGAGGGATGAGTCGATGTCCAACCGCGACGAGATCGTCTGGACCTCGGTCCGGGAGCGTTACGGCCGGGCCGCGGAGCGTGCGGCCCAGGGCGGGGCGGGCGCCAGCTCAGACTGCTGTGGCGGTGCGCAGAGCGGATGCTGTGGCGGCGGCTGCTGCGCCACGGACGAGGGGTGCGGCACCGGCTTCTATGCCGTCGCCGACCTTGCGGACCTGCCGCAGGGCGCCGTGCTGGCCTCGCTGGGCTGCGGCAACCCGACGGCCCTGGCCGACCTGAAGCCGGGCGAGGTCGTCCTCGACCTGGGCTCCGGCGGCGGCATCGACGTGATCATCTCCGCCCGCCGGGTCGGCCCCACGGGCAGGGCCTTCGGGCTGGACATGACCGACCAGATGCTGGACCTCGCCCGCAGGAACGCGCAGCAGGCCGGCGTCGGCAACGCCGAGTTCCTGCGGGGCCACATCGAGGCGATCCCCCTTCCGGACGCCTCCGTCGACGTCATCATCTCCAACTGCGTGGTCAACCTGAGCCCGGACAAGGACCGCGTGCTGCGCGAGGCCTTTCGCGTCCTGCGCCCCGGCGGCCGCCTCGCCATCAGTGACGTGGTGGTCCGCGACGGCGGCCCGGGGGAGCCGGATATCCCGCCTGCGGTACGCCGCAACACCGAGCTGTGGTCCGGGTGCGTGGCCGGTGCCCTGACCGAGGGCAAGTACCGCAGGGCGCTGGTGGCCGCCGGCTTCGCGGTCGTCGAGGTCGAAGAGGTCCGCCGCTACCGCGCCGAGGACATGGGGGAGGCCTTTCGGGCCGCCCTGCCCCCCGTGACGGCGGACGCCGTCGCCGGCCGCTTCATGAGCGCCTTCGTCCGGGCCGTCAAGCCGTGATCTACTTCCTCTGCACCGGCAACTCAGCCCGCAGCCAGATGGCCGAGGGCCTGGCGCGCCACCGCCTCGGCCAGACGCATCGGGTCGCCAGCGCCGGTGTGGCCCCGACATCGCTCCATCCGCTGGCGGTGGCCGTCATGGCCGAGGCGGGCGTCGACATCTCCGGCCACACCGCGAAGCCCATCGATCCAGCCGTGCTGCGAGGCGCCACTCTCGTGGTGACCCTCTGTGGCGACGCCGAGGAGCGCTGTCCGGTCACGCCGCCGGGGGTGCGCCGCCTCCACTGGGACCTGCCCGACCCCGCCCGCGCGCAGGGCACGGAGTCCGAGCGGCTCGCCGCCTTCCGCGCCGTGCGCGACGAGCTCTCCCGCCGCATCGACCGCCTCGCGGCCGAGCTGTGAGCCCCCGCTTCACCGGCGCGCGTGGGCGCCGTCACCCCGAGAGTCACGCGGGTTGGCGCCCAGACGGCCGCTGGACTCAGCCTGCCGCGGCGCGCCAGCATGCAGGCGAGGCGAGGTAACCCATGACCAAGGCAGGAGTCCCGACAAGTCCGGCGCCGCGCCGCCTCCGCGCGCTCGACCGCTTCCTGACCCTTTGGATCTTCCTGGCCATGGGATTCGGCATCGCCATCGGCGCGGCCGCCCCCGGTGCCGCCAGCCTCATCACCCATGCCGAGGTCGGCACCACCTCCATCCCCATCGCCGTAGGCCTGATCCTGATGATGTACCCGCCGCTCGCCAAGGTCCGCTACGACAAGCTGGGCGCGGTCTTCCGCAACGTCCGCGTGCTTGCGCTGTCGCTTGTCCAGAACTGGCTGATCGGCCCGGTCCTGATGTTCGCCCTTGCCGTCATCTTCCTGCGGCACTATCCGGCGTACATGGCGGGGCTGATCATGGTCGGCCTGGCGCGCTGCATCGCCATGGTGATCGTCTGGAACGAGCTGGCGCGCGGCGACCGCGAGTATGCGGCGGGCCTCGTGGCCTTCAACTCCGTCTTCCAGATCCTCTTTTACGCCGTGTACGCGTATGTCTTCCTGACCATTGTGCCGGGCTGGCTTGGCCTGCAGAGCATCGTGGTCCGCGTGGGGATGGGCCAGGTCGCCGAGAGCGTGGCGATCTACCTGGGAATCCCGTTCCTCGGCGGCATCCTGACCTCGCTCCTGCTCACGCGCCGGTGGGGCCGGTCCTGGTATGAGAAGGAGTTCCTACCGAAGATCAGCCCGCTGACCCTGATCGCGCTGCTGTTCACGATCGTGGTCATGTTCGCCCTCCAGGGCCAGGCCATCGTCGCCCTCCCGCTGGATGTGCTGCGGATCGCCCTTCCCCTCGCCATCTACTTCGTGATCATGTTCTTCGTCTCGTTCTCCATGGGCCACCGGGTGGGGGCCGACTACGCCCAGACCGCGACGCTGTCCTTCACCGCCGCCAGCAACAACTTCGAGCTGGCGATCGCCGTGACCGTCGCCGTGTTCGGGATTCAGTCCGGCGCCGCCTTTGCGGCCGTCATCGGCCCGCTCGTGGAGGTGCCCGTCCTCATCTCGCTTGTCAGGGTTGCCCTCTGGCTGAAGCGGCGGTACTTCGGCCCGGACCTCGCCGTCGAGGGCGGCCCTGGTCCCCGGTAGCCGTTGATGGTGACAGGCGTCATGGCCAAGCGGGCCACGTCAGACCGAGCACTGAGCGAACACCAGTGCTGCTAGAGTGACCCCACCCGCCAACCGCGGCCCGGACACGGGAAGTGGGGAGGGGTGGTCGTGTGGATCCGCATCTTCACATGGCCGTGCCCGCAGCGGTTCTGCTGTGTGGCTTGGGGCCCAAGGCTCCTGCGTTTCCGCAGGAAGTGAAGATGCCGGCGCTGCGTACGCCGGCATCTCCGAGAGGCTAGACCCGCGCAATTCCAACCGGGTCCGTCACCGCCCCAGCCTGGGCGCCT
This sequence comes from Clostridia bacterium, assembly GCA_027314765.1. Taxonomy (GTDB): domain Bacteria; phylum Bacillota; class Sulfobacillia; order RBS10-35; family JAJYVM01; genus JAJYVM01. The sequence goes on along the minus strand of DAHVAF010000347.1, from coordinate 4,185 downwards.
CGACCCGCAGGCGCCCTCTGGCTGAATTATCGTGTCCTCGCCGGGTCGGGGTCCATGCCCACCGACCCGTCCCGTCGTGCCCGGTCGGACCCAGCCGGGCGCGCCGTCGTCCAGGGTACGGACGGTGCCCCCCCGCAGTGTGCGCAGCGCAGCGCGGGACGTGAGAACGCCGGCGCTGTCCACGTCGGCGTCCTCCAGGCTCGCGAGCCTCCCGGCCAACCAATCGGGTCTGTCCTCGCCCCGGCGAGGGCGCTCGTGATTGCGGGCGCCTTGGCCCTGAGCATCGGGCGTCCCCCACATGCAGTCAACGCCCAGCGCCACGCGCCCCCCGCCGCCCGCCCCCCGCAGCCCGCCCCCCGCCCTGCGCTATACTTTGGCTTACCATGCCTGTCCTCAACATTGTGCCGGGCGGCCGCACCCTCGTCATGGGGGTCATCAACGCCACGCCCGACTCGTTCTGGTCCGGCAGCCGCTTTCCCGGCCCGGAGGCCGCCGCCGCTGCCGCCCGCGCCTTCGTGGCCGACGGCGCCGACCTGCTGGATGTCGGCGGCCAGTCCACCCACCCCCGCGCCGCGCCCATCTCCGCCGCCGACGAGCTGGCCCGCGTGATGCCCGCGCTCCGCGCCGTCCGGGCCGCCGTCGACTGCCCCGTCTCGATCGACACCTTCTATGCCGAGGTGGCCGACGCGGCCGTGGCCGCCGGCGCCGACCTCGTCAATGACGTAAGCGGCCTTACCGCCGACCCGGCCATGGCCGCGACCCTGGCCCGCCTGCGCGTCCCCGCCATCCTCATGGACCGCGCCAGGATCCCCCGTGAGGCCGACGCGCCCCCCGCCGTGGCCGCCAACCTGCGCGCCATCCTGCGCCACGCCCAGGCCGCCGGCATCGGCCCCGAGCGCGTGATCCTCGACCCCGGTTTCGGCTTCGGCAAGACCTCGCGCCAGAACCTGACCCTGATCCGCGACCTGCCCGTCCTGGCCGCCCTCGGCCGGCCCCTCTGCTACGCCGTGTCCCGCAAGGGCACCATCGGCCTGGTCCTGGGCGACCTGCCCCCCGAGGAGCGCCTGGAGGGGTCGCTCGCCCTCGCAGTCCTCTGCGCCGCCGCCGGTGTGGCCATCGTCCGCGCCCACGACGTGCGCGCCACCGTCCGCGCCCTGCGCATGGTGGCGGCCACCCTGGGCCCCCGCCCGTCCGCCGGCCGCGACGAGATCCGCATCGAGGGCATCGCCGTCGAGGCGGTCCACGGCGTCCTGCCCGAGGAGCGCCGCCGCCCCCAGCCCTTCCGGGTCGACGTCACCCTCCGCCGCGACCTCGCGGCCGCCGGCCGCAGCGATGACCTCGCCCAGACCGTGAACTACGCGGAGGTGGCGGCCATTGCCGCCGCCGTGCTCTCCGGCCCGCCGCGCAACCTGATCGAGTCCCTCGCCGAGGAGATCGCCGACCGCGTGATGGCCACCTTCCCCGTCGACGCCGCCGAGGTGCGGGTCCACAAACCCCAGGCCCCCGTCGGCGTCCCCTTCGACGACGTCAGCGTGACGGTGCGGCGCGGCCGATGAGGGCCTACCTGGGCCTCGGCACGAACCTCGGTGACCGTGCCGCGACGCTGGCCGCCGCCATCGACGACCTGGTCGCCACCCCCGGCATCACCCTCGCGCGCGCCTCCAGCGTCTACGAGACGGCGCCCCAGGACCTGGCCGACCAGCCCACGTTCCTGAACGCCGTCGTCGCGGTGGACACCGACCTCGACCCCTCCGCGCTCCTCACGGTCTGCATGGCCGTCGAGGCCCGCTTCGGCCGCGAGCGCACCGTGCGCTGGGGCCCCCGCACGCTCGACGTCGACGTGCTGCTCTACGGAGACCGCACCATCGACACCCCCGACCTGCAGGTGCCGCACCCGCGCATGCACGAGCGCGCCTTCGTCCTGGTGCCCCTGCACGAGATCGCCCCGGAGACCGAGATCCCCGGCCGCGGCCGCGTCGCCGACCTGCTGCCCACCGTCGCGGACCAGCCCGTGCGAAAGGCATGAGCGCATCCATTGCCGAGGCCCTGGCGGGCCTCGCCCCCGCCCGCCTCCAGTACCGGATCCATCACGAAGCCCTGGTGGGCTCCACCAACGACTGGGCCAAGTCTCTGGCCGCCGCGGGCGCCCCCGAGGGCACCCTGTGCTGGGCCGACGCGCAGTCCGCCGGGCGCGGCCGCCGCGGCCGCAGCTGGCTGTCCCCCACGGGGGGCCTGTATCTCTCCCTGGTCCTCCGGCCCGACCTACCCCCTGCCGCCATCCCGCGCCTGACGCCGATGGCCGCCGTGGCCGTCGCCCGCGCCATCGGCCCCGCCGTCGCCATCAAGTGGCCCAACGACGTGCTGCTGGACGGCCGCAAGGTCTGTGGCATCCTCAGCGAGCTCCACGGCGACCCCGCCGCCGTGATCCTGGGCATCGGAGTCAACGTCGCCGCGGCGCCTGACCTGGCCGCCGTCCCCACGGCCGGCAGCCTGCGCGCCCCCGACCGCATCGCCCTGCTTCGCGCGGTCCTCGCGGAGACCGATGCCTGTTATGACGGCCTGCTGGCGGGTGCCTGGCCGGCGCTGCTGGACGAGTGGCGCCGCCGCTCCTGCACCCTCGGCCAGGAGGTCACGGTCACCGGCGCCTTCGGCCAGGCTACGGGCCTGGCCGTGGACGTGGACGCCGACGGCGCCCTGCTGCTGGCCACCCCCACCGGCACGCGCCGCTTCCTGGCGGGCGAGGTCACGCTGAACCGAGGAGAGGGTGCGACACCGTGAGCCGACGCCTGACCGGTCCCACGGGGCCCGTCGCCGAGGGATGCCAGGGCATGCGCCGCACCGCGGACGTCACGGCGCATCGCGCCGCCGTCCCCATCGCCGGTGCTTCGGCTCATCGTGCCCCCGCGCCCGTCGCTGAGGAGACGAACAGGTGAGCGGCATGCCCGATGTCCCTGGCCCGCGCCACGTGCCCGTCGCCAAGGAGGCACGGCCATGAGCCGTATCGCCGATGGCCCGGCGCGTGGCGCCACGGTGCCCGCCGCCGAGGAGGCGAACACGTGAGCGCCATCACTGATGTTCCAGGCCCGTGCCCTCGCGCCCGTCGCCAAGGAGGCCAGCACGTGAGCCGCATGGCCGATGCCTCGCCTCATCGCGCTGCCGTCCAGTCGAGGAGATGAGCCTTTGAGCGGCATCACCGATGTCCCGGGCCTGCGGCTGGGCCACGCCGGCGACCCCGCGGCCCTGACCGGCTGCACGGTCCTGATCTCCGAGGAGGGCGCCGTGGCCGGCTGCGACGTGCGCGGCTCGGCCCCCGGCACGCGCGAGACGGAGCTGCTGCGGCCCGGCCGCCTCGTCGAACGCGTCCACGCCATCCTCCTCACGGGCGGCAGCGCCTTCGGCCTGGACGCGGCCGCCGGCGTCATGCGCGCACTGGAGGAGCGGGGCATCGGCTTCCCCGTCGGCCCGGCGCGGGTGCCCATCGTCCCCGGCGCCGTCATCTTCGACCTCGGCATCGGCCGCGCCGACATCCGTCCCGACGCCGCCATGGGCTACGCCGCCTGCGCGGATGCCTTCAACGGCAATGCCGCCGTTCGCGGCAACGTGGGTGCCGGCCTCGGGGCCACCGTCGGCAAAGCCCTCGGTATGGCCGGCGCCATGAAGTCGGGCCTCGGCAGCCACGCCCTCCGCCTGCAGGGCGGTGTGACAATCGCCGCGCTGGTCGCGGTCAACGCATTCGGCAACGTGTACGATCCAGACAGCGGCGAGTGGCTCGCCGGGGCGCGCAATCCGCTGACGGGGGACCGTCTCGACATCGAGCGCTGGCTGCTGTCGGAGCGCTCGCGCGGCAACTTCGCCGGCGTCCCGACGGCGCCGCCCGACGGCCGCCCGCTGGACCCCGGCCCGCGCGCGAGTGCGGACGACCCCTGGAGTCCGGGCGCCAACACCACGATCGGCGTGGTGGCCACCGACGCCGTCCTTGACAAGGCCCAGTGCGCGACGCTGGCGCAGATGGCCGGCGTCGGACTCGGCAGGAGCATCTTCCCCGTGCATACGATGGGAGACGGGGACGCGCTCTTTGCCCTCTCGGTCGGCGGCCCGCGCGGCCTGCGCGCCGACCTGAGCGTCCTCGGCGCCGACGCCGCCCTTGCCGTGGGGCGTGCCGTCGCCGACGCGGTCCGGAGCGCG
>DAHVAF010000342.1 GCA_027314765.1 Clostridia bacterium | reverse complement strand
GCCGGCGGGGTCGTGCCGGTCCTGTCACCGGCGACTGCTGGCGCGGACTCGACCGCCTGCGCCGCAGCGGGCTGGGTGCCCGGGGCGGCGGATTCGGCGGCCGGGACGGCGGGCCCCCCGGCGGCGCGCACGCTGGCGCGGATGTCCTCGGGCACGTTGGTGATGCCCGCGAACGACTGCTTGAACTCGCGGATGGCGCGGCCGAGCCCGGAGCCGATCTCCGGGAGCTTCTTCGGCCCAAAGACCAGCAGAGCGATCAGGGCAATCAGGATGAGGTGGGTCGGTGCGAACAGGTCATCCATGTGCTCACGCCTCACTCGCCCCTATCATAACGCCGCTGGCGGCGGGTTCGGACGGGCGGCGGCCGCCGCCAGAACTTGTCGGGCGGAGGGCGGGGGCCGATGATGGAGGCGTGGGGTCACAGACCCTTCACGCGGCCGCAACCCGCCGCTAACCTCGGCCGCGCCCTAGACATGATAGCGTGTAGAGAGGGAGAGAGCGCATGCGACCGGCGTGGCGCCGGGGGCCCGGGCGGCTGATCGCGTTCGAGGGGATCGACGGCTCGGGCAAGAGCACGCAGGCACGCCTGCTCTTCCGCTGGCTGCAGGCGCAGGGCGCACCCGTCGCCCAGACGTCCTGGAACAGCTCGCCGCTCGTGGCGCCGGCGATCCGCCGCGGCAAGAGCAGCCGGAGCCTCGTACCCCTCACGTACAGCCTCGTGCACGCGTGCGACTTCGCCGACCGCGTCGAGCGGGAGATCCTGCCGCACCTGGAGGCCGGGCACACGGTCGTGGCCGACCGCTACGCCTTCACGGGTATGGCGCGCGACGTGGCGCGCGGGATCGATGCGCGCTGGGTGCGCCAGCTCTATGACTTTGCGCCGGTGCCGCACCTCACGTTCTACTGCGAGATCGCGCCGCAGACAGCCGTCAAGCGCCTGCTGGATGGTCGCCCGCGCATCAAGTACTACGAGGCGGGGATCGACGTCGACCCCGACGCGAGCGACCGGCGGCGGGCCTTTGTCCGCTTCCAGGGACGCATCGCGGGAGAATACGCGGCCATGACCGACGAGTTCGGCTTTCGCCGCCTGGACGCGACTCGGCCGCTGGCCGAGCAGCAGCGCGAGGTGCGCGCGGCCGTGGCGGCGCTGGTCGATGGCCTGGCGGCCGGGTCGGGGGCCGGGGCCGGACTGAGCGTGGCCGTGGCGCGCGAGGGTGGCGACGATGCGTGACGGGGCGTGCCTGGGGGCGGCGGCGGGCACCCGCGCGGCGAGACCCGGCCATACCGGCGGCCATGGCTGAGCCATCGAGCCAGGGGCTCCTGGTCGCACTTGAAGGCGGGCCGGGCAGCGGCGGCGCGGAGCAGGCCCTGCTGCTGCGGCAGGCCCTCGACAGCGCCGGCGTGCCCGCGGAGCTGGCCGAGCCCGGCGGCGAGGAGCCGTGGCTGGTGCTTCCGGGCGGCGTGCCGCCCCGCTGGCCGGGGGTCGTGCGCGTGGCGCCCTTCCTCTTCCGGCTGACGGAGCTGGCGGACACGTGGCACCAGGTCGCGGCGCCGGCGCTGGCCGCGGGGTCGGTCGTCATCCTGGACCGGTACAGACTCACCTTGCTGGCGCATGCCGTCGCGCGCAAACTGGACGCGGGATGGGCGGGCCGCGTGGCCGAGGCGCTGCCGCCGGCCAACCTGTCCATCTATCTCAAGTCAGACCCGGTGCGCCAGCTCGATCGGCTCCTGCGGGCCGGGGTTCAGCTGCGCGGCTGGGAGCACGGCGTCGACGCCAGCCAGGGCCCCAGCCTGGCCGCCGCCTTCCGGACCTATCAATCCGCGGTGGGCCGCGAGCTCGACGCGCTCGCCGCCGCGGCGGACGGGCGCGTGGTGGTCCTGGAGGCCGACGTGGATCCGGCCACCCTGCGGCAGCAGATCCATGAAGCGGTCATCAGTGGCTTGGAGGCGATGGGATGAGCGGCGTGCCGGCGGCGGACCTTGACGCGATGGTCCGGCGCTTCGCCGCGAAGTACGCCTTCGACGAGGGCCACGCGGCAACGGTGGCGCGCCTGGCCGACCAGCTCTCCGACCGGCTGGCGCCGATCCTCCGCATTCGCGCGGATGACCGCGTGCTGCTGCGCCACGCCGCGACGGTGCACGACGTCGGCTACTACATCAGCGGGCGGCGTCACCATCGCCACAGCGCCTACCTGGTCATGGCGGACGACCTGCTGGAGGACTACCCGTCCAGCGACCGCGTCCGGCTGGCCCTGCTGGCGCGCGGGCACCGCAAGCGCCTGCCCAGGGCGCCGCGGGCGTGGAGCCGCGAGGAGACCGCCATCTTCACGCAGATGGCCGCCCTCCTGCGCGTGGCCGACGGCCTCGATTACAACCACGAAGGCAGCGCCACCATCGGGTCCTGCCTGATCGGGGGGCGGGCCGTGTCCGTCGAGGTCGGCGGCGTCGACCTGGCCGCGCTGCAGCGGGTGCTGCACAGAAAGGCCATGCTCTTCGCCGAGGTCTTCGACCGGGAGGCCACCTTCACCGCGATGCCCGAGGTCGTCGCGCGCGCGTGAGCCGGAGCATCGGCGTCATCGACGTCGGCTCCAACACCGTGCGCCTGGCGCTGTATGCCGTGGACGGCGCCGCCTGGCGCCTGCTGGCGGCCCGCCGCGAGGTGCTCCGCCTGGCCCGCGAGGGCGGCCACCTCGACGAGGCTGCCCTGCGGCGGACATCCACCGTGCTGCGGCGCTTCCGCCGCGTCTGCCAGGACTACGGTGCGCGCGAGATTGTGGCGGTGGCAACGGCGGCCGTGCGCCAGGCGGACAACGGCCCTGACTTCGTGGCGGCGCTGCGAGCCGAGACAGGCGTCCACTGCCGCATTCTGGACGGGCGCGCCGAGGCCGAGCTGGGCTTTCTCGGCGGCTTGGCGGGTCTGGATACGCGCGATGGGCTGATGGTGGACGTGGGCGGGGCAAGCACCGAGGTCACAGTCTTTGCCGACCGGCGGATGGGGAGCCATGAGAGCGTGCCCCTGGGGGCCGTCAACGCCACGGCCCGCTGGCTTGCGAGCGATCCACCCTCCAAGGCCGAGCTCCGCGCCATGCGCAGGGAACTGGCGGCCGCCTGGTCGGGCCTCGGCTGGCTGGAGCAGGCACGCGGCCTCACGGTCGTCGGCATCGGCGGCACCTTCCGCGCCCTGGCCAAGGTGAGCCAGCGGCGGCAGGGCCTGCACCTGCCGCTGCACGGGACGGAGGTGGCGCCGAGCCTGCCGGCGGAGCTCGTGGCGCAGCTGGCCCACCTCCCCGCGGCGCGGCGGACTGGGGTACCCGGCGTGCCCGCCCACCGGGCGGACATCATCGTGGCGGGGATGGCCATCATTACCGAGCTGGTCGACCGGGTCGGCGCCGAGCGCATCGTGGTGAGCGGCCAGGGCCTGCGCGACGGGCTCCTGCTTTCCGGCCTGGGGGCGGGCGCGCGCGGCGGCGGTGACCTCACGGGGGGAGCGGGACAGGCGGTGCCCGACCCGTTCGAGGAGAGCCTGCGCAACTGCGCCGCCCAGTTTGGCGTGAGCACGCGGCGGGCGGGGCGGGTGGCGGCCCTGGCCCTGCAGCTCTTCGACGGGCTGCAGCCCCTGCACAACCTGGGGACGGCGGAGCGGCGGGCCCTGCGCGTGGCCGCCGAGCTCCGCGACGCGGGCACCGCTGTGGACTATTACGCCCGCGACAAGCACACCTGCTACCTGATCCGCCACGCGCCGCTGCATGGATTGAGCCGGCGCGAGCGGGACCTGGCGGCGGCCGCGGGGGCCTTCGAGAAGCAGACCGGCCACCGCGAGCTGTGGGTGGAGATGGGCGGTACGGCGGCTGACGAGGCCGTGGCGGCCCGGCTCGGCCTACTCAACGCCATCGCCGACGGCCTGGCCGACGTGCTGCCGCAGCCCCTGCCGGCGCCGCTGGCCGTCACTGCGTCGCCGTCCCTCGTCCGCCTGGGCCTGCCCGGGGGCGCAGCCGAGGCGTGCGGGCCGCCGCTGGCGCCAGAGCGAAGCGAGGACTTTCGGCGGCTGTTCGGGCGTCCGGTCACCGTGACGTGGCAACGGGACGAACCGGCGCGCGGGAAAGGGCCCGGCCGCGGCGACGCCCCCGCGGGCGCGGGTGCCCGGGTCGACGGCGAACCGCGCGGGCGGCGGCGGGACCGGCCTGCGGCACGGTCGCGACGCTGAGGGCCGGCCGGCCGCGACAGGCGGCCGCCCCGCGCCTGACCTCGCGCCAAGACAGCACGCCGCCGCTGCCGGCGTGAACCGTCGCGCGCACCTCGCACGCCGCCGCTGCCGGATCGTTCCCTCGCGCCAAGACAGCCCGCCGCCGCGGCCGGCGTGAACCCTCGCGCGCAGCTCGCACGCCGCCGCTGCCGGGCGTTCCCTCGCGCCACGACAGCACGCCGCCGCTGACGCGTGAACCGTCGCGCGCACCTCGCACGCCGCCGCTGCCGGATCGTTCC
>DAHVAF010000338.1 GCA_027314765.1 Clostridia bacterium | reverse complement strand
GGTGGGGATCCCCGGCTTCCGGATCAGGCTGTGGATGGTCGTCCTGGGCAGGGGCATCCACCAGGGGATCTACGACTGGGCGACGCCTGGGCAGGCGCACGCCCGACCGGCTGCTGCCCCGGCTGCGGGCGCTGTCCGTGGACGGGTCGGTGACGGCGCAGCTGCTGGGCCGGGCAGGGGCTTGCCGGGTCTCCGGCCGGACGCGGGGCGGCGTGAGAGCGCGCCGATGCGACGGCAACGGCCACCCGCGGTCGTGGCTAGGGAGCCGTCACGGCCGGGGCGCCCGAGCGGCCCTCCTCCGCGTGCTCGATCAGCAGATCCCCCAGGAGCAACGCGTCGATGTCGGAGTGCAGGAACATCTCCAGGGCATCCCCCGGCGTCTCGACGATGGGATCGCCCCGGTCGTTGAACGAGGTGTTGAGGACCACCGGCACCCCCGTCCGCCGCGCGAAGGCGGCGATCAGTCCGTGAAAGAGGGGGTTGTGCTCACGCCGCACCGTCTGCACCCGCGCCGTGCCGTCCACGTGGGTGACGGCGGGGATCCGCGGGCGCTGGGCCGCCCGCACCCGGGCCACCAGCAGCATGAACGGGGAGTCCTCGCCCAGCTCAAACCAGTCCGCCTGCGCCTCGGCCAGCACGGCGGGGGCGAAGGGCCGGAACGGCTCCCGGTGCTTGACCCGCCGGTTCAAAGTATCCTTCATCTCCGCCCGGCGGGGGTCGGCCAGCAGCGAGCGGTTGCCGAGGGAGCGGGGGCCGAACTCGGACCTGCCCTGAAACCAGCCCACGATCTCTCCGCGCGCCAGGCGCTCGGCGGCCTCCTCCTCCGGCGCCGGCACGCGCCGCGACCGCAGGCGCCCGGGAAGGCGCGCGACGGCGGCGTCGATCTCCTCGGGGCCGTACGGGCGGCCGAGGTAGGCCGTGTCCATGCGGTAGGCGCGGGCCGGGGTCGGCTGCTGCGCGTGATAGTGCCAGAAGGCGTTGCCGATGGCCAGGCCGGCGTCGTTGCTGGCCGGCTGCACGAACAGGGCCGACGGCTCAAGCTCCTCCAGGATGCGGCCGTTGGCCACGCTGTTCAGGGCCACGCCGCCCGCCAGGCAGAGGGCGCGGCAGCCGGCCTGCGCCATGGCCGCGCGGGCGATGTGGAGCAGGCAGTCCTCCAGCACGCTCTGGGCGGCCCAGGCCAAATCGGCATGGAAGGCGTCCGGGTCCGCCGCCTCGGCGGCCCACCGCTGCACCGCCTGGCGGTAGCGCACGTCGAGATCGACCTGCCCATCCGGGCCGAGGCGGACGAACTCGCGCAGGCGGTCCAGGTAGCGCGGCCCGCCGTACGGCGCGAGGCCCATGGTCTTGCCGGCGTCCAGGACGCGGAAGCCGGCCGCGATGGTCATGTCGCTGTAGAACGTTCCGAGGCTGTGGCCCACCGCTTCGCCGGGCGCCAGGGACGAGTCGAACGTGCGCAGGCGGGTGAGCTCCGTGCCCCGGCCGCGCCAGATGCTTGTCGCCTCGGAGCGCCTGCCGCTGGTATGCGAGCCGAAGGAGTCCACCACGACCACGGCGGCCTCCTCGCAGGGGGAGACCAGGAACGCGCTCGCCGCGTGCGCCAGGTGGTGGTTCAGGTTCGTCGTGCGCATCAGCGCGCGGGCCGGTAGGTGATCGAAGCGGTAGAGGTAGCCGAAGCGGGTGAAGTGGCTGGTGACGACGGCGTCCACGTCCTCGGCCCGCAGCCCCAGCGCGCCGAGGCAGTACTCCACCTCCTGGTCGCGGATCCGCTTGTCCCGCATCATCTGGCGCCGGTACGGGCGGAAGTCCCGCGCCAGGTAGCCGTCGGTCAACGCGCCGTGATCACAGCTGTGCTTCAGGCGCGTCAGCCGCTCCTGCTCGATCGCGACCCGCAGCCGCCCGTCTTCGACCAGGCACGCCGACAGGTCGTGCAGGCCGCCGCCGATACCAAGGACCACCATGGGACCTCAGTTCGGTTCCCCGGTGTCGATTCCTATCGACCGCCCAGCGCGTCCGCCAGCCGCCGCACCCCCGCCGCGATGGCGGCGGCCTCGTAGCCGGTGTAGCCCAGGATCGGCCCACCATGGCACCTCAGCTCGGTTCCCCGGTGTCGATTCCTATCGACCGCCCAGCGCGTCCGCCAGCCGCCGCACCCCCTCCGCGATGGCGGCGGCATCGAAGCCGGTGTAGCCCAGGATCAGGGCACCGCGCGCCTGGGGTGCCGCCGCCAGGGCCGTCAGGGGGATGGTCTCAACCCCGGCGGCCGCGGCCCGGGCGGCCGCCGCGCGGTCGTCGGCGCCTGCGGGAAGCCAGCCCAACAGGTGCATGCCGGCGGGAGCCGGGCCGATGTCGAGCAGGCCGCCGAACTGCTGGCGGCTGGCCGCCACGAGGGCCGCCTGGCGCTCCGCATAGAGCTGGCGCGTGCGGCGGATGTGGCGCCCGAAGTGGCCCTGTGTCATGAAGTCAGCCAGGACGGCCTGTGGCGCGGGCGGGCTGCCGCGGCCGGCGAGGGCGACGGCCGCCGTGAACGCGGGGACCAGTGCGGACGGGGCGACAAGGTAGCCGATGCGCAGCGCCGGGAAGAGCACCTTGCTGAACGTGCCGATGTAGATGACCCGCCCGGCAGCGTCCAGACCCTGCAGGGCGGCCAGAGGCCGGCCCGAGTACCGGAATTCGCTGTCGTAGTCGTCCTCGAGCACGAAGGCGCCGGCCGCTGCGGCCCAGTCGAGCAGCGCGAGGCGGCGCGGCAGGCTCATGGTCACCCCCAGCGGGTACTGGTGCGACGGCGTGACATAGACAAGCCGCGCGCGGCCGCGCGGCACCACCATGCCCTCCTGGTCGACAGGCTGGGGCACGATGCGCGCGCCGGCCGCGACCAGGGCGGCGCGGGCGCCGGGGTAGCCGGGGTCCTCGACCAGGGCGGCGTCGCCGGGATCCAGCAGGACCCGGGCCGCCACGTCGATCGCCTGCTGCGAGCCGTTCACGATCACCACCTGGTCCGGCGCGCACCGCACGGAGCGCTCCGCGGTCAGGTAGGCGGAGATGGCGGCGCGCAGGGCGGGGTGGCCGGCCGGGTCCGGGTAGCCGGCGGCCAGGGTGGACATGCCGCGCAGGCGCGCGTCGGCGAGCGCCGACCACACGTCGGCGGGGAAGCGCTCCAGCGCCGGGACGCCCGTGCGGAAGGGCACAGGCGGGCCCTCGCCCCGGCCGCCCGCCACACGGGTGCGGGCGATGACGGCGCCGCGGCGGGAGAGCCCCGCGGCGGCGGGCGGGGCCGAGCGCGGCCGCACGATGGCTCGGGCCACGTACGTCCCCGACCCCACCCGACCCGTCAGATAACCCTCGGCCAGGAGGCGGTCGAAGGCCGCGACCACCGTGGTGCGTGACACGGCCAGCCGCGCGGCCAGAGCCCGGGTCGAGGGCAGGCGCGCGCCGGGCGGCAGGTCCCCGGCCAGAATGGCGCCGCGCAGGCCGTCCTCGAGCTGCCGGGCCAGCGGCGCCGCGGCACTGGCGGCCAGATCGAGTTCCGGCCACGGCGTAGCGGTGGCGCGCTTGGGCAAAGTGGCATCCCCGGTTTCAGCATAAATGGCTCTTTGCAGAAGTCCAGTCCCGTGCCACACTGGGCAGCGTGAGGAGGGATCGCGGACGTTTGCCAGCCCATCCTATCCCGCACCCACCGCGGCCGAGATCGACGCCTTCGTGCGCACCCAGTTCTGCGGCCGGCTGATCGCGGCCGACGCCGACGGCTTCCCCTGCGCCAGCATCCTCCCGTTTCTGCGCGAGGGCGAGCGCATCGAGGTGCACATGGTGCAGGCCGACCCGACCTTCGCGGCCCTGCGGGCCAGGGGCCGCGGCGCCTTCCTCTGCGACGAGGCCCTCGCCTTCACGCCCCACGACGTGGTGTCCGAGCTGGACGGCGGCTTCGCCACGCTGCACTTCCGCGCGGTGCTCTTTCGCGTCGAGGCGGAGGTCAGCACCGAGCCGGCGGATGTGGCCGCCGCGCTGGAGCGCCTTCTGCAGGCCTACGAGGGCCAGCTGACCTGGAAACCCGTGGCCGACGGGCCCCTCTACGGCGATCGCCTGCGCCGGCTGGCCGTGGCCCAGATGCGGGTCATGGGTGTCGAGGCCAAGTTCAAGGTGGCCCAGAACCGCACCCCGCCGCAGCGGGAGCGCCTGCTGGCCTTTCTCCGGGAGCGCGGGCTGCCGGGCGACGCCCTGGCGGCCGAGCGCATCCGGGCGGCGGCGGAGGAATAGCGCGTGGCGGAGGTCACCGTCCGGCCGGCTGACGCGGGCGACTTCGATGCGGTGGCGGCCCTGCTGGCCGAGCTCGGCCGGCCCACCCTGACCGCGGAGTCGGCGGCGGATGCGCGGGAGGTCTACCTGCGCCACATCGCCAGGCCAGACACGGCATCCCTGGTCGCGGAGGCGGGCGGCGGCGTGGTCGGCTTCATGTCGCTGGAGTTCCGCGAGCGGCTCAACCAAGTGAGGCTGCAGGCCTGGGTCCCCGATTTGATCGTGACGGCCTCGCGCCGGGGCCTCGGCGCCGGCCGCGCGCTGGTGACACGCGGCATCGAGCTGGCGCGCGGGCGCGGCTGCTGGAGCCTCACCCTTGAGAGCGGGCACCAGCGCCAGGTCGCCCACGCGCTCTACCGGGCCTCGGGCCTGCGCGACGAAGGCCTCTACTTTCGCATCCACCTGTAGGAGGGCAAACGTCATGGCCGAGGCACCGAGCGCGCGCACCGCCGTCCGCCGCCACCCCGAGCGCGGCCGCTACGACCGGGCGGTGATCGACGCGATCCTGGATGAGGGGCTGATCTGCCACGCCGGGTTCGTGGTCGACGGCCAGCCCTACGTCATCCCCACCATCCACGCCCGCCTCGGCGATGCGCTCTACCTCCACGGCTCGGCCGTCTCGCGCATGATGCGCAGCCTGTCGGGCGGCTTTCCCGCCTGCGTGACCGTGACGCTGCTCGACGGGATCGTGCTGGCCCGCTCGGTCTACGACAGCTCCATGAACTACCGCTCGGCCGTCGTGCTGGGCACGGCGCGCGAGGTCAGCGACCGGGCGGAGAAGCTGCGCGCCCTGGAGGCGATCGTCGAGCACGTCGCACGCGGACGGTGGGCCGACGCGCGCCGTCCCAGCGAGGCGGAGCTCAAGGCGACCGCGGTGGTGGGCATGGCGCTGGACGAGTGCTCGGCCAAGGTGCGCACCGGCCCGCCGGTCGACGATCCGGCCGACGTGGCCCTGCCGATCTGGGCGGGCGTCGTGCCGCTCCGCATGGCCGCGGGCGCGCCGGAGGCGGCCCCGGACCTGCCGCCGGGTGTCGGCGTGCCGCCATACGTGGCCCGCTACGAGCGCCTGACCGGTTGACAGCAGCGCCGGGGTGGGCCATCTTATATCCGACTTGTGTAGTCGGATATTGGAGGCGCACCACGTTGACGACCGCCCCGGATCTGAAACGGTTCGCAACAAAGGCCCTGCTGCGCTCGCGCGGGCTTCTGATGGGGCTCGGCGTCGCCCTCGTGGTCGCCGTGCTCGTGTGGCAGGCGCTGTCCGCCCACGGCAATCCCGACCCCACGGCCGGACACACGACATGGACGGCCGCCGTCGTCGACACGGCGGTCCTGGTTTTCCGCGAGGGGCTCGAGGCGATCCTGACCCTGGCCGTGCTGACGGCGGGGCTCGCAAGGTCGCGGCGCGACTACGCCCGGCCCGTGGCGATCGGCGCGGGGCTGGGCCTCGCCGCCACGTACGCGACGTGGGTCGTCGTCGTCGCGCTGATCGCCCTGGTCGACAACACGCGAACGGAGCTGGCCGTGCAGGCGGGGACCGGCCTGCTGGCGGTCGTCGTGCTCCTGGTGGTCATGAACTGGTTCTTCCACAAGATCTACTGGGAGAGCTGGATGGCCTTCCACAGCCGCACCAAGCGCCAACTGCTGCAGGCGCCGGCGGCGGCCCTGGCATGGCGCGGCCTGATTCTGCTGGGCCTGGCCTCCATCTACCGCGAGGGCTTCGAGGTCGTCCTGTTCCTGCAGAGCATCCGCCTGCAGGTCGGCGGCGGCGTCGTGGCGGCGGGCTCGGCCATCGGCCTGGCGCTGACGGCCCTCGTCGCGGTGCTGACGTTTGCCGGCCATCGCCGCCTGCCGTACCAGAAGATGCTGGCGCTCACGGGCGGCATGCTCGGCCTGGTCCTCGTCGTGATGGTCGGCGAGCAGGCCCAGGAGATGCAGCTGGCCGGCTGGATCGGAGCCACGCCGTTCCCGATCCACGTGGCGCCCTGGATGGGCGTCTGGTTCTCCGTCTTCCCGACGGTCCAGACCATCGCTGCGCAGGCGCTTGCGGTGGCGCTGGTGGTCGGCTCCTACCTGGCCGCGCGGCGCTCGACCCACCGCCAGGCCGCGGTCCAGCCGGCCGACGCGCCGGCATGACCGGTACTTGGGAAGCAGGTAGGCGGCCCAGCGACCGACCCCGAACCTCATGGCTGCTTCGATGGCGCCGATCAGCGTCATCTCGGACCCCGCGACCCACCAGCGCGGGGCCGGCACAACCCGGCTCTTGGCCGCGCCGACGGCGAAGCGGGCCAGCAAGCTGACGGCCGCGGCGGCCGCGATGGCCGGCGTGCCGTCCAGGAAGAAGAACGGGACGCTCGGGATGAAGACGCCGAAGGCCCTGGAAAGCGAGGCGGTCAGCGCCGCGCGCGCCGGATGGCGCAGGTGACCTCCGGCCAGACCACGCTCCTCGCGCACGAGCGCCATGGCCAGCGCCTACGGATCTTCCCGCGGGCGCCGGGCAAGCCAGCTGGCGTCCTCGGCGCGGAAGCCGTGCTCCACATGCGCCTGCGCCAGGTCGGCCACCCCGCGGTCCGGCTCGGCGGCCACGCGGCGGCGCATGCGGGCGATCTCCACCTGGTAGACCTCGTGCTCCGCCTTCGCGGACAGATAAGCGCCCGCGCCCATGGACAGGGCGCTGGCCAGCATGCCGGCCAGCCCGGACACCAGCACGATGCGGCCGCCGTGCTCGTAGCCCGATACGCCGGCCACGATGCCGAACACGGCCCCGAGGCCGTCGCTGGCGCCGCAGACGGCGTCCGCGACCCAGCCGTGGACGCGGCCGGATGCGGGCGGGGTCGCCTGCAGCAGCGTGCGCCAGGCCCTGGCCGGCGCGGCCGCCCACCGGTCCTCCCAGCCCTTCAGGTCCGCGCTCCCGGGTTCGGGAGGCCCGCACGGGACGCGTTGACGGCCCGGATTGTCGCGACCACGGTCTCATCCAGGTCCTCCAGCGCCGTGGGCAGAAAGCGCGGGTCCGACGACCGGGCCGGCTGGGTCTGGGCCGGCTCCTGGTCGACGCGGAGCGCATCGCCCGGGTCGACCGTCTCCGCGTCGCGCCCGATCTGCGCCCAGCTCGCGGCGAAGTCGCCGCTGTCCGCCCTGGCCTGGCTCATGGTGCCGGCGTCGATGGCCCGCTGCGAGCGCCAGAGGTCGTTCTCGGCGACGCCGAGCTCGTTGGCGGCCGGCGGCTCTGCCCGCCCGTGAAGCCCTCGTACCGGACCGGCCGCGATGCGGGGGGCGCGGCCGGACTAGTCGAGCAGGGGTGTGAGGCGCCCGGCGGCCAGCAGCACGGTCCTTTTGCGGGCGCGGGTGACCGCCGTGTAGAGGCGGCGGGCCCCGGCCGGGTCCGGCGGGTAGGCCTCCCGGTCGGCGTCCGCGACGATGACCAGGTCCGCCTCCAGCCCCTGCATGGCCTCCAGCGGCGCGAAGCAGAGACCGCCGCGGTAGCCGTCGCCGCCGTCCAGCAGCTGGATGGCGGCCGGGGCGTGCTCCCCCATGCGCCGCCGCAGCTCCGGGGCCACGGCCGGCATCAGCTGGCGCGCCCGCTGCAGGCCGGGCGCGACCACGGCGATCATCCGCATCCCGCGCTCCGAAGCCAGCACGACCTCCTCCGCGATCCGGGCCGGGAGGTCACCCGCCCGGGGAAGGGCCACCGCCGCCGTCTCGCCCTCCTCGTCGTGCAGGGCCGTCACGTCCCCGGCCGGCTCGCCCAGGATCCGGCGCCCGAGGGCGTGGATGGCGCGCGGTGTGCGGTAGACGCTCTGCAGGAGCACCGTGTCGGCCGCCTTCTTCGCCACATCGAGCGCGTCGCGTGCGGCGGCGAAGTCGGGCAGGCCGAGGGGGCCGCCCAGGCGCTGGTTGACGTCCCCGGCGACCACGAAGCGGGCCCCGTCCCCCGCCACGGCGCGGATGGCCGCGTATGCCAGCGGCGGGTAGGCCTGCGCCTCGTCGACGATGATCCACCGTGGGCGCGCCCCGGGCCAGCGGCGCCCGGCCCGCAGGGCCAGCAGGATCAGGGCGGGCACGTCCTCCCGGCGCACGCGCCGGGCCGGCGGCTCCCCCTGCCCCGCCGCGCGGCAGTAGGTGGCCACCCCCGCGAAGTAGGCGCGCAGCAGATCGGCCCGGGCCCCGGCCTCGCCCAGGGCCGCCACGGCATGCGGCAGCACGCCATCGTCCGCGGCGGCGGTCTTGGCCGGCGCCAGCGGCGTCGGCTCGTCCTCGGGCACATACGCCCCGGCCTCGGGACAGAGCTCCTGGAGCATCTCCCACAGCGCCAGCACCCGCCAGCGCTCTGGGGCCCGCGTGGAGAAGCGCAGCCCGAGCTCCACGTGGCGGCCGAGCGCGGGCGTGGGCACCACGTAGAGGCAGGCGTCCTCCTCCGCGGCCTGCAGGCCCACGTAGTGCAGGGCGACCACGGTCTTGCCCGTGCCGGCCGGCCCGTGGATCGTCAGCAGGCGGCGGCCCGGGTCGCGGCGCGAGATCAGCCGCATCTGGTCGCGGTCGAGCACGTCCCACATCTGGCCGATGCCGATGTTGCCGGGGTCGAGCAGCCGGCCGCGCACGCGCTCCCGCCAGACCTCGCCGTAGCGCGGCGCCACGCGCGTGACCCGGCCGTCCCTGATCT
Organism: Clostridia bacterium; assembly: GCA_027314765.1. GTDB lineage: Bacteria > Bacillota > Sulfobacillia > RBS10-35 > JAJYVM01 > JAJYVM01. The sequence continues at coordinate 4,240 of DAHVAF010000338.1, read as the reverse complement.
CCACGTCCTCGACCTTGACGTCCAGGCACGCGACGCGCCCCACCAGCCCCCGCGCCCGCTCGTAGGCGTCCTGCGCCTCGTAGGACTCGGCCGCCGGATCGCGCGCCAGCTCGGCGATGCCGGCCCACTGCGAGACGGCCAGGACCTCGCCCGCCGGGCCATCCCATGCCTCCATGTACGGGAAGCCGCTCACCCGGACGTCCTCCCCGAAGCCCTCGCCCATGCTGTCGCGGAACCGCCCGCGGATGCGGGCGAAGTAGGGCGCCGCGCCGTCGCGGACACGCTCGGCCTGCAGCAGCATGCCGCGGGCCCGCCGCGCCACCTCGATGCGGCCAGCCTCGCCGCCTGTGCGCAGCATGGTCTTCTCCGCCCGGGTGAACGCGTCGGCACGCGCGGCCACCTCGCCCGGCAGCCGCGCGTAGACGGAATCGACCACCGCCTGCTCGTCCGCGGGCCGCGTATCGGCAAAGCCGGATGGCACCGGCTCCTCCACGCTCGGACACCCCCTCTGCGGCAAGGAATATTTATGATACCACAATAGCTTTCTCAGCCAACCATCAGCCCGGCACCCCGTGATCCCTCAGCCGCGCGCCGCAGACTGGGCGCCGAGGGGGTCACGATCCGATGAGCTGGCAGAAGATCCGTGCACTCGCCCTGGCGCTCGGCCTCGCGGCCGGCGTGGGCGGCAGCGTCGTCGCGGCCACCGCGATGGTCTCCGCCGCCTCCGCGCCGCCGGCCGCCACGTCCCAGGCGGTGCCCGCGCCCGGCGGCCCCATGCCCGGCGGCGCCTGGGGGCGCGGGCCCGGCGGACCGGGTTTCGGCCGGCCGGGTATCGGCGGCCCCGGCGCCCGCGGCATCGCCGGCACCCTCGCCTCGGTCGGCGGCAACGGGCTCACGCTGACTGGGCGCGGCCAGACCTACACCGTCGACCTCGGCGCCACGACGGCCTACGACTTCGCGCCGGGCCTGGCGGCCAGCCAGTCCGACCTCGCCACCGGTGAGCATGTGGCGGTCGCCGGCAGCACGAGCGGCCAGACCGTGACGGCCACCACGGTGTACATCCAGCTGCCCGCCTACCAGGGCACCGTGACGGCCGTCAACGGCGGCACCCTGACGATCCGGCAGCCGAGCGGCCGCACCGGCACCCTGGATGTCAGCGGCACGCCGGGCGTCACCGTCGGCCAGCAGGTGCAGGGCTTCGGCACCTGGCAGGGCGACACGCTGACGGCGAAGGCATGGCGGGTCCTGCCCGACCGCGCCGGCGGCACCGTCGCCTCCGTCTCGGGCGACAGCGCCCGGGTCACCGAGCCTGACGGCAGCACGGTCACGGTCACGTGGACCAGCAGCACCATGTTCGGCGCCGGACCCAGCCGGAGCGCCTCCGCCAGCGCCGTCGTCACGGGCGCGCACATCCAGGCCGAGGGCCAGCTCAGCGGCGGCGTGCTGACGGCCACCCACATCGAGATCCTGCCGGCTCCGCCCGCACCGCCGGCCGCACCCGGCACCGGCGCCTAGCTGGAGCCAGTAGGTAGAATGTAGCCATGGCGGACGTTGACAAGCCCCGCGTGCTGGTGGTCGACGACGAGGCCGCGATCCGCGACTACCTGACCCTGGGGCTGCAGTACGAGGGGTTCGAGGTCCGGCAGGCGGCGGACGCGGGGCAGGCCCGCGCCGCCGCCTCGGCCTGGCGCCCGCACGCCGCCATCCTGGACGTGATGATGCCAGGCGGCGACGGGTTCGACCTGGGCCGCGACCTGCGGGCCGCCGACCCGCACCTCGTCATCATCTTCCTCACGGCCAAGGACGCCGTCGACGACCGGGTCGCCGGCATCGAGCTCGGCGCCGACGACTACCTGGTCAAGCCCTTCGCCTTCCGCGAGCTGGTGGCGCGGCTGCGCCGCCACCTCCGGCGCCAGGCGCCTGCCCTGTCCGAGGTCCTGCGCTGGGCCGACATCGAGCTGGACCCGGCCGCCCACCGCGCCGACATCGCCGGACGGTCCCTGGAGCTCACCGTGCGCGAGTTCGACCTGCTGCAGTGCCTGCTGCAGCACCCCGGCCAGGTGATGAGCAAGCGCACCCTGCTGGATCGGGTCTGGGGCTACGACTTGTTCGGCGACGACAACGTCGTCGAGGTCTACGTCCGCTACCTGCGCGAGAAGCTGGGCGACGGCGAGCGCCGGATCATCCAGACCATCCGCGGCGTGGGCTACCGCCTTGGCGGCTGAGCACGGCGGCGCGCGGGGGTCGCTGCGCCGCCAGCTGCTGTCCGGCTTTCTTGCCGTGCTGGGCCTGGTGCTCCTGCTCTCGGCCCTGTTCCAGTACTTCGCCCTGCGCGGCTTCCTGATCGCGGCGGCGGTGGCGCGGCTGCAGGACGCCGTCCACGCCGCCACGGCCAGCGGTCCTGAGCCCCCAGCCGACCTGATGCGCGCCCTGGCCGACCCCCGCACGACCGTCTGGGTGCTGGGGCCGGGTGGCGCCGTGGTCGCCGCCTCGCCTGGCGCCGCGCAGGCGGCCCTGGACCCACGGACCGTGGGCACCCCCTGGACTGTGGCGGGCGACATGCTGGCTGTGCGGGTGCCGCTGGGAGGAGGAGGCGGCTTCGGGCGGCGGCCACCGCCGGGGCCTGGCGGCACCGTGGTTCTGGCGACGTCGCTTGCGGATGTGAACGCCGTCCTGGGCAGCGAGGTGCGGCTGCTGGCGCTGGGGGGCCTGGCGGCGTTGGTGGCGGCGGCCTTCGCCGCCGCCTGGACCCTCGCGCGCGGCCTGCGGCCCCTGGCGGAGATCGCTGCCGTGGCCGACGCCGTCAGCGCGGGCTCCCTGGATCGCCGAGCGCGTGCCAGCGGGTTGCCGGCCGAGCTCGCCACGGTGGCGGTGGCCCTCAACGGCATGCTGGACCGGCTGGGCGCCGCCCTGCGCCAGGAGCGGGCCGCCCACGAGCGCCTGCGCCGCTTTCTGGCCGACGCCTCGCACGAGCTGCGCACGCCGCTGACGGCTGTCATGGGCTACCTCGAGCTCTGGCGGCAGGGCGGGGGCCGCGGCGAGGCGGAGATGGAGGCTGGTTTGGCGGCCGCCCATGGCCAGGCGCGGCGCATGGCCTCCCTGGTGGACGGGCTCCTCGCCCTGGCCCGGGTCGAGGAGGGAGGCGCCAGCGCCTCCCTCCCCAACCTACGCCGCATCCTGACGGAGACGGCGGACGAGGAGCCGAATTCCGCCGTGCGCTGGCCCGAAGTCGCGCCTCCCGTGATGATCATGGCCAATGCCGACGCCGTGGCGCGCGCAGTCCGCAACTTGGTCGGCAACGCCGTCAAGTTCGGGCCGCCGGACGGCCCCGTCGAGGTGAGCCTGCGCCGCGAGGATGGGTGGGCCGTGATCGAGGTGGCCGACCGCGGGCCGGGAATCGACCCCCATGATCTGCCCCACGTCTTCGAGCGCTTCTACCGCGGGCCGTCGGAGCGGCCGGGCAGCGGGCTGGGCCTGGCGATCGTGGCTGCCGTGGCACAGGCTGGTGGCGGCACGGCCGAGGTGCTGCCCCGGCCCGGCGGCGGAAGCATCGCCCGCCTTCGGCTTCCCATCGCGACGAGCAAGACCGGGCCTTCACCCACCTGAGCCGCCGCCGGAGCGGCCGCCCGCCTACCGCTTCCGCTCGCCGCGAGGCCACCGGGCCCGCACCCACCTGAGCCGCCGCTTCCCGAAGTGGTGCAGCCTCGTCGCCCGCCTGCGGCTTCCCCTCGCCACAGGGACCACCGTGCCTTCACCCACCCGAGCCGCCGGTGCGCTATCGTGTTTCCGATCACCTAGCGCGGTGTCCGCCGGGGGCAGAGCATGTGACGACGGGGACGCGAGAGGTCGACCCCCTGGCCGACCTCGTGGAGCATGTGCGCACCTTTCTCGATTCCGGGCTGATGCTGGCCTCCTGGCTCGAGGGGGTGGCCGCGCCGGGCATGGACGCATGCGACCGCGAGCTTCTGCGCGGTGCCGCCGCGGACCTGGCCGGGCGCTTCTGGCGCCAGCCTGGCGGCGAGGCCAGCCTCGGCTTCAAGGCGGCCTTCGAGATCCTGGTGTCATCGGCCGCGGCCGTCGGCCACGACCGGACGGGCCACGTCTCCGTCTCGACCACCACCGCCGAGGAGGCGGTCCGCCGCCTGGAGGCCTTCATCCGCCGGCGGGGCTTCCACGCCCTCGTCGCCGTGTATACGAGCGTCTCGCGCTACTCGCACCTCAGCGCGCTGGAGCACGCCGG
>DAHVAF010000337.1 GCA_027314765.1 Clostridia bacterium | reverse complement strand
CTTCCACGACCCCGCGTTCGCCCCGGACGGCCGGCGCCTGGCCTGGGTCGGCCACACGCGCCCCAGGGCCAACTACTCGGATGCCCGCATCTGGCTGGCCGACCTCGCGGCCGACGGCACCCCGGCCGCCGAGTCCATCCGCTGCCTGACGGCGGAGCACCCCCGCGCCTTCGGCGATGAGTCGATCACCGACATGCGCATGGGCGGCGGCGACAACAGCCCCGTCTGGTCCCCCGACGGCCGCCAGATCTACATGCTCTCCTCCGACCGCGGCACGACGCACCTCTACCGCGTGGATACCGGCACCGGCGAGGTCCGGCGCCTGACCTCGGGCGACGTCGTCCTCTTCAACGGGTGCATCGACCCGGCCGCGGGCCGCGCCGCGTTCGCCGTCGCCCGCCCCGACACCCCGAACGACATCTACGTCGCCGACCTACCCGACGGCGCCGCCGCCCAGCCGGGCCTGGCCGCCCTGGCCAACCCCACCCTGCCCGGCGGCCTGGAGCTGCGCCGCCTGACCCGCTGCAACGAGGAGCTCCTCGCCAAGCGCCAGGTCGTGCTGCCCGAACGTTTCGCGGCCCGCGCCGCGGACGGCCCCGACATCGACTGCTGGGCCTGGAAGCCCGTGAACGCCCAGCCTGGCCGCGCCTACCCCACCGTCCTGGAGATCCACGGCGGCCCCATGTCGATGTACACGGGCACCTTCTTCATGGAGTTCCAGCTGCTGCTCGCCAAGGGCATGGGCGTCGTCATCACCAACCCGCGCGGCAGCCAGGGCTACGGCCAGGACTTCTGCGCCGGCATCGAGCACGACTGGGGCAACCACGACTACGCCGACATCATGGCCGGCCTGGACACCGCCCTCGGCCGCTTCCCCTGGATCGACAGGGAGCGCCTGGGCGTCGCCGGCGGATCCTACGGCGGCTACATGAGCACCTGGGTGATCGGCCACACGCAGCGCTTCAAGGCCGCCTGCATCATGCGCCCGGTCACCAACACTTACAGCTTCTTCGGCTCCTCGGACGGCGGCTACCACTGGACCGACGTCTGGGGCCGCGGCAAGACCCCGTGGGAGAACCCCGAGGACTGGGTGCGCCAGTCCCCCATCACGTACGCGGGCAACATGCGCACGCCGACCCTGATCATCCACAGCGAGCAGGACTACCGCTGCCTGGTCGAGCAGTCGGAGCAGCTATTCGCCTCCCTCAAAAAGCAGGGCGTCGAGGTCGAGTTCCTGCGCTACCAGAACGAGAGCCACGGCCTGTCGCGCGGCGGCAAGCCCTGGCACCGGATCCACCGCCTGCGGGCGATCGCGGGCTGGTTCGCCAGCCACCTCTAACAAAGTCGTCTGTGACGGGGCGCGCGTACGCGCGCCCCGCGCAAATCCGCATGCAGCCCACGAGAGGTGTTGAGTTCATGCGCGTGCGCTGGTACGGCCAATCCGCGTATCTTCTGACCGTTGGCGACAGGTCCGTCCTCATCGACCCGCTGCAGCCGAACCTGCCGTTCCCGCTGCCGGTGATGCGCGACATCCGCTGCGACCTGCTCCTCGTCACCCACGAGCACGGCGACCACAACGGCGTCGAGGCCGCCGCCGGCGCGCCGTTCACCGTGCGGTCGGCGGCGGGCACCTACGACACGCCGCTGGGGAAGGTCGTGGCCGTCAGCTCCGAGCACGACGACGTCGCCGGCACCCGGCGCGGGCCGAACGCCATCATGGTGTTCGAGCTCGGCGGCGTGAAGGTCTGCCACCTCGGCGACCTCGGCCAGCGGGCCCTGCGGCCCGAGCAGGCGGCGGCCATCGGCAAGGTCGACCTGCTGCTCGCGCCGGTGGGCGGCGGGCCGACCATCGATGGCGCGCAGGCCAAGCGGCTGGGCGAGGACCTGGGCGCGCGGTGGGTGGTGCCCTGCCACTACGACACGGGTGGCCTCAGCTTTTTGCAGCCGGTGGACGGCTTTCTGGCGCTCTACCCGGCGGCGCAGGTGCGGCGGTTGGAGGGCAGCGAGTTCGAGACCGATGGGCTGCCCAGTCCGCTGGTGGTTGTGCCGGCGGCGCCGCGGTCATGAAGATCGTGCCGTTCGCCGTCGAGGAGTGGATGAACCGGTACGAGACCGACGCCGTCTACAACATCGCCGAGACGTGCGTCGACTCGCTGACCCTCGGCGAGCTCGTGGACGATGTGCCCCGCTTCTTCGCGGCGCTGGCCGCCAGGAAGCTGACCTACGGGGACATTGAGGGCTCCCCCGCCTTTCGGCGGCGGGTGGCCGCGCTCTATGACAGCGAGCCGCGCGTGGTCGCCACCCAGGGCGCCATCGGCGCCAACTTCCTCGTGTTCTTCACGCTGATCGAGCCGGGCGACCGGGTGATCGCCGTCCACCCCACCTACCAGCAGCTGTATGAGGTGCCGCGGGCCCTCGGCGCCACCGTCCACCCGCTGCGGCTGCGCCCCGAGAACGGCTACCTCCCCGACGTCGACGAGCTGCGGGAGCGTGCGCGGCGCGGCGTGAAGCTGATCGTGCTCAACAACCCCAACAACCCGACCGGCGCCCTGATGCCGGAGGCCATGCTCCTCGAGATCGTGGCCATCGCGGACGAGGCCGGGGCGTATGTGCTCTGCGACGAGGTCTACCGCGACCTGCTCCAGAAGGGGGTCCCGGCGGCGCCCTCCATCATCGACCTGTACGACAGGGGCATCAGCACGGGCAGCATGTCGAAGGTCTTCTCGCTGGCCGGCCTGCGCCTGGGGTGGGTGGCCGCCGCCGAGCCGATCGTCGCCGCCTGCCTTCAGCACCGCGACTACACGACCATCAGCTGCGGCATGCTGGACGACGCCCTGGCCGTGCGGGCGCTGGAGCGCTACGACGCCATCATGCGCCGCAACCTGGCCATCGTGCGCGGCAACCTCGCCGTCCTCGACGAGTGGGTGCAAGAGCAGCCGCACGTGGACTATGTGAAGCCCAAAGCGGGCACGACGGCGCTTCTCCGCTACGACCTGCCGCTGCCGTCGGCCCAGCTCTGCGAGGGGCTGATGCGCGAGACCGGCACCCTGCTGACGCCCGGGAGCTGCTTCGAGGTCGAGGGCACGGTGCGCATCGGCTACGCGAACGCGGCGGAGACGCTGCGGCAGGGCCTGGGGCAGTTCGGCGCGCACCTTGCGCGGCTAGGCTGAGACCTCCCAGGCAAAGACGCGGGCGCGCGAGAAGACCGGATGGATCAACGCCGGCACGTGGGCGACGGCGCGGGGACCCAGCCGAACGTAGTGCACCGCCAGCGCCTCGAACGCCTCGACCAGCACGTCGAGCGGACGCTCTTGGTCCTCAAAGCCGTAGATGAGGACCGCCCGCCTTGCGTCGAAGTTCGCCTGGGCCAGCTTGGTGCAGTCGGAAAGGGCGCTGTGGTCGCTCTCGTAGGGCGATAGGACGTCCTGAACGGACAGGTCCGCCAGCTTTCCGTTGTCGCCACGCACCCGGATCATCTTCACCTCGATCGCCCAGGAGGCTGGCTGCGCCGACCAGTGGAGATCGCACTTCTGGCGCGACCCCGGATAGGTGACCTGCGCGGCCAGGCCGCTGTAGAGCGCTGAATGGGAGGCCGCCATGCGAGCCCGTGTCAGCTCGACCAGGTCACGTTCCGGGAGAGGGCCGATGCCGGGGCGGTAAACCCGGCCGCTGCGGCCCTGCGCCACGGGTCCCGTCGCGTCGACGGCCCGCATGGCTGCCGCGAAGTCGGCCACGAATCCGTCCAGCATCGGGGTCAAGTCCCCTCTACCAGGGCCTGTGCCGCGGCGAGGTTCGCGTCGGCGATCGCCCGCATGCCCGCGGCATCCGGGTACCCGCGGGCGATGATCCGCAGGGGGCCGGCGGCGTAGTGGAGGTGCAGGCTGAGGCGATAAAAGCGCAGGCGCTGGGCGTCCAGCCCCTCGGCGCGCAGGGCCGGATACCTGTCCTTCCACCGAAACGTGAGGAAGCTGTGCTCGTACTCGACATCGAAGAACTTGGCGCCCTCGATGTCGATGAGGCAGGGCTGCCCGTCGGGGTCGGCCCGAACGTGCTCTGGCCCCAGCTCACCGTGGATGAGGCCATGGTCGCTCCGCGGGCTGACCCTGTCGAAGAGGTCGAGGACGCGGTCCGTCAGCGGCGCTGGAACGAAGCCCGCCACCATCCGTCCAAGATCGACCAGGTCGCGCCGGGTCTGCTGCAGCACCACCCGCTCGCAGGGCGGGTCCACGGTGCGGCGCGGCTCCGCCAGCGGACCCCATCCCACCCTGCGGTGACCGTGCATTCGCGCCAGCGCCGTACCCAGGCGGGCCAGGTCGCCCATGTACAGACGATCGCCGAGGTCCTCCACAAGGGCCCAGGACGCGTCCCGGTGCAGGACCTCCGGCGTTCGCACGCCCAGATCCCTCAGATAGCCGTGGTTGTGGGCGAGGGCGGCAGGACCGTCGGCTGCGTCCACCCCCGCATACGCCGCCTCCGGTGTCCACTCGTACAGGATGCAGGTGAACCCGTCGTCGCAGTGCAGGCGCGAGACGGCCTTCTTGGCACCGCCGCGCAGAGGCTCCACGCGCCCCACCCTGTGCGGCGCCAGCACATCCGGCGGAATGTCCATGTCGAGGTTTATGGCCCGTCCCTGTGCACGCGGGAGACGGCCCTCCTGGCACCCCCATGCAGGGGATCGAGCCGCTCGACCTGGTGCGGCGCCAACGCATCCGGCGGACTGTCCATGCCGAGGGACCGTCGCCCAGAGATGAGCGCTGCCACCTGGTTGTCCTCTCCAGCAATGGAGCCGCGGCGGCGCCTCTCGCGGCCTGACCACGCGAACGAGACCCGGTGCGGCGCCGCCACATCCGGCGGATTGTCCATGCCTAGGCCCCCGGGCCCAGACACGCGAACGTGGCGCCGTCAGCAAGCACGACCCGGGCCGCCCCGTGGCGCATTACGCCGCCAAGCTGCGTCATGCGCCCAGCGCGCACCCGTCCCCGCGCGGGTCCGAGGCCCCCACCAGGCAGCCGTCGCGCAGCCGCTCGATGAGCTGCTCGTCGCCCGATCCGGACAGGTAGGGCACGCGGCGCAGGTCGTGGCCCCGCGCGGCCAGGTCGGCGTAGACCTCCTCCGGCAGGCCGTCCTCGACATCCAGCCGGTACGGGGCGGGCAGCCCCGCCGGGTCCGTTCCGGGATGCGACGTCCACCGCGACGCCTCGACGGCGGCCTGCGGGTCAAGGCCCTGGTCCATCCGCGCCGTCAGCACCTGCAGGTTCCACTGGGCCTGGCCGTCGCCGCCCGGCGTGGCGCCGACCAGCCACAGGCTGCCGTCCTCCCGCGTCACCAGGTAGCACTGCAGGGTGTGCATGGTGCGCTTGCCAGGAGCCAGGACGTTGGGGTGGCCCGCCTCCAGGGTGAAACCGCGGCCGGCGCGGTTGTTCAGCAGGATGCCCGTACCCTCGACCACCTCGGCGCAGCCGAAGGCGGCCGAGAGGCTGGTGATGAACGAGATCGCGTTGCCGTCGCGGTCGGCGGCGCAGAGGTAGGTGGTGTCCGTCCCCCCCGGCGCGCCCCAGCTGGCCGCGGCCGCGACCGTCCCCGGGGCGACCTCGTCCGCCGCCCGCCCCGGGTCGATGCTGGCCCGGCGCCGCGCCGCGAACTCTGCGCTCAGCAGCTCCACCAGCGGCACGTCCACAAAGCGCGGGTCGCCGGCGTAGGCCAGGCGGTCGGCGTACGCCCGCTTCTTCGCCTCGACCAGCAGGTGGATCCGGTCGGTCTCCGGCAGCGCCGCCACATCCCAGCCCTCGGCGATGCGCAGGCACTCCAGCAGGATGAGCCCCTGCGAGGGCAGCGGCGCCACGTGCACGGTCGCCCCCCGGTACGGCACCGACAGCGGCGCCTCGACGTCCGCCGCGTGCGCCGCGAGGTCCTCCCCGCGCAGCAGGCCGTCGTTCCCCCGCATATAGGCGTCGATGGCCTCCGCCAGCGCCCCCCGGTAGAAGACGTCGGGACCGCCGCGGGCCACGGCCTCCAGGCTGCGCGCGTAGTCGGCCTGCACGAGCCGCTCGCCGGCCCGCAGCGGACTCCCATCCCCATGCAGGTAGATGCGGGCGCTGCCCGGGTACTTCGCCAGGGCGTCGCGCGCCCCCGCGAGATGGTGCGCCACCCGCGGCGCCAGCCGGTGGCCGTCCCGTGCGTACGCCACGGCCGGCGCCCACAGGGCCTCCATGTCGAAGCGGCCGCTCCCCCACCGCCCGAGCGCGGTGAACGCGGCGTGCACGGCGCCCGGCACGGACACCGACAGCATGCCGCGCCCCGGCATCCGGTCGCCGTAGCCGCGGGCGTGGTACGCATCAGGGCTGGCGAGAGCCGGCGCCGCGCCCGAGTCCGACAACGCCTCCGCGCGCCCCGTCCTGCCGTCGTACCAGACGCAGAAGGTGTCGGCGCCAAGGCCGCACATCATCGGCTGGACCACGCCCAGCACGCCGGACGCGGCCAGGATCGCGTCGCAGGCGTTGCCGCCCCGCCGCAGCACGTCCGCGCCGGCGGCCGTCGCCAGCGGATGGCCCGTGCAGACCATCCCGCCGTCCGCATACACCGCGCTGCGTGCCGAGCGCGCCCGCTCGATGGTCACGGCGTTCCGCCTCCCCTGCCTCCGACTATAGACCGGCGCTCGGCGCCGCACCTGCCTGCCGCCAGAGCGACCGTCCCCAGGCCAGGACCGCCAGGGCCAGCACCGGCACCAGGATCTCGGCCACGGCCAGCCACGTCGTCACGCCTGGGGCGCGCAGCGCCAGCAGCCGCTGATACTGGCCCGCCGGCAGGTCGGCCAGGAAGTGCACGGCCATCGCCGCCAGCAGCCACCGGCCGCGGCGCAGGTAGACGGCCAGCCCGTCGAGGCTCGCCATCCCGGCGTGCAGGGTGACGGCCCATGAGCGCTCCCAGACCGAGATCACCAGGCCGACCGCGCTGGCACCTGCGGGCACGGCGCCAATGAGGAGGGGCAGGCCCAGCAGGATGGCCTCCAGGGCCCCGGCGCCCAGGCCGAGGGCCAGGGCCTGCTCGCGGCTCTGCACCCGCATCCACCGCAGCGGCACGTACTTGCCCAGCTCCTCCGCGAACGCGGGCAGCACCGCCGCGAAGAACGGGAACGCGGCGGAGGTCACAAGGGCCGCCGCCGTGGCCGGGTTGGCCGTCAGCGGCAGGCTGATCAGGGCCTTGAGGGCCTGGGCCAGCAGCCAGCCCGCGGCCCCCGCCAGCAGAAACGGCAGCCAGCGACCGCCGTAGCGGGAGGCGACCCCCACGGCCACCAGCCCGACGAGGATGATCAGGACGCCCTGGAGCGCAGCCAGAATTCGGCACCTCCACCAATCCACAATAGCCGTGGAGAGCCCGCTTGGGCCATGATCGATTGTGTGGGGGGTGCGGCGTTGACCGCTGAGGAGGCTCGGAGCTGGTGTGTGGAGGCCCTGGCGGCGCTCGCCGCCGGCGGGAACCCGGACCCGTGGGCCGACGGTCTGGCGCGCGCCGCCGCGGCCGACGAGGTTGGCCTTGTCCGCCCTGCCCTCGCCCGCGCGCTGGCCGAAAGGGCGCACCATCCCGCGGTCCTGCCGGCCCTGGCCGCGTACGTGCGGTCGGCGCCTGCCGCGGAGGCGCTCGAGTTCGCCACCGACTGGGCAAAGGACGCCTGGGAGGCATTCTGTGCCGCTCCGCGCGACGGCGACGCCGACCTGGCGGCCGCCATGGCGCTCGCCGGCCTGACCATCGCCCACGCGATGGACGTGGCCGCTGGACCGCCCTTCGACAAGGACCCGTACAACTTTGCGGTGGAAGCGGCCCGTCACCTGTTCGAGGCCCTGGCGCGCTCAGCCCCGACGGAGCCAACCGCCCCGCCAAGCCTGCTCTCGAACCTGCTGGCCCGCGCCGAGACCCCCGACCTTGGCTTCCCGCCCGCCGTGACCCTTCGGATCCCCTCGCTCGTCCGCATCTGCAAGGACTTCGGCCGGTCGCTGCCCCGGCGCAACCCCGGCCTCCCCTACCTCGCGTGAGCGCCACCGCGGCCTGGATCGCCGCCGCCCGCGCGCGGGAGAGCGCCCGCCCCGATGCCCTGTTCTGCGACCCCTTCGCCGCGGCCCTGGCCGGCGAGCGCGGCCTCGCGATCCTCGCGCGCTCCGAGGCCGCCAGCGGCGCCGAGAACCGGTTCCTGCCCATTCGGACCCGCCACTTCGACGACGTGCTGCTCCAAGCGGTGCATGCCGCCGATGTCCGCCAGGTCGTGCTGCTCGGAGCCGGGTTCGACGCGCGGGCGTTCCGCCTCACGCTGCCCAAGGGCACAACGGTCTTTGAGATCGACCGGCCGGAGGTCCTCGCGGAAAAGGCGCGGACGCTCGCCGATGTCCCGCCGCGCTGCGTGCGCCGCACGGTGGCGGCGGACCTCACGGCGTGTTGGCAGCCTGCCCTGCAGGCAGCCGGCTTCGATCCGAAGGCCCCCGCCGTGTGGCTGGCGGAGGGGCTGCTGTACTACCTGAGCGAGCCGTCGGTGCGCGCGCTGCTGTGCGATGCCGCCAGTCTTTCCACCCGGGGCAGCCGCTTCCTGGCGGATGTCTTCGGCACTGGCCTCCGCGGCCTGCCCGCCACGCGGACCTCGGCCTTTTGCACGGACGATCCGGCAGGCCTGTTCACGGCCGCGGGCTGGACGCCGTCCCGCGTGAGCTGGCCCGGTGCCCCGGACGCCAGCTACGGCCGGCTCCCCACCCGCGACCTGCCGCCGAGCGCGGACCTCACCCTGCGCGCTTACCTGCTGACCGCCATACGCTGACCGAATTCACAAGACCCCAGGGCCGACGCCTGCCGTCGCCAGGGGACTCCTGCGGCGCCTGCGCCTCCACGCGGACGGGCACCCGGACGCCGGCACCAGCGGCCCGCCCCCGAGCGACATCCGGCTGCCGCTGTGCGCCGGATGGCGCAGGCCAGGCGATGCGACGGGTGGCTGGCGACCTGGACCGAGAGATACCGGGCGGGCGGCAGCAGGACGGGGTTGAAGGGCGATCCCCGGGGCGCCGGCGCGTGGCCGCGAAGATGCCCGCCTCGGCCGCCAGCCCAAGGACGAAGGCGGCCGATCAAGCCGTGTGGGTGGCGGCGCCGTACGGCGCCGCCGTCACGAATCTTCCGTGGTCTGCACCCGGACCTTGGTCATGTGGTCGCCGCGCCGGATCGAGTCCACGATCTCCAGGCCCTGTGTCACGCGGCCAAAGACCGTGTGCTTGCCGTCCAGGTGCGGCTGCGGGCTGTGGCAGATGAAGAACTGGCTGCCGCCCGTGTCGCGGCCGGCGTGGGCCATCGAGAGGCTGCCACGCTGGTGCTGGTTGGGGTTGCCGTCGGTCTCGCACTTGATGGTCCAGCCGGGCCCGCCCGTGCCGTCGCCGCGCGGGCAGCCGCCCTGGACCACGAAGTTCGGGATCACGCGGTGGAACGTGAGGCCGTCGTAGAAGCCGCTGTTCGCCAGCTTCTCGAAGTTCGCGACCGTACCCGGCGCCTCGCCCGGGTAGAGCTCGATCGTCATGGTGCCCCTGTCGGTCTCCATCACGGCCTGCTTCATGGATGGCTCGCTCCCTCTCCGGGCCCCGGGGCCGGCCCAGAGAGTCATGATACGCGATCGCGGGTGGGGCCGCGAGGCAGCGGGCCTCAGCCGGCGCCGGCCTGGACGGTGTCGCGGCTGGCCTTGGCGGCGTAGAGGCCCTGGTCGGCGCGACCGATGAGGGCGGTGACGGTCTCGCGCGGCCGGGCCTCGGCCACGCCCACGCTGACGCTGAGCCGGAGCGGGCGGGCGTCGGCGCGCACCGCGTACCGGGTGGCGGCGACCTGGGCACGGATGCGCTCCGCCACGGCCAGGCCCTCGGCGAGGCTGGCGTCCGGGCAGACCACCAGGAACTCGTCGCCGCCAAAGCGCGCCAGGACGTCCGTGGGCCGGATGACCGCCTGGATGCGGCGCGCGCATTCGCGCAGGGCGGCATCGCCCGCCAGGTGGCCGTACGTGTCGTTGATGGACTTGAAGCCGTCGAGGTCCACCAGGGCGGCGGCGAACGGCAGCGCCTCGCGCTCCAGCAGGTTGACCGCCTGCATCAGGGCATAGTCGCGGCCGAACGAGCCCGTCAGGGAGTCGTGGAGGGTCGTGCGGCGGATGGCGTCGACGGCGCGCGACCAGGCGGCGAGGCCCCCGGCGCAGACCAGCAGGTAGAGGGCCGAGATGCCCTGGCCGGGCGGCGACAGCCAGAGCAGCAGCCCGGCGAGGACGGCGGCCACGGGCAGGCGGAAGGGCTGCGACAGGCGCATGGGCACGGTCACGCCGGCCACGAAGCTCAGCGCGAGGAAGGGGCTCTGGCGCCCCCCGGTGGCGAGGATCCAGGAAACGGCGAGCACCAGGTCGAGGGCGGGGGGCACGTCGGGGCGGCGGCGGAGGGCGTCCGGGCGCCCGTACGTGATGAATAGGGCCACGAGACCGTACACGACGAAGAGGGCGAGCAGCGTCCAGGCCAGGGCTGGCAGGGCGCCGGCCGGGTGCGGCGCGATCGCCCACGCCGTACCGGTCGCCAGGACGACGACAAGGCGCACCGGGGCCACGGCGCGCTCGTGGGCGGCCTGGACCTGCCACCGCCACACCGACTCGCCGGGAAAGCGCTCGTGGAGGGCGCGGCGAGGCAGGGTACCCGCGCCGGCGACGGGCCGGGCCGCATCGCGACGGACGCCCAAGCGCTCCCTGGGTCCCACGCCGGCCGCCGCTGCCTCCCCTGCTTATATCGCGGGCCGGCGGCGGGCCGAAAAGGGAGTCGGCCACACGGGGAGGGGAAGAGGACGGCTCGGGCCGCCGACGTGGGCGGCGGCCCGAGGCGCTGTCAGCTCTTGGGGTTGGGGCCGGACACGCGGGACAGGTCCCTGAGTCGCCGGCGGCGCCGGCTCCCCGGCCCCCGGCCCCCGGGCCGTCGGGCCCTCAGTCCCTCAGTCCCTCAGTCGCGGTCGCGCGGCAGCTTCTGGCCGCAGTGCGTGCAAAACCGCCACGCGCTCTGCACCGGCTGGCCGCACCACGGGCAGAACTGGCCCGCGCTGGCCCGGCTGCGTCCGCGGCCGGCTGCGCGCACCGGCATCGTCCGCTCGACCACGAAGCGCTGGCCGCGCGGACCGAGCGACTTCGTCGACAGCATGCCGGCGCCGGACAGCTTGCGCACCGCGTATGCGACCGTGGTCGTCGGCAGGTGCAGGGCATCGGCCATGGCCTTGGTCGTGGTGACAACGTGGGTGTGGCCCTTCTGCAGCTCGCTCAGGTGAGCGAGGATCCGGCCGCGGATGGCTTCGCCGCGCCCGCTTGCGCGCTCGGATGCCGCTCTCCCGCGACCGTTCTTGTCGGGCCCGGCCATGGCGGGCTCACTCAATGCGAATCGCCCCTTCTTCGTTCAATTGGCGTCATGGACGCCCGGAATACACACTGACGAGTTCAGGCTCAATATTACGCGACCCTCGCGCCCCGCGCCCGCCTTACACGCGATCAAGACTTTTGCTACAGCGCGACGACATCGATTCCTTCGCGCAGGGCCTCGCGTTCGCCTGCCGCAGTGGCCGAATTATTCATGCCACAAACATCGACCCGGCTCGACATTGCGCCGAAGATTCAGAGGAAGATTCAGAGGCCGAGGGGATGGTTCCGCCAACGCTTGCGCATGGTGAACGAACCCGCGCAGGGTCCATTCGGGGCGCCGGATTCGGCGACTCCACACCCTATCCAGGCTTGGCCAAAAGTGTGCGCCCCGGCGGTCCTCAGTGGCCGGTCAAGGTCCGCGCGGTCCAGAGGCGGGCGACCTCGGCGCTGCGCGCGCCGGCGGCGGGGTCGGCGGCGGCTGCGCGGGACCGGGCCGCGGCCAGCTCAGCCGTCGCGGCGGCCTCCGCCGTCTCCGGCTCCGCCAGCAGGCCGTGGGCTGCGGCACAGGCGGTCGCCGCGCGCCGTCCCTCCGCCACGGCCACGTCGGCGTCCTCGCCCCCCGTGGCGCCACCCGCCACGTAAAGGCCGGCCAGGGCCGTCTCCAGCGAGGGTCCGTGCAGGGGCACAAAGCCCACCAGATCCGCGACACGGTGGACCGGCAGGCCGGCGAGCTGTGCCGCCTCCGTGAGGGGCGCAAGACCCGCCCCGGCCACGGCCAGATCGGCCGGCACATCCTCGCTCTGGGAGCCGTCAGGTGCACCCGTGCGGACGGCCTCCAGGCGCCGGCCGCCCACGAAGCCAAACGCGGCACGCCCCGTGACAAGCGGCAGGCCGTCGGTGAGCCCCGGCGGGGCGGGGTGAATCAGCGCGCTTGACCCGGGCGGGACCACGGCCACCAGCGCGACCGCCGCCGCCTGGAGCAGGCGCGCGGCGGCGAGGGTCGCGCGGTCGAGGCCGACGACGGCGACCCGCGTGCCGTGCCGCAGCGCGCCCGAGCGCAGGAGGTGCAGGGCACCCCAGGGCGCGACCACACCCGGCAGGGTCCAGCCCGGCAGGGCAAGTGGCAGCTGGACCGCGCCCGTGGCGAGGATCAGCGCGTCCGCGGCGACCTCGGCTGGCGTGTGGCTGGCGCCGGGATCCACCGAGGCCAGCGCAAGCCGCCAGGCCGGGTAGACGCCCCAGGCCGACACCCCGCAGAGGATGCGCGCGCCGGCGTCCCGGGCCTGGGCGGCCAGGGCCTCGGCGCGCTCCGCATCGACCAGCCGCAGGGCACCGCCCGGCTGCGCCGCCTCGTCGACCACGGTCACGCGGGCGCCCGCCTCCGCGAGGACGGACGCGGCCGCCAGGCCGGCCGGGCCGGCGCCAAGGATCGCGATATGGGGGCCGCTACCGCCCTCAGGCACGGAGGCGGGAGTGAGCGCCTGACCGGCCTGCGGTCTGTGGGCGGCCACCGCGCGGGCCGCGGCCGCACCCATGGCGGCGGCTGCCCCAGGGCCGCCGGCGACGCCCTTGGCCGAGAGGCTCGAAGGTGCATCCAACGCCGGCGCCGGGACGGCGTGGTCATCCGGCGGGCGGACCGCTCCGGGCTCGCGCTCGGCCCGCAGCCCGTCGCGTGCCGGCACCATGCAGGTGCGGACCCCGTGGACGCCGTCCACGACGGCGCGGCAGGCGAAGCAGTGGCCCGCCCCGCAGTAGAGCCCGCGTGCCGGCTCGTCCGCCCCGCCGAGGTCCCTGATCCCCGCCGCCCACAGTGCGGCCGCGAGGCTCTGGCCCGGCTGGGCGGCGACCGGCTGCCCCTCCCACTGGATGGTCACGCCCAAACCCTCCGGCCACGTGCCCTCATGCCGGCACACCCCCAGCGAACCGTTGCGGGCCCAGCGGCTTCAGCACATCGGGCACCCGCCCGTCCATCACGGTGCGGGCCACCGCCTCGCCGACGGCGGGCGCCAGGGCAAACCCGTGGCCCGAGAACCCCGCCGCGACCGTCACGCCCTCGATGCCGGGCAGAGCGCCGATGACGGGCTGGTCGTCCTCCGAGAACGACTCCCACCCGACCCACGCCCGCACCACGGGCACGCCCGCCAGCGCCGGGATCAGCCCGACGACAACCGCCGCGCTCTTGCGCATGCTTTCGGGGATCACGTCCGCCTGGTACCGCTCGGGCTCGCCCCGTCCCGGCCAGCCGCCGCCGACCACATAGGCCCCCCCTGGCACCTGCTTCAGGCTGATGCCGTGGCCGACCCAGCCCAGCACCGGGGACAGGCGCGCCGGCATCGCCGCCGTGGCCTGCATCTGCAGGCAGCCCGGGCGGATCGGCAGCGGGCATCCGATCCTGCGCAGGAGCGCCGGCGTCCAGGGCCCAGCCGCCAGGACGACGTGCCGGCATGGGAGCGGGCCCTCCGGCGTCATCACCGCCCGCACTCGCCCGCCCGAGCGCATCAGATCCAGTACGGGCGTGCCCGGGTGGATGCTCGCGCCGCGCGCCGCCGCCGCGCGCGCAAAACCGACGGTCGTCCGGATCGGGTCCGCGTGCCCGTCGCTGCCGCACCAGCTGCCGGCCACGATCTCAGGCGACAGGTCCGGCACAATGCGCCGCAGCTCATCGCCGCCGGCCAAGGAGACATCGGTCAGCCCGGCCTCGCGCTCACGCTCGATGCGCCGCCGGAGGGCCGGCAGCAGCGTCTCGTCGTCGATGCAGATGGCCATGCCGTCCCGCCGGTAGAGCAGGTCGGCCTCGAGCTCGGACTCCAGGTCGCGCCAGATCTCGACGGCGCGCAGCGCCAGGTCCATCTCGGCGCCGATGCGGTTCTGCTGGCGCACGCCGCCCGCGCTCGCGCCGGAGGCGGTGGCTCCCGCCGGCGGCTGCGCGCGGTCGCAGAGCGCCACCTCGACGCCAGCCTTGGCCAGGTTGTACGCGATGGCGGAGCCGATGACCCCGGCCCCCACGACGACGACATCGACGGCCCTCACGGACGATCCGGCTCCGGCTCAAGGGTGAGCGTCGTATCCCCGGACGACCGGCCCCACAGCACCTTCGCGCTGACGGTGCCCAGCGGCGCGGGCAGGGCGTCGGCGCCGGCCGCAAGCACGGCAAGCGGCACCGGCCGCAGCGGCGGCCGCACCCGCGGAGGACCCGGATCGCCCGCCACACCGGCGGCCGCCAGGGCAGCCGCCAGCAGTGGCGCGCACGTCCGCCCCTGACACCAGCCCATGCCGGCGCCCGTCAGCTTCTTGACCTGGTCGCACGTCAGCAGCCCGTGCCGCGCGATCGCCGCCATCACCGCATCCGTGCCCACGCCCTGGCAGCGGCAGAGCACCACGTCTTCGCTGTCCATGGCAGCCCCCTTTGCCACGCCTGAGCGCGATCCCTGCCCCAGCGCACGCAATGGCGGATACCAGCGCCCCCGGCCGACAGGATCGCGTGCCCACCCTGCGAAACACTCTTCGCATGCGGTACACTGCCTGGCTCGCCATCGCCGCCCTCGTCGCGCTCCTCGGCCCGCCCCTGGCCCCCGCCGCCGCGGCCGCAGAAGCGCCGGCCGCGCCGCCGCTGGCCTTCGCAGATGTGAGCGGCGTCTCCTGGGCCGAGCCCGCGATCGCCTTCCTGGCCGCGCAGGGCGTGGTCAAGGGAGTCTCCGCCACCTCGTTTGCGCCGGATGAGGCCGTCGACGGCGAAACGGCCGTCACGTTCCTGGCCCGCCTCTTCCCGTCGTCGAACGCCCAGCCGGCCACCGCCCTCGCCGGCGTGGCCGCATGGGCGCAGGCATCGGTCACGTGGGCCGAGGCCAACGGCGTGATCGCGAGCCCAGCCGCCTTCCAACCCACGCAGCCCGCCCCCAGGGCCCAGGTGGTGGAGTGGGTCGTCAAGGCGCTGGGCCTGTCCACCGCGTCGGCGCCCGCACCAAGCTTCAACGACGCCGCGTCCATCCCGCCCGCCGACGCCGCCGCCGTGGGCGCCGCCCAAGCCGACGGCCTGGTGGTGGGCGATGCCAACGGCAACTTCAACCCGTCCGCCCCGGTGACCCGCGCGCAACTGGCCCTCATCCTGCTTCGCGCGGAGGAGGCCCTGGCCCTGAACGCGGGGACACCGGCCAGCGCCCCGTATTCCTGGCAGGCCAGCGGGACCAGCCTCCTGGCCGGTACCGCCACCACGGGCACCGACACGCTGCCCATCGGCGCCGTCTCCGCCGGCCGCCTGACCGGCGCCACCGGCACGGCGGCCGACTTCGCCAGATCCGCGGGTGTCGGCGCCGGCACCCTGGTGACGGGATCCACCCGCGTGCCGTTCCTCTGGCAGGAGCCGACCGCCTCAGCGCCCGGCGGCCTCTGGCTGTACGCGGCCGGCGCGAGCAGCCCCATCGCGTACGCGTACACGGCCCCGGCCGCCGACGGCACCGTGCAGGTGACGGCCGCCTCGACCCTCGCGGCCAGCCTCGGCGGCGGTGAGACGCTGACCGTGCAGCTCGCCGGCTCGGGCACGCCGGAGACCGCCAGCGCCTCCGTGACCCTGGGCAGCGCCGCGGGCGGCGCGTCCCTCACCCTGCAGTACAGCGGTCCCGCCCTGCCCACGGCGGTGCTGGTCGCCACCGAGACGGCGGCGGCGGCGGCAAGCGTGGCGGCGCCGTGATGAGCGGAGCCGCATGAAGCGCGGAGCCGCCTGATGAGCGGAGCCGCAGGATGAGCGGAGCCGCATAGCGCAGCACCGTGCGCGGGGCGCCGGGGCGATGGTGCAGATCTACACGGAGCGGGCCGCCGGGCCGATGGGCGCCGTGATGAGCGCGGCCGTGTCGCGCGGCACCCCGCTCCGGGCCGAGGCGCGGAAGTGCGGGTGGCCACGGGGGTGGGCACATCAGCCACCAGCGCGCGCCCCCCGGGCCGAGCGCCGGCGCCCCCCTCGCGGCACCCCCGCCCTCCCCACGGCGTCGCTGACGGCCACAGAGACGGCCGCGGCAGCGGCCGACCGAACGATGCCCCGATGACCTCTGCCGCCGCTACGTCAGGTCGCGCGTGATTGGAGTAGGTCGCGAGGAACGGGCGGTAGGCGCTGGCCCCGTCCGCGGCCGTGAAGCCGACGGTGCGGTCGCCCAGCCGCTCGACCCCGGGGATCAGGGCCGCGACGTCGGCCTGCTGGCTGTAGTGGAGGTCCATCTCGATGCGCACGGGGGTCTGCACGCGGTAGGGCGCCACACCGCCGCCGCGCACCCGCCGCCGCGCCTCCTCCGCGCCCTCGCGGATCCGCGCCCGCGCCACCTCCCACGTCCGGGTGCACGCTGCCCTCGATATCGACCCCGTGGCCAGGGATGGCGAAGGCCATGCGCGGAGGCATTGGACGCGCACGCCGCTCTCCCTTTACCGGCCTTGATATCGGTGCGCCGGGGCCGTCGCCCCCGCGCGTCCGGAGGCCAACCCCGCGGCGGGGTGGGTTGGGTGACGTGACG
>DAHVAF010000325.1 GCA_027314765.1 Clostridia bacterium | reverse complement strand
CGCGCTTTCCAGATCGAGCACGTTGCCCAGCACCGGTCCCAGCGCATGCACGAGGGCGGCGTCGGCCGTCACGAGTTGGCACCTTTCCTGCAAGGCCAGCGCCACATACAGGCAGTCATGGACAGACCTCCGGTGGACTGCGGCGAGGTTGAGCGCCTGCTCCGCGAGGGGTGCTGAATCGAACAGGTCCGGAAGGCTGGCGAGCAGCAGGCGCAGGGCCGCTCGCATGTCGTCGCTGCTGATCTCCTCCCGCAGGCAGGCCTTCTTCCACAGGATGTTGGTCACTTCGGCGACGTAGAGGTCGGGCGCCAGCAGGACCAGCCGCCCGTCTGCGTACGCGTCGCGCAAACGTTGGGCATGGCCCGAGCCCGTCTCGGGAACCACCCACTTCACGCCGCACGATGCGTCCAGAACAAGTTTGGTCAACGTCCGCGATCCTCTCGCAGGAGAAGCGCGCTGTCCGTCGTGACCTGCCCCCCGCGGGCCTCCAGAATGTGCTGCTGCAGGGCGTCGAATTCGGGTAGGAGCCGCTGCAGGCGAAGGCGCCGGCTGCGGCGCTCGGCGTGGTCCGCCAGGGCGGCGAGGATCACCGCATTGAGACTGGTGTGGCCGCCCACCGCCTCCTCGCGCAGCAGCAGCAGAACGTCCTCGGGGATGTCGCGAACCGTAATCTGAGACATGGCACCGCCCTCCGTGCAGCCAAGATGACACCATATACGCTACCATTGTCGCGTCATCCATGCGTGGCCACGGGCAGACGGAAAAAGGCCGGGCGCGCAGGCGCCCGGCCACCGAAGCATCGGCTTGCTCGCGCTAGCTGGGCGAGGACAGCGGGTGGCGCGGGTCCTCCTCGCCGGGCAGGTTCACCCCGTCGGCCAGCACCGTCACCCGCGTCGGCGTGACCTCCAGAAAGCCGCCCGTCACGCCCATGCGGATCTCCTGGCCGTCGGGGCGGCGCACCATCAGCACGCTCTCGCGCAGGGCGGTGATCAGCGGGGCGTGCTCGGGCAGAACGCCCAACTCGCCCTCGGTGCCGCGCGCGATCACGTACGTCGCCGGCCCGCTGAACGCGGACCGCTCCGGGGTGACCACCTCGACCTGGATCGTCTTCGCCGTGCCCGCCATCAGAGCGTCGCCGCCTTCTTGATGGCGTCCTCGATGGTGCCGACCATGTAGAACGCCATCTCGGGCAGCTCGTCGTGCTTGCCGTCCAGGATCTCGCGGAAGCCGCGGATCGTCTCCTTCACCGGGACGTAGACGCCGGGGGTGCCCGTGAAGGCCTCGGCCACGAACATCGGCTGCGTCAGGAAGCGCTCGATCTTGCGGGCGCGCGTGACGGTCAGCTTGTCCTCGTCGCTCAGCTCGTCCATGCCCAGGATCGCGATGATGTCCTGCAGCTCCTTGTTGCGCTGCAGCACCTGCTGCACGCCGCGGGCCACGCCGTAGTGCTCCTCGCCCAGGATGCGCGGGTCGAGGATGCGCGAGGTGGAGGCCAGCGGGTCCACGGCCGGGTAGAGGCCCTTGTCGGCCAGGCTCCGCTCCAGGTTCGTCGTGGCGTCCAGGTGCGCGAACGTCGTCGCCGGCGCCGGGTCGGTGTAGTCGTCGGCGGGGACGTAGATCGCCTGGACCGACGTGACCGAGCCGGACTTCGTGGAGGTGATGCGCTCCTGCAGGGCGCCGACGTCGGTGGCCAGCACCGGCTGGTAGCCGACGGCCGACGGCATGCGCCCAAGCAGGGCCGACACCTCGGAGCCGGCCTGGATGAAGCGGAAGATGTTGTCGATGAACAGCAGCACGTCGCGCTTCTCGACGTCGCGGAAGTACTCGGCCATGGTGAGGCCGGTCAGGGCCACACGCATGCGCGCGCCCGGCGGCTCGTTCATCTGCCCGTAGACCAAGGCGGTCTTGTCCAGAACCCCGGACTCGTGCATCTCGCCGTAGAGCTGCGTGCCCTCGCGGGTGCGCTCGCCGACCCCGGCGAACACCGCGAAGCCGCCGTGCTCGGAGGCGATGTTGTGGATCAGCTCCGTCAGGAAGATGGTCTTGCCGACGCCGGCGCCGCCAAAGAGGCCGATCTTGCCGCCCTTCGGGTACGGCGTCAGCAGGTCGGTGACCTTGATGCCCGTCTCCAGGATCTCGATGGTCGTCGACTGGTCGACCAGCGACGGCGCCGCGCGGTGGATCGGCGAGCGCTCCTCGGTCGCCACCGGGCCCTTGCCGTCGACGGTGTTGCCGAGGACGTCGAAGATGCGGCCCAGCACGGCCTGCCCCACGGGGACGGAGATCGGCGCGCCCAGGTCCTCGACCTCCATGCCGCGCACGACTCCGTCCGTCGAGCGCATGGCCACGCACTTGACCTGGTTGTCGCCCAGGTGGTGCAGCACCTCGGCGATGATGTCGATGGCCTGGCCCTTGGGCGTGGCGCCGTTGCCGCTTCTCGCGCCGTCGGCGCCGGACACGGGGATCTCGCCCCGGATGCGGACGGCGTTATAGATGGACGGAAGCTGCCCGGGCGGGAATTCGACATCCACGACAGGCCCGATGACCTGAACGATCTTGCCCACGCTGCCCATGACCCGAATCCCCCTTCGCGACGTGCCGCGCATGCGCGCGGCACCCCACGATCGTTCCTCTGAGACGGGCGCCTCGTGCGCCACCAATCTCCGCAGTCCGTGGCTACCGCGGCGGGCCGTGCGCTCCGCGCTTACGCGCGGATCGCCTCGGCGCCGCCCACGATCTCCGCGATCTCCTTCGTGATCGCCGCCTGGCGCACGCGGTTTCGCACCAGCGTCAGGTGGTCGATCACCTCGCGCGCGTTCTTGCTCGCGTTGTCCATGGCGGCCATGCGGGCGCCGTGCTCGGAGGCCTTGGCCTCCAGGAGCGCCCGGAACACCAGCGTGTACACGTAGTGCGGCAGAAGCCGCGTCAGCACGGTCCCGGGGTCCGGCTCGGCGATGTACGCGCGCGCGCCCGCCCTGCGCTCCGACGGCGCCAGCGGCAGCAGCGGGGTCACCGTCGGCCGCGACTGCACGGCGTTCAGGAACTGGGCATAGGCCACGGCGACCTCGTCCGCCTCGCCGTCCTGGTAGATGCGCATGACCTCGTCGCCGATCGAACGGGCCAGGGCCAGGGTGGCCTCATCCCCGATCCCCACAAACTCGGCCAGGATCGGGTAGCCGCGCTTTCTGAAGTGGTCGCGGCCCTTCCGGCCCACGGCCACCAGGGACGGCTGCGGCCGGCCGCGCAGGTAGGCCTCCGCGGCGCGGATCATGTTGCTGTTGTAAGCGCCGGCCAGGCCGCGATCGGCCGTGACCAGCAGGACCGCGCTGCGCCTGACGGGGCGCGCCTCCAGCAGCGGGGGGCGGAAGCCCTCCACGTTGCCGGAGACGTTCACCAGGACGTCGCGGATCTTCTCCGCATACGGCCGCGCGGCCTGGGCCCGCTCCTGGGCGCGGCGCAGCTTACTGGCCGACACCATCTTCATGGCGGCCGTGACGCGCTCCATGTTCTGCACGGAGCGGATGCGGCGCCGGATATCCTGCAGGCTCTGGGCCATTACGCCCCAAACCCGCGCTTGAACGACTCGATCGTGGCGCGCAGGGCCTTCTCGGACTCCTCCGTCAGGCGCTTCTCGTCGCGGATGCTGGACATGACGGCCGGCGCGTCGGCGCGCAGCGCCGCCAGCAGGCCCTTCTCGAAGGCCTGGATCCGCTCGACCGGGATGTCGTCCAAAAAGCCCTGGGTGCCGGCGAAAAGCGCGCAGACCATGTCCTCCAGGGGCAGCGGGGCGTACTGCGGCTGCTTCAGCAGCTCGACCATGCGCTCGCCGCGGGCCAGGCGGGCCTGGGTGATGCGGTCGAGGTCGGAGCCGAACTGGGCGAACGCCGCCAGCTCGCGATACTGGGCGAGGTCCAGGCGCAGGCCGCGGCTGGCCTGGCGCATGGCCCGCGTCTGGGCATCGGAGCCGACGCGGCTGACCGAGAGGCCGACGTTGACGGCCGGCCGCACGCCCGCGTAGAAGAGGTCGGTCTCCAGGAAGATCTGGCCGTCGGTGATGGAGATGACGTTCGTCGGGATGTAGGCCGACACGTCGCCGGCCTGGGTCTCGATGATCGGCAGGGCCGTCAGCGAGCCCGCGCCCAGCTCGTTGTTGAGCTTGGCGGCGCGCTCCAGCAGGCGCGAGTGGAGGTAGAAGACGTCGCCCGGGTAGGCCTCGCGTCCCGGCGGCCGGCGCAGCAGCAGCGACATGGCGCGGTAAGCCACGGCGTGCTTGCTCAGATCGTCGTAGATCAGCAGGGCGTGCTTGCCGTTGTACATGAAGTGCTCGCCGAGCGCGCAGCCCGCGTAGGGCGCCAGGTACTGCAGCGGCGCCGGCTCCACGGCCGTGGCCGCGACCACGATCGTGTAGTCCAGGGCGCCGTGGTCCTCCAGGGTGCGAATGATCTGCGCGATCGTCGAGGCCTTCTGGCCGATGCCGACGTAGATGCAGATCAGGTTCTCGCCCTTCTGGTTGAGGATCGTGTCGATCGCCATGGCCGTCTTGCCCGTCTGGCGGTCGCCGATGATCAGCTCGCGCTGGCCGCGGCCGATGGGGAACATCGAGTCGATGACCTTGAGGCCCGTGTGCACCGGCTCGCTCACGTTCTGGCGCTGGATGACGCCGGGGGCGAGGAACTCGACCGGGCGGGTGGCCGTGGTCGCGATGGGGCCCTTGCCGTCGATGGGCTGGCCCAGGGCGTTGACGACGCGGCCGATCATGGCATCGCCCACCGGCACCTCGACGATGCGGCCGGTGCGCTGGACCGTGTCGCCTTCCTTGATGGCCGTGTCCGAACCGAGGAGCACGCAGCCGATGCTCTCCTCCTCAAGGTTCAGGGCCATCCCCATGACGCCGCCGGGGAACTCCAGCAGCTCACCGACCATGGCGTCGCGCAGGCCGAAGACGCTGGCGATGCCGTCGCCCACCTTCAGGACGACGCCACGCTCGCTCATCTCGGTCGTGACTTCGTACTTCTCGATCTGCTGGCGCAGGATCGCGCTGATCTCCTCGGGCCGGATGCTCATCCTGCCACGCTCCTCCATGGTAAGCGCGGGTCGTGGCGCGCGCCCACGGGTCAAGTGGAAGCCGCTCGCGCGCGGACGACCGCGCGCTTTCCGCTGAAGCCGCTCGCGCGCGGACGACCGCGCGCTTCATGTCAGGCCCGCAGCTGCCTGCCCAAGCGCTGAATGCGTCCCGCAAGGCTCCCGTCGATGACGCGGTCGCCCACAATGATGCGGGCGCCGCCGATCAGCTCCGGCCGCACATCGGGCTGCAGCCGGACCTTGGTTCCGAGCCAGCGGCCGGCGGCCTCCTCAAGGGCGGCGAGCTCCTTGGGGCTCATGGCGCGCGCCGTCTCCACGCGCCCGCGGCCCACGCCGGCCGCTTCCTCGACCATGGCGCGGTAGGCCTGCAGAATCTCGGGCAGGGCGCCGAAGCGCCGCTTGTCCAGCAACAGCAGCAAAAAGTGCAGGGTCAGGCCGTGCACCCGGGGCCCCAGCGCCTCTCGCAGCACCTCGTGCTTGGGCTCCGGCGCCACGGCCGGATGGTTCAAGAAGACCGCCAGATCCGGCACGGCGTCGAAGAGGTCGGCCGTCGCCTCCAGATCGGCCAGCACCGCATCGGCCTCGCTCGCCTCGCTGGCGGCCTCGTAGAGCGCTCGGGCGTACGGGCGCGCCACGCTCATGGCTGCCGCCCCACGTCCCCGATGAACTCCTCCACCAGCTCGCGGTCGGCGTCGGCGTTGCGGTCGACGCGCGCGCGCACCAGCTTGTCCGTCGCGGCCAGCACCAGCCCGGCCACCTCGCTGCGCAGCACGGCCAGGGCCGCGTCGCGCTCGCGCGTGATGTCCTCGGAGGCGCTGCGCCGCTGGCGCTCGGCCAGAGCCCGCGCCTCATCCAGGAGCGCGCGGCTCTGATCGGCACCGATCCGCTGCGCGCGGTCGATGATCGCCTGAGCCTCGGCGCGCGCGTTCTGCAGCTCGGCCAGGTGCTGCTCCTTCAGGCGGACAGCCTCCTGGCGCTGCTCCTCGGCGGCGCCCAGATCGGCCTCGATCTTGCTGCGGCGGTTCTCGATCGTGCGCTTGGTCGCCGGGAACGCCCGCCAGCTGAGCAGCAGCAGCAGAAGGATGAAGTTCACGATCTCGACAAAGAACGTCCCGTCGATGCCGAGGGAGTGCAGGACCGAACCCACGGGCTTTCCCCTTTCCCGGGGGTGGCGGCGCCGCGCCGGCGCCACCGCCCCGGATGCCTCGGTGGATGTGCGGGCTCATCCCCACACATCGCGACTTCACTCGGTGGATGTGCGGGGTCATCCCCGCACATCGCGACTTCAATGGATGTACGAATGCAGGCACGGGGTCGTCCCCGTGCATCGCCATTTCAATGGATGACGAAGCCGGCCAGAACCACGACGATGAACGGAAGCGCCTCGACGAGGCCGACGCCGATATACGCGTAGGTCATGATGCGGTTGGCGGCTTCCGGCTGGCGCGAGATGCCCTCGACGGCCCGCCCGGTGACGAGACCGTCGCCGATGCCGGCGCCGAGCGCCGCAAGGCCCATGCCGATGCCGGCGGCAAGGATGTGCGCGGCGGCTGAAGTCAAACAGACCCTCCTCCTTCCCGATGCGAGCTAGTGATGGTCCCCTTCCTCACTGGTCGACTGACCGACGTACGCCAAGGTCAGGACCATGAAGAGGAAGGCCTGGACGGCACCGACGAAGATGCTGAAGGCGTACCAGAACGGGCTGATGATGGCGCCGACATAGTGCAGGAGCCCGACGATCACGAGGATGATGAGCTCGCCGGCGAAGATGTTGCCGTAGAGCCGCATCGAGAGCGTGACCGGTTTGGCGAACTCCTCCAGGATCGTGATGGGCAGCATGGCCCAGCCCATGGCCCCGCCGTGGATCAGCCGCTTCAGGCCGGCGCCGCCCTTGGCCACCAGCGCCCAGCCCTGCACGATGAAGAAGACGATGACGGCCAGGCCGAGGTCGGTGTTGAGCGTGTTGGTCGGCGAGTGCAGGCCGGGGATGAGGCCAAGCAGGTTGCTCCCGAGCAGAAAGAGGAACAGCGTCATCAGGAATCTGTTGAGGAAGTACCGCTGGCCCGGCGTCGGCGCGGTGCCGATGTAGTTGCCGACGAACTCCCACATCATCTCCCACGAGTTCTGCAGCACGCCGAACTTGGTGATTCCGGGACGCCAGGTCGCGATGGTCGCCCAGATCAGCACGATCAGCGAGATGATCCACGTGTCGATGAGCGTCTCCCCGCAGAACGTCATGCCAAAGGCGTGCCAGACCTGCGAGCAGCTCAGGTCGAGGTTCACGTGCGCACCCCTTCCCGCGCGACGCGCACGATCGATCCGATCAGCGGCAGCGCCGCCGTGGCGGCGCCCCACGTGAGGTCGGCCCAGGGCATGACGCGCGAAGCCAGCAGGAAGGCCACGAACACGAACGCCAGCCGGGCCACGCTGCCCAGCTGGATCATGCGCATGCCCATCTCCGGCCCGAGGCGCGGAATCTGGCGAAAGCCGTAGCGGAGGGTCGCGGCGTAGACGATGCCGATGATCAGCCCGACGGCGGCGCCCGCGACGGCACCGGCCGAGCCCGTGGCAGCTGCGACGCCGACCGCAACCAACCCGACCAAGCCGCCCCAGCCCAGCCGCCGCACCATCGGCCTACTCCCTCCCGATTTCACGCACCCAGCGCACGAATGACCAGACACCCGCGCCCACACCGAGGAAAAAGCCGACCAGCGCGAACAGGGGGCTGGTTCCAAGACGGGCATCGAGTCGGCTCCCGGCGTAGATCCCGAGGGCCATAATCAACGCAGTCGAGAGCCCGAAACCGCCAGCGAGCGCCAGAGCGTTCCAAAGGCCTCTTGACGGTCGATTCACGGGCGAAACGCCTTTCATTTCGGCATAAGCCGATTGGCCGCGGACATAATAGCATGCCGCATCGAAGCAACGCAATTCGTCCAACGGGCTAATCCCGAGCGATTTGCTGCGAGTTACTGGCGCTCGCGGGTGGCGGGTCCAGGACGGCCGAGGTAGCCGCGTATCGCCTCCACGATGCGCTCGGACGCGTGGCCGTCCCCGAACGGGTTCGGCGCCTCGGCGCAGTGGCGGTAGGCGTCGGGGTCGCGCAGAAGGCGGGCGACGGTGTCGAAGACGGCCTGCCGCTCGGTGCCCGCCAGCAGGACCGTCCCCGCGTCGACCGCCTCCGGCCGCTCGGTCTTGTTGCGCGTGCAGACGACGGGCAGGTGCAGGGCCGGCGCCTCCTCCTGGAGGCCACCCGAGTCGGTGACGAGCAGGTAGGAGCCCGCCATGACGGCAACCCAGTCGGGGTATTCCTGCGGCGCGATGAGGGTGACGCGCGGCTCCTGCCCCACAAGCTCGCGCACGACGGGACCGACGTTGGGGTTGGGATGGACCGACCACATGAGCTCCACGTCAGGAAAGGCGCGCGCGACATCGCGCAGCGCAAGGACCACGTCACGGAGGGGCGCGCCGAACGACTCGCGGCGGTGAACCTCCACCGCGATCCGCCGCCCTTGAGCAGCAATTGGTGTGGCGGCGCGACGCGCCGCCACTTCCAAAACCGCGTCCACGGCCGTGTTCCCCGTGACCCAGATCCGCTCGCCCGGCACGCCCTCGCGCAGCAGGTTCTCCCGCGCCGCGGCCGTCGGGGCGAAGTACAGGTCCGTCAGCACGTCGGCGACGCGGCGGTTGATCTCCTCCGGGAACGGCTCGCGCTTATCGCCCGTGCGCAGGCCGGCCTCCACGTGGCCGACCGGGATGCCGGCATAGTACGCTGCGATGGCGCCGGCCATGGTGGTCGAGGTGTCGCCATGGACCAGCACCAGGTCGGGCTTCTCGCGCCGCAGCAGCTCGGTGCAGCCCACGAGGGCGCGGGCCGTCAGCGACTCGAGGGTCTGGTCGGGCGTCATCAGGTCGAGGTCGTGGTCGGGCACGATGCCGAAGGCGGCCAGGGTGGTGTCCAGGAGCTCGCGGTGCTGCGCCGTGACGATGACCAGCGGCCGCAAGCCGCGCGCTGCGCGCAGGGCCCGCACGACGGGGGCCATCTTGATGGCTTCGGGGCGCGTGCCGAACAGGCAGGCGATCCGCCAGGGCATCAGCGCTTTCTGCCGTCCCCCGACTTCGTGGCGGCGACCTCGATCGACCCCGCGAAGGCGCGGGAGGAAGCCGTGCCTTCCATGGCGGCCGTCGTGTGCGAGAGGACGCCGGCGCGCCGCCCGAGGTAGAGCAGCGAGCTGACGACAAAGGCGATCAGCAGGGCGCCCGGCAGCCAGCCGAGGCGGCCCAGGGCGATGGCGCCGATGCCGAGCCAGCCGGTGACGATGTAGATCATCAGCACGGTGTCGCGGGTGCTGAGGCCGAGGGCCAGCAGGCGGTGGTGCAGGTGGTCGCGGTCGCCGACGCCGATGGGGCCGCGGCGGCGCCAGCGCCGGAAGATGGCGAAGGCGGCGTCGAAAACGGGGAGGCCGAGGGCCACGACGGGGACGGCCAGGGCCAGGGCGGCCGGGCTCTTCAGCGCGCCCTCGACGGAGACGGTGGCCAGGGCGTAGCCGAGAAACAGCGCTCCGCTGTCGCCCATGATGATGCGGGCCGGCGCCCAGTTCCAGGGCAGAAAGCCGATCGCGCTGCCGAGGACGATCACCGAGAGCAGCGCGGCGGTGAGGGGCAGGCCCATCTCCAGCGACGTGATCAGCAGCGTGGCGGCCACGATCGCGACGACGCCGGCGGCGAGGCCGTCGAGGCCGTCGATCAGGTTGATGATGGTCGACACGCAGAAGATCCAGGCGATGGTGGCGGGCACGGCCCACGCGTGCAGGTAGATGTACGAATTCGCGGCGCTCGTCGCCAACGGGTTGTGGATGAAGTCGATCTGGACGCCGAGGGCGACGGCCAGGGAGGCGGCGGCCAGCTGGCCGATCACCTTCGCCAGCGGGCGCAGGCCGCGGCCCTCCGCGTCGCCGAGGCGGCCGAGCCGGAGGAGGCCGGCCTTGGCCAGATCGTCGAGGGCCCCGACCGCCAGGGTGGCGACGGCGCCGGCGATCAGGCCCGCGGCATCCCCGTCCAGCGACGGGGCGGCGAAGTGCCAGATGCCGAAGGCGAAGGCGGCCAGCATGCCGAGGCCGCCGAGGGTCGCGATGGGCGCCGTGTGCATGCTGCGGGGGCCTGGCCTGTCCACGATGCCGACGCGCAGGCAGAACGCGCGAACGGCCGGCGTGAGCGCCAGCGACAGCACGGTGCAGACGACGAGTGCCCACGCGACCTGATTCACGAGTGGAAAACTCCGCCTTTGTCTTTACACTTTCATTACTTTTGCGTTGCAGACACATGGGCCAACGGTATCTGCATCGCGTAAAAGTCGGCCTCATTGTAGTCGCGGCCGTTTGAAGGTGTCAAACGCCGAAAGGCGCATTTTGGGCCAAAAGTTGGGCTCGTCCGGACCGCCCGGACACCATACAACCAGCGGCGGATCGGCGACGTGACGGGCACTACCCGCGGTATGCGATGGCCGGCGGGCGTGTGTGGCCGTTTGTCGGATGCCTGGCAAGAGCGGGGTGCGCCGCAGGGGCCGGTTGGCACGGGGTCGGGGCGGTGCTTCGGCGCGCGACGGTCGCGTGCGTGGGCGCGGGGTCGAGGCGATGCTCCGGTGCGCGACGGTCGCCTGCATGAGCCCGAGGGCGCGGCGATGCTCCGGTGCGCGACGGTCGC
>DAHVAF010000309.1 GCA_027314765.1 Clostridia bacterium | reverse complement strand
GTCAAACGGCCAGGCGTTCCTGCTAAAGGCAATTTGCTTAACAGGTCTGACACGCGTTCTTAATGGCGTCGCTTGCCAGGTAGATGGTGGGCGCAGTGAGCTGCGAGGGTGCACGGGTTAAAGGGGGGCTTAGAGTACCATCGCGTCGTACCGCAGGTCGTCAGTTAGGCGAAGAGCTGCAAGCACAATCACATGCCTTGATCTGGTCGTTTGGTCTGCGAGTGGTGCGGACACTGTGCCTCGCGAGCCCTGAGACACTTGCGTTACAGGCGTTGCCGAGTTCGGTCATAGCGGGACTTAGACCGGACTTGGCTGCTCGGTCGAACCGTGTCGCAATCGGCGTGCGGCAGGTGGGTCAGGGCTGACCAGCCAAAAGCACTGCTGTCCCCGAACCCGCTTCCGTGTGAAGTGCAAGACGCCAGCAACCTGGAGTCGGTACGTTGATCACGGAGGGATACTCCCCGCTAGAGCTCTCAGGCACACTCAGCGAATACGTCTTGCCGTCTGTCAGGTTGAGACCTGCAATCTCAAGATGATCACCCGGCGCCGACGCGTCGGGTGCGTACCAAAGAACGTTCATGGATATGCCCCCAGGGCCGCGCCCACCGACATACAGGACCGGAGTGTTCGACTGCGCAACATAACTGAGAAACCCGTAGATTGGGCTGGTGCCGACGGACGAATCCATTGGACCGAGTATCCAAGGTGCGTCAGTTGCGCCCTGTGCCGACACGCCGGAGGATCCGTAATTGATGGCGCTCGGCTGGCATGTCATTGCGACGCCCGCATGACCCAACTGAGGAAGATACCTGCTGACTTGCATGAGGGGCAGATTCAAAGCTTCCGACAGAACGGCATAGATGATCGCGCCCGGTGGCGTGTCGCTGAGGACTCGACTCTGGTGTGCAAACTGGACGAACGCGCACGACCCGAGGGATAACGTTGCCGAGGCCTCGGGCACCTCCTGGTGGTAAAATTTTATGCGGTAAGATCCCAAAGTTCCTGAGCCGCATGAGGCTCGTCCAGTAATTCTCGGCAATCCGTTGAAAGCTTCCCACAGGGCCTCGGCGGCAGGGCCGTTGAATGTGACAGGAAACGGCGTAAGATCCGCTAGCGAACCGGTGGCCGAGATGCTGATTGCATCGAGCGGAGGTAGACTGGCACTTCCGCTTGTTGATGGCCACGAGCAGGACGAGAGAACGACTGTCGCAGCCGCGACTGCGAGTACGGCTGCGAACGACCTACGGGTGCGAGGCGCACGCTGGCGTGGTGACGGAGATGTCTCGGACGACCGCAAGACGATTCCCCTAATCGTGTCAATCAGACCGTGCCAACTAAGCGGGGGCGATTCGTTACAAGCTCTGGCGGTGACGGGTACCGTCGCCAGCGGGCGGGACGGATTGCGCTCGCCCGCGGGATAACAGTACGCCACTACGCCGTCGGCTAGCAGCCGGAGGAGGACGGCGTATCGCCGTCGCCAAATGCGTTCCATGTTGTCGTCATGGACGTCCCGCTATTGATCGTCGCGTCCGACAGGTCAGTGCCACTATCATCCTGCATCGTAACATTGCACGCCGTTGAACTGCTAAGGTCGTAACTGTTGTTGTTGGTATCGTATGCATAGAGTCCAGAAAAACTGACTTGGGTATATTCTGCGAGTGGTTCTGTCAAGCCCGTCGAGACGTTGGTCGGCCGCTCTTGAATGAATTCGGCACTGGAAAGCGCAGGGTTGTCACTGCAGTTGTAACTCGGATCGACTTGAGTCTGAACACCCGTGGTATCATCCTCGATCTATAGTTCGGCGTAACAGCCGCTCGGAACGACGTATGCATACCCAGACATGCTGTCGCCGGACGATACCGTCATGTTGGAAATGAGTTGCATGGTCGATTCGTCCGGCAGCACCTCGTACCAAGCATCGTAGTAAGTTGTGCAGTTCGAATCAATTCCGCTCTCGGTTCCGGTCTGGTAGAGGGTCGAGTCGCCCCAGCCATCGACTCCCACCCACATGGTAGAGTCGGCATTGTACCCAGGGTAGTATCCGCCTTGCTGGGCTGCTGGAACTGTCCAAGACCCGCCAGCCTCATCAAACTGCACACTGCTGCTAGGCTGCGTATATCACGCCGCCAGACCATCCAGTTGCCGTTCCGGTGTTGGCACGAGTGCTAGAGCTGGCTACAATTCGGGGGACGATACACTGTCGCCAACTCTTCATGGCGCTAAGCCACGCCGCCTGAGCTGCGGCGCTGCTGGGTCGCGTCGGGAAGCCATATTCTGCAAGGGTGGCGTTGTCGGCTGTGACGGGGTCGAAGCCGGCGGGCGGACACTTCCACTTTACAGTTTGGCTAGTGCCCGCGACTTGAACCGTTCCCGCTGTGGGAGTATTGGAGGGCGCTGCAGCCGATGACGTTAGCGAGAGCGATAGACTAAGAAGAAGCGCGGCCCCCGTGATGGCTAACCGAGAAGTGGCCTTCACCGTGCTCATGCACCTCCGTCACGCATGTACCGACCACCCGGCTCCCTTGCCGCCCTTGAGTGCACCCCCTCCTTGACGTAGTGGGGCCGGCGCCGGATGGGCAGAAGTCTAACATGACGTGCGTTTGAAGGCTGCAATGTTCGGGCTATATCGTGTTTGATCCTCATGCACCGCCGCATGACATATGCTGCAAGGCTCAAACAGTCATGGCGCACCCCTGGTTCGAACGTGGTCACGCTCATGACGCGTGCCGACAA
Source organism: Clostridia bacterium (assembly GCA_027314765.1). Classification (GTDB taxonomy): domain Bacteria; phylum Bacillota; class Sulfobacillia; order RBS10-35; family JAJYVM01; genus JAJYVM01. The sequence continues at coordinate 7,170 of DAHVAF010000309.1, read as the reverse complement.
TGTGTGATGCGCCAGCTTCGCCCGGGTCAGACTCTCGCTTCGCACTCGCGGTAGCAGCGAAGTAACGACCTCAGCTACGGCCACCGCGCGCTTGAACGCGATCTTGGCCAGCCGGCTTTTTCATCCCGGGTGGTGACGGCCAACGGACGGCATGGGGGACTTTCCTGGACAGGCACCGCCGCCATCCCCGTGCGGGTGACGGCGACGCTCCACAACCCCAACGTGCTGGCGCCGCGCTGGTCCTGGAGCTCCTTGCCGTGCCGCCCCTGACGGCCGGCCGCAGCGAGACCGCGGCCCGCGATACGGCTCGAAGGCGCGCGCGCAGGCGCGAGCCGCCATCGGGTCCGTCGTGGACGTCACCCTCGCAGCCGGCGGCCGGCCAAGTCCGCGGGCCCACAGCCCCTGTCCCGCGCTCGTGCCCTCAGCTGCCGCCTGCTGTCGCCGAGGCCTGCCCCTGCTGCAGCGCCATTGCAAGGGTCAATTCCATGACGCCGGGTGGGTCAACTCCCTGACGCGGCCCCGGGTCAATTACGTGACGTTTCACAGCAAGCACCTTGGCCGCCTGGGCCCGCTTCGCGGTAGCGAGCGGCTGGAAGCTGCCGTCGCGGAAGCCGCGCAGGTACCCGGCCGCCACGGCCGCCTCCACATCCTGCTGCGCCCACCCGGCGATCATCCCGTCATCGCTGAAGCACAGCACGGCGGTCCCGCTCAGCTTCAGGGCCCGCGCCACCAGCACCGCCATCTGCTCGCGGCTCAGCGTCGCGTTGGGGTCAAACATCGTCGCGCTGACCCCGACCACGATCCCCACCCGAATTCGACGTGCTGCAACTGGCAGCGCAGCAACTCCCGCCGGTGTGGGTCATCCGTCCATGCGGCGCGAGCAGTAGACCGAGTGGGCACCCGGGGGCCGGGCCATGATTGGCGGGCCGGCCAACCCGCAGATCTGGATGACCGCCCTCGGCGGGGTTCCGCTCCGCCAGCTCACCGACCGGCCCGGGCCGAACGTGGATCCGAGCTTTTCGCCGGGCGGCGGCACGGTCGTGTTCATCGCTGCCCGTCGGCGCCGTGCTCGCCGCCCGGCTAGGAGCTCTACACCGTGCCGGCGGCCGGCGGGCCCGTCACCCGGCTGACCTTCGACCACATCCGCGACAACGACCCGCGCCACTCGCCGAACAGGCCCATGCTGGCCTGGGAGTCCGAGGTCGCCCCGCCGAGCCCCAGCGCGCCGGACGGGATCTGGCAGAGCCGCGAGTCCACCGCCGACGGCGGCGCTGTGCGCACGATCACCAGGGGGCGCGCGATCAGCACCAATCCCTTCGGGTCGCGCGACGGCGCGCGGATCTACTTCTACCGCCTGGTATACGGCCAGCCCAGGTGGCGGCTCTGGTCCATGCTGCCGGATGGCGGCGATCCCGTCCAGCTGACACACGACCCGGGCGCATCCAGCGAGATGGTCTCGCAGTGAGCTAGAACGGGTCGAGGCGCAGCCGCGCGTCGCAGCAAGGCTCCTCGTCCGTCGCCTCCGGCTCCGAATCCTGAGGGGCCGCGTCCTCAGCGACAGCGGGCGCGCCGGCGGCGGGCGTCTCGGAGGGAGGCGACGACGGCGTCGGCGCCTCGGCACGAACCTCTTTGGGACGCGTTGGCGGTCCCCCCCCGGTGGGAGCCTCTCACGGACCGTAGCGCTGTATGCCCCGGTACAGCTCCCAGTCGGTCAGGAACTCCACGGGCGCGCGGTTGTCCGTCAGCAGCATGCCGGATGGCGCGGCGTCGGCCTGCCAGGCGGCGGCCACCTGCCGCCCGAGCGGCCGCAGCAGCGGCGGCACCACGAGGCTCGCCAGGCGCGAGCCCCGCAGCGGCGTCGCCGAGCCCACCAGCAGGTAGTTGAAGGCGCCGGGGATGTGGGCCAGGTACGTGTACGGCATGGCCGAGTGCAGCGTGTGGAGGATGGCGTTCAACAGGGGGCTGCGCTCCCCGACGGCGTTCACGTTCATGGCCAGCAGGCCGCCGGGGTTGAGGTGGGCGGCGGCGAGGTGGAAGAACTGCGTCGTCGTCAGCTGGAACGGGATGTAGAGCTGCTGGGCGTATGCGTCCACGATGATCACGTCGTAGCGCTGCTTCGAGGCGGCCAGGAAGGGGCGCGCGTCGGCGATGTGCACGTCGGCGGCGAGGGCGGGGCTGAGGCCGAAGTACTTGGGACCGGTCGCCGCGACCACCGGGTCGATCTCCACGCCGGTGAGCCGCAGGTCGAAGCGGGAGCTCAGGACCTCGTGATACTGGCGCAGGATGGTACCGCCGCCGGAGCCGAGGATGAGCACCGAGCGGCGGGGGTCGCTGAGGCTTTGCAGGAACGGCAGAAGCATGTAGGCGTCGTAGTACATCCCCGTCAGGTCGGAGCCCTGGCGCCAGACCGACTGCACGCCGCCGCCCTCGTTGACGATCAGCTGCGTCAGGCCGTCGTTCCTAACCACCTGCACGAACTGGTAGGGCGTGTTCTTCTCGAAGAGCAGCCCCGCCGCCGGCTTGGCGGGGCCGCGCACGAGCCAGGCGCAGGCGGCCGGCAGGAGCAGCAGGAGCAGGGCGCGGGCGGAGCGGAGGCCGAACACGGCGGTGAGGATGAGGGTCGCGGCGATGCCGAAGAGCGTGGCGCGCGTGCCGAAGGTCGGGATCGTGAGCAGGGCCGCCAGGAACGTGCCGACCAGGCTGCCGGCCGTCGACCAGGTGCCCAGGGTGCCGGCCACGCGGCCGGTGTGGGCCACGTCGGGGGCGCCGAGGCGGATGGCGAAGGGCGTGGCGAAGGACAGCAGGAACACGGGCGGCGCGATGAGCACGATCACGGAGAAGAACGAGGCGAAGATGACCGTAATGGGCGTGCTGGTGATGCCGGCGGCGAGGGCGTTCAGCGCCGCGCGGCCGGCCAGCGGCAGAAGGCCGACCAGGACCCCGGCGCCGCCGAGGGAGAGGTAGAGGCCGCGGATGGCCGGATGGCGGTCGGCCAGGCGCCCGCCCACGTTGTAGCCGAAGGCCATGGCGAAGAGGATCACGCCGATGAGGTTGGCCCAGACCAGGATCGAGGTGCCGAAGGCCGGCGCCAGCAGGCGCGAGGAGCCCATCTCCAGCGCCATCACGCAGGTGCCGGCGACGAAGGCCACGGCCTTCAGGGTGCGGGAGGGGCCGGCCATGGCGGTGGCCGTGGCGGCGGTCGCGGGGGTCGCGGGGGTCGCGGGCGTGACCGGAGCGGAGGCTGTGGCGGTGGTGCCGGCCGTCGCGGCGACTCTGCCAGCGGGCGCGGCGGTGGTGCCGGCCGTGGCGGGTGCGGCCGCGGCGGTGGTCGAAGGCGCAGCGACGGTCGCGGCGGTGGGGTCGGTGGCGGAGGAGGAGGAGGCCGGCCGGGTCCGCGGGGTCGGCGGGGTCGGGGGAGTCGGCGAAGTCGGGGACGCCGACGGGCCGGCGCCGGCGCCGTGCGAAGACCCCGTCTCGGCCGCGGGGTCGTTGTCCCCCGGTCCGCTCACTGGCCGCCCCCTTCCGCCTCGGCGGCGGCCGCCAGCTCAAGCTGGACAGGGCGGGGCGACCAACTGAAGGTCTTCCGGTGCAGGGGGCATGGCCCCAGACGCTGCAGCGCGGCCACGTGCTCCGCCGTGCCGTAGCCCTTGTGTCCCGCAAACCCGTAGCCCGGCCAGACCGCGTCCCATTCCGCCATGCGCGCGTCGCGGTGGACCTTCGCCAGAACCGACGCGGCCGCGATGCTGTTGCTCAGATGGTCGCCCCCCACGATGGCCGTCTGGTCGCCGCCGTAGCCCGGGATGCGGAAGCCGTCGACAAGCACATGGTCGACGCCCACCCCCAGCCCCGCGAGCGCGCGCCGCATGGCCAGGAAGCTGGCCTGGGCGATGTTGATGTCGTCGATCGTCGCCACATCCACCTCACTGAGACACCAGGCCGTGGCCTGGACGCGGATCGCCAGTGACAGCGCGTCGCGCCGGGCGGGGGTCAGGCGCTTGCTGTCGTCCAGGCCCGGCAGAAACGCGTCTTGCGGCAGCACCACGGCGGCCGCGACGACAGGTCCGGCCAGCGGGCCGCGCCCCACCTCGTCGACGCCCGCGACGCGGCGACACCCGCCGGCCCAGAGGCGCCGCTCGAAGAGGAACCGGCCCGCGAACTCGGCCGCCGCGTCAGCGCCGCCCCCGCCCAGTTTCCCCCGGCGCGCCACGCGGCGCTCCCTCCCCGCTGGAAGGCGCATTCGCCGGCCATCCGCGGCCCGCCTGCCCCTCGCTCAGCGGGTGGAGGTAAACCGCTGCGGCCGGAAGTCCGCCAGCAGCGGCGATGCATCGCCCCCCGCCACCTCCGCGGCCACCAGCTCGCCCAGCAGCGGACCCATCGTCACCGCGCTGTGGGTGACCACCACGTAGAAGCCGCCGACCTCCCCCGCCCAGCCGGCCACGGTATGCCCATCCGCGGGCAGGGGCCGGATGCCGACCCGGGCACCCTCGATGCGGGCCGCCGCGGTGTGCCGCAGCAGGCGCCGCAGGCGGGCGAGGGCCTCGGCGGCCTGCGACGGCAGCGGGTCTGTCGGGGCATCCCACACGATCTGGCGGTCCAGCTCGCGGCTATGCAGCAGCAGGCGGCCCGCCCCAGCCGGACGCACATTGAGCTCCGGCGTCGAGAGGACGCGGGTGACCGCAGCCGCCAGGGGAGAGCTGAGCAGGAGCAGGCCCACAGCCTCGCTGGCCGGCGGCTCCGGCGGCACGAGCGGAATGGAGGCGCCCGCCATGGCCGCCACCTGCCCCGTCCAGCGCCCGGTGCATGAGAGGACGGCGTCCGCGGCCAGATGCTCCCCGGTCTCGAGCCGGACGCCGGCCACCCGCCCCCTGGCCACGTCCAGGGCCGCCACGCGCGCGCCGCAGCGCACCTCCACGCCAAGGGCCATCGCGCGGCGCAGCAGCCAGCCGATCAGCACCGGCGGGTCGACGTGCCCCTCGTCAGGATAGAAGACCATCTCGGGCACCTGGCGCGGGTCCACGCGGAGATCCGGCTCCAGCTCGCGCAGCACCCGCGCCGCCGGCAGCCTGACGGCCGGATACCCCCAGCCGCTCGCCTCCGCCACCTTGGCGTCGATGGCGGCCCATCCCGCCGCGTCCGCCGCCCACTCCAGGTGGCCGGTCGGGTGAAAGCCCGGCACCACCCCGCCGCCCTCGGCCTGGAGCCGGCGGTAGCCCGCCATGCCCGCCAGGTTGAGCTCGAAATAGGCGCGGGGGCGCTTGCTGGCAGCGTTTGTCCACGCGAAGCTTGTGCCTGACGTTCCGGACCCCGGGTCCCCCTGCTCGCACACCGTTACGGCGACGCCGCGCTGGGCCAGGCGCAGGGCCGCGCTGGCGCCCACCATGCCGGCGCCCACGATCACGACTTTCGCTGCCGGTCCCTCCCGGGGTCCCCATTCGACAGCCCCGCGCCCCCACCCCCACCCGCCGCCCCTGGCCCCTCGCGCGCCCGCCGCCATAGGTCCATGCACGGACGGAGCCGGCACCGGCCCCCTACCCGCGCCCGGCCTCTCGCGCGTCACCACTAGGTTGGTGTGCGCAAGAAGGCGGCGACAGATCGAACCGCGCCCTTCCTGCCACAATGGGATGAGACACGGAAGTACCCTGATCCGGGGAGGTCCCAGGGGCCTGAGGGCGTAGCCCGAGGGCCCCTGGGAGACAGAGCCAGCAATGGCCACTAATCCCAGGGCGGTAGAAGAAGGTCCGCCAGAGTGATCAGCGAGCGCGATGTGACCAACGGCCGGGCGACCTGGACGCCGCAGCAGGTGCCCGGGGACGAGACCCAGTCGCGGCGGGCGGTGGAGGTCCCAGCCAAAGCGGTGCGGCGGCGGTTCACGTCGGCGTATAAGGCCTCGATTCTCGAGCAGGCCGACAAGTGCGCTCCGGGAGAACTGGGCGCCCTGCTGCGACGGGAAGGCCTTTATTCCTCGCATCTGACCAAGTGGCGTCGGCAGCGGGCGGCCGGGCGGCTGGAGCCCTCCCGTCCGAGCGCGAAGGCGGAGCGGGACGCGGCGCTGCGGCGGGTGGCCGATCTTGAACGGGAGAACCGTCGCCTGCGCCAAGGCCTGCAGCGGGCGGAGACCATCATCACGGTCCAAAAAAAACTCTGCGCGCTCTTCAACCTGCCGACCGCCGACGGGGACGGCAAGAGTTGATGGCCGCCGTGGACGAGTTGACGGCGAGCAGCGACACCCAGACCGCCTGCCGGGCGGTGGGCATCCCGCGCGCCAGCTATTACCGCGGCAAGGCCGCCGGCGGTACGGTGCGACGGGCCGTGCAGCGGCCGCGGGCGACGGCCTGGCAGATGTCGCCCGCCGAGCGCGGCGTGGTCCTGGATGTGTTGAACTCGCCGCGTTTCGTGGACCAGGCGCCGGCCGAGGTCTACGCCACGCTGCTGGACGAAGGCGTCTACCTCTGCTCGGAGCGAAGCATGTACCGGATCCTGGCCGAGCACGGCGAGGTCCGCGAGCGGCGCGACCAGTTGCGTCACCCCGTGGCCGCCAAACCCGAGTTGGTGGCCACTGCGCCCAACCAGGTGTGGACCTGGGACATCAGCAAGGTCAGGACCGTCGAGAAGTGGTCGTTTTTCGCGCTGTACGTGGTCTTGGACATGTTCAGCCGCATGGTCGTGGGCTGGAGCCTGGTCTTGCGCGAAAACTCAGCCGTGGCGCGGGCGCTGATCGAGAACTGTTGCCGCGAGCAGGGCGTCGCACGCGACCAACTGACCCTGCATGCCGACCACGGCGCGGCCATGACCTCCAAGACCCTGGCGGAGCTGCTGATCGACCTCGGGGTCGCGCGCTCGCACAGCCGGCCCCGCGTCAGCGACGACAACCCGTATTCGGAGGCCCACTTCAAGACCGTCAAGTACCGGCCCGGCTTCCCGGACCGCTTCGGCCCCATCCAGGAGGCGCGTGAATACTTCCGCCGGCTGATCTACTGGTATAACCACGAGCACCACCACGCGGGTATCGGGCTGCTCACACCCGCGGACGTCCACTACGGTCGCACCCAGGAGGTGATCGCCAACCGCCAGAGCGTGCTCGCCGCGGCGTACGCAGCGCACCCGGAGCGCTTCCGCCGCCCGCCGGTGCCGCCGGTACTGCCGGCCGAGGTCTGGATCAACCCGCCCGGG
>DAHVAF010000305.1 GCA_027314765.1 Clostridia bacterium | reverse complement strand
GCCGGGCTGCTGACGAGTGGACAGCGCCGCGATCCCGGACGCGTACGGGATGCAGCTGGGCTGGCTCTGGGGGTCCCGTAGCCAGGGATGGCGGATGCCATGCCGGATGCATTTACCGGCCGATCTGCGGCAGGCGCACGTCGATCAGGGCCGGCACGCGGGCGGCGACCGCCTCCCGCAGTGCCGGCTCCACCTCGGCCGGGTTGGCCACGGTCGTACCGAAGCAGCCGCAGGTGCGGGCCATGGCGGCGAAGTCGGGGGACGGGCCGAGCCAGCCGCCCTCGAAGTCCTTCTGGCGCGCGGCATAGCCGTCCGGGTAGTCGGCGGCCACCATCACCGTGCCGGTGCGGTAGCCCGCGTTGTTCAGCACCATGATGACCGCCGGTGCGTCGTGGTAGGCCGCCGTCCACAGCGTCGCGGGGGGGTTGGCGAACAACCACGAGCCGTCGCCACATACGGCCGCGACCGGCAGATCGGGCCGCGCCACCTTGGCGCCCACGGCCGCCGCGGCGGCCCAGCCGATGGAAGAGGCTGCGTGGCCGAAGAGTGTTCCGGGCCGGCTGCGCCCGAAGAGTGCGGGCTCCGCCATCTCGTGGAAGATGACGCCCTCGGGGCCCAGCACGCGGCCGAGGGCCGCCTGGGCGACCGCACGCAGGGTTGCGCCAGGCGCGCGCCGCTGCTCCAGCGTCGCCCGCCGCACCCGGCACCGCTCGCGGCCAGCCGGCGTGAGCCGGCGCTCGACCTGCTCCACCAGCTGCTGCAGCGCCAGGTCCGTGCGCGCCAGGATCGACCAGTCGCAGGGGAACTCATAAAGCGGGGTGGCCGCCAGGATCGGGTCCGACCCGATGGCGGCCATGCGCGGGCGCGGACCGCCAGGCTGGGGCATCCAGGGCACCGGCACGTCCACGGCGAGGACCAGGTCGGTCGCATCCGGCAGGGGGAACTCCCGCGCCGGCCCGCGGGCCAGCGGGTGGTCGTCGGGGATCGCGAACAGCGTGCCGCCGCAGCTGACGGGCGCGCCGAGCAGCTCCGCCAGGGCCAGCAGGTGAGGGGCGGCTGCCGCGGGCGGGCGGTCGGTCGCGATGACCGGCATCTCCGCGGCGGCCAGGGCGTCCGCCACCTCGGCCAGGACGGCGGGATCCGGAGCGCCCAGGGCCACAGGGGTCAGCGGCACCCGCGGCGCCTCGGGTGCCGCGGGCGCCATCGTCACCTCGCGCGGCAGGGCCAGGTACGCCGGACCCTGGGGCGCCGACAGCATCATCTGCACGGCCCGCCCGATGACGAGGTCCGGGTCGTCCCAGGCATTCAGGCGATGGTCCCACTTCATGTACGGGCGGACGATCTGCCCCTGGTCGGGCAGCTGCTGCTGCCATTGGATGTAGGAGTCGCGCGCACCGCGGTGGCTCCCCGGCGGCGCTGACGGCGCGTACCCCGAGGTCATCAGCACCGGATAGCCCCCGCGGAAGGCGTTGTGGATGGCGCCACCGGCGGTGATCAGCCCGACGTCGACATGGGCGGCAGTGGCGGAGGGCCGCCCCGTGACACGCGTCTCACCCCCGGCCGCCGCCAGTGCCACATGCTCGTGCGGGCAGGTCCGCAGGTGCGGGGTGGGGCGGCCCTCCGCCCGGGCCCTCTGATAGGCCTCCTGAAAGAAAGCCAACTCCGTGCCCGAGGTGAACCAGAGGTTGGCGATTCCGCGCCGGGCCATGGCCTCCATCAGCCGGTCGGCGACTTCCATGGCTCACCCCTCCGCGCAGGCTGCGAAGAACCCCTCCATCATCGCGATGCCCTTCCAGAACGCGTCGACCTCGAGGTTTTCGTTGGGGGCGTGCGTGTTCGCGGTGGCAAAGGGGCTGCCAAGGCCGATCAGGAAGGCCGGCGCACCCAGGGTGTCCGCGATCTCGCCGAGTGGTCCGGAGCCATCCACGTGCGGCCAGACGACCGGCTCGCCGCCGTAGGCAGTGCGCGCAGCCTGAATGGCTGCGCGCACTGCCCAGTGGTCCGCGGGTGCCTGATAGGGCCGCATGGTCGCTTCAATGGTGCAGTCGATGCCAGCGAGCCGCTCCCTGACCATGGCCGCGCACTCCGGCAGGTCCTGGCCGGGCACCAGCCGGATGTCGACCTTGGCGAAGGCGGTGGACGGGATGATGGTCTTGTTCCCCGGGCCCTGGTAGCCGGCGCCGATGCCCTGGATGTTGCAGGTGGGCTCGTAGAGGAGCCGGGCGACAGGATCGTCCGGAACATAGTCGACCCCGTAGGTCGCCATGTACTCGGCGGCCTCGAAGGGGATGCCGGTGACGGCCGGGCGGGGCAGCGGGGGATGCCAGTCCCGGAGGCGGACGAGCGCATCCACGATGCGCCATGCCGGGTTGGGCAGCAGGGGCGCCTGGCTGCTGTGCACGTCCCGCTTCGGTCCGGTGGCCCGCAGCTCGACGTGGATCATGCCCTTGTTGCCGAGGTACAGCTGGCCGCGGCCGGACTCGTGGATGCCGCGGTCGCAGAGGACGCAGGCGTCACAGGCCAGCATCTCGCGGTGGGCGCGCAGGAACGGCAGGAGGTTGGGGCTGCCGACCTCCTCCTCGCCCTCGAAGATGAACTTGACCGTCACCGAATGCGCGCGGGCCGCCGCCATCAGCGCCGCCCAGAGGTTGCCCTTGTCGTCCGTGGCGCCACGGGCGTAAATCTTGCCGTCCCGAAGGGCCGGCGCGAAGGGGTCGCTCTCCCACAGCTCGAGGGGCTCGGGTGGCTGCACGTCATAGTGTCCGTAGAGCAGGATGGTGCGTGGGCCGCCCGGGAACACACCGGCCACCACGGGGTGGCCCGCCGTCGGGTACACGTCGGCCTGGGCGCCGAGCGCCCCCGCCTGGCCGCAGAGCCACGCCGCCGTCTCGGCGATGCCCCGGCCGGTGGTCGAGAGCGACGGAAGGCGCAGAAACTCCAACAGGCCGCCCATGGCCGGATCCGGCACGCGCGCTCACCCCGCGGGGGTGCTTCGACCCGCCTCAGTCGGTGCCCTGCGCCGCCGCGAGGTCACGCTTCCGGAACCACACAGGGAGAGGGCCGCTCCGCTGGCCACGTGGGCGACCTTCGGCTTCAGTCGGCACCCTGGACCGCCGCGAGGTCGCGCGCCCGCAAGAACGCGCAGTAGAGGGTGACGTTGATGGCCGCGCGCCCTGCGCCAACGCGAGGTCGCGCGATCGGAAGCATACGCATCGGAAGCATACGCAATGGAGGGCCGCACGGATGGCCGCGCAGGCGGCCAACCGTCTCAGTCGGCGCCCTGCGCCGCCGCGGCCGCCGTCAGGTCCCGCTCCTGGAAGAAGACGTAGTAGAGGGCCGCGCTGATCGCCATGCACCCGGCCATCAGCCACAGGGGCAGGCCAAGGTCGCCGGCGTCCAGCAGGTAGCCCGTGAGGGCCGGGCTGACGGCCGACGGCAGCCGGACGGCCGTGGCGCGGATGCCCGTGGCCGAGGCCCGCTCCCGCTCCTCCACCACGCCCATGGCGAAGGACTGCCGGATGGGCATGGGCGCCATGGTGAAGGCCATGGCCGCCACATACACCGCCGCCGCGGCAGGGAAGGTCGGCGCCAGGGGCATGGCGGCCAGCAGCAGCGGCGCGATCCCCCGGAAGAAGGTGATGGCCCGGACCTCGCCCCAGCGCCGCGCCACCCGGGTTGCCGTCGCGAAGGCCGGTCCCGCCAGCAGGCCGACGCCCGCCATCAGGGCGCCGACGGCCGCCACGCCCACGCCGAAGCGCAGGTTGAACCAGATCGGCAGAAAGCCGGTGACAAACCCCATGCCGAGGCCGTTGAGGGCGCCGGCCAGCGACAGCTTGCCGACGGCGGCCCAGGACGCCCGGCTGAGGACCGTCCGCCGCCCCGCCGGCTGGGGCGCCCGCACGGCCTCCCGCACGGGGGCGAGGACGATGACCATGGCCAGCCCCACGGCCAGCGTCATCGCGAAGAGCGCCTGATACCCAAGCAGCGGCGCGCCCGGCCGCGCCAGCCAGTCGGCGGCGCCGCTGAGCAGGGCCCCGCCGGCCGAGGCGTACGCGCTGATCCCCGACGCCAGGGCGAAGATGGGCGTGCGCCGCCGGTCGCCCGCCTTCTCGGCCATCATCGCCTGCAGGGCCGGCGCGAAGGCCCCGGCCTGGCCGCCGCCGATGCCCAGGCCGCCGCGCCCGATGCCGGCCAGCACCACCACGGGCGCCATTGCCCAGAAGCTGTGCGAGGCCAGCAGTACCGCGCCGCCGAGCGCCGTCAGGACGGCGAAGGCGACGATGAACGGCTTGCGCCCGTACCGGTCGGCCAAAAGCCCGACGGCCAGGGTCAGGGCGGCGCTGGCGACAGCCGCGGCCGTGAACAGCGCGCCGATGGCCACGGTGGAGATGCCGAGCCGCACGAGGTAGAGGGGAAAGGCCACGCCGAGGGCGCCCTGGGCGACGCTGCGGAGGGTGCGGATGCTGATGAGGCGGGAGATCCCCTCCGGAAGCGGCTCGCGGAGGACGTGTTTCGCCATGCGAAATATTCTAGCACAGGCGGGTCGCCGCAGCCAGGGATGGCGAAGGCCATGCGGGATGCATTGGGCCCCCAGCCCAAGCGCACCCGCCGCTGCCTGCTGCGTCGCGCGGGGGCCGCGCGCAGGCGCGGCCCCTCACGAATCCGCGGTTCAGAGGTGGTGCTTGAACCAGGCGACCGAGCGGGCCATGCGGTCGGCCTTGTGGCGCGGCTTCTGCAACCCGTGGAACTCGCCCGGGTAGCGCACCATCACGGCCGTCTTGCCCTGGCGGCGCAGGGCGGTGAAGAACTCCTCCGTCTGCGGGATGGGGCAGCGCAGGTCGCCCTCGCCGTGCAGGAACATCACGGGCGTGGTGACCCGCGTGGCGAAGCGCAGGGCCGAGCGGGCCAGGTGGCCGTCCTCGTTCTCCCAGGGGCTGCCGGGGAACTCGCCCTCGCCGAAGTGGACGCCGATGTCGCTCGTGCCGTAGAAGGAGTGGCGGTTGGCGACAATGGCGCCGGCGATGGCGGCCTTGAAGCGGCCCGTCTGCGTGATCGTCCACGAGGTCATGAAGCCGCCGTACGACCAGCCCGTGACGCCGCAGCGCGCGCCGTCGACCCAGCCCTGCGCGATGGCGTGGTCCAGGCCCTTGCTGATGTCGACGTAGTCCTTGCCGCCCCAGTCGCCGGAGCAGGCGTCCACGAAGGCCTGCCCGTAGCCCTCGCTGCCGCGCGGGTTGGTGTACACGACGGCCAGGCCGTTGGCGGCGTAGAGCTGCATGCCGAACTGCAGGGCGTTGCCGTACATCCCGTGCGGGCCGCCGTGGATGTTCAGCACGCAGGGGGGGAGGCCCCGGCCGGCGGGCACGCCCACGGCCGGGATGAACCAGCCGTCCATCGGCATGCCGTCGGCGCCCTCGTACCGGAAGCGGCGCACCGGCTGGATGTGCAGCTCGGCGAGCAGGGGGGTGTTGAGGGCGGAGAGGCGGGTCTCGCGGCCGTCAGGCCCTCGCGCGTAGAGCTCGTCCGGTGTGACCAGGTCGCCGGCGACGTAGGCGAGCGTCCCGTCGGCGGCGACGGAGAAGCCGGCGAGGGTGCGGCCGTTGGGGCCGGTCGCGGTCAGGGCCGTCGGGGCGCCGCCCTCGACGGCGGCCCGGAAGACGGCGGTGTCGCCCTCGCTGCTGACCGGGAAGTACACGTGGCGGCTGTCGGCGGCCCACTCGGGCTGTGCCATGGCCTGCTGGCGGAGGTCGGAGCCGCCGGCGTACGACGCGGGGCGGTCGAGCGGCGCGCTGAGGCAGCGGGCATCGGCGAACGATTTGGCCGGCGCGTCCGCGCCGTCCCAGGCGACCACCCAGCAGGCCGCCGACGTTTTGCGGCCGGCATGGCCGTCATGGCCGTTGAAGGCGATGTGGCGGCCGTCGGGCGACCAGGCCGGATTCATGACGGGGCCGTCGCCCTGAAGGAGGAGGGAGAGGCTGCCGCTGCCGCGGTCCACGACCCAGAGGTCCATGTGGTTGGCCAGGTCCGCGGCATCGCCGGCGCGGCGGTTCGCGGTCAGGGCCACGTGGCGGCCGTCGGGCGCGAAGGCCGGCGCGGCGTGGTCGAAGTCGCCCTCGGTGAGGCGGGTGGCCTTGGCCGAGCCGTCGGCCGGGACCGTGAAGACGTGGTTGCGGCGGTCGCCGTACTCGCCGATGCCGTCCATGCGGTGGAGCAGGCGGGTGATCACCTTGACGTCGGAGGCGGGCTTGGGCGGCTGGCTCGCGGCGTTGGCCTGGCTGCCGCGGGGGGCCGCGAGGGCGCGGGCACGCTCGGTGTCGCCCTCGGGGGCGCCGGGGTAGGGGGCCCAGCCGTCGGGCTTGCTCCAGACGCGCGCGGTGAAGGCCAGGGTCGCGCCGTCGGGCGACCAGCAGAGCCCGCCCTGGACCGGCTCGTCCGTCTCGACGCGGCGGGCCTCGCCGCCGGCGGCCGGCAGGATGTGGATCTGGGCGCGGCCGTCGGCCCGGTCGGAGATGAAGGCGATGTGGCTGCCGTCCGGCGACCAGACCGGCGAGCGGTCGCGGGAGGTGCCGGCGGTCACCTGGCGGGCTCCGTCGGCGGTGCCGACCTCGGCGAGCCAGATGGCGCTCCTGCTCTCGTCCTTCTCGGGGTCGCCCGCCTGCACGGTGAACGCGACGCGGCGGCCGTCGGGCGACAGGGCGGGCTCGCTCAGCATGCGGAAGCGGAAGTAGTCGTCGACCTTGAGCGGGCGCGGCTCAGGCATGGCGGCGGCAGCTCCCTTCGCTGGGTGGCATTGCACGGGTGGGGCCATGTCTCCTGCGGGCCTGGCATACGACCTTGGCGGGTGGGGTGGTGATATGGTAAATTGTGGATGATCTATGGGAAGGGGGTGCGGCGCCGCCGCATGGCCACCCACCGGTCCCGATCTGCGGCACGATTGCGGATCCAGGTCGCCACCGCGGCGTGGGAGCGGGGCGGTGATGCGGGCGCGCTGGAGGAGCTGGCCGCGGCGCTGCTGGCTGGCGGGCAGGGGGCCGCGGCCCTGGAGTTGGTGGAGGCGCACCGGGCCCGGCTGGCGGGGGATCCGGGGCTGATGCGGGTGTGGGCGGCCGCGCTGCGGCGGGCGCGGCGGTGGGCGGAGGCGGCGGATGCGTTCGAGGCGCTGGCGGCGGCCGACGAAGGCGGGCGCCGCCAGGGTCGTGCGGGTGCGCGCGGAGACGATGCCGCCGTTCACACGGCAGGGCCTCCCACCACGACGGCCCGAGCCCTCTGGGCCCGGGCCGAGGCCCTGGACTGCCGGCTGCAGGAGCGCGATCCCGGGGAGGCGGCGGATGCGGTCCGGCGGATGCTGCTGCTGCCGTCGGTGGCCGCCAACCCTTACGTCCTGGCCCTGCATGGCCGCCTGCTGATGCGGGCTGGGGACGATGCCGCCGCGGTGAATCCGCTGATGGGGGCGACGGCCGCCCTGCCCGACGACCCGGGCGTGGCGGCCTCGGCAGCCTTCGCGGTGCGCCGGGCCCAGGGCGCGGAGGCCGGCCTGCCCCTGCTGATGCGGACGCTCCGGCTCCGCGCGGACCAGCCGAAGGTGCTTGCGGCCGTGGTGGCCGACGCCGTCCGGCTGGGGCGCGTGGCCGCGACCCGGCGGGCGCTGATCGAGCTGGCCCGGTCGGCCGCCAACCCTGGCCCGGTCTGGAATGCGGTGCGGCGGCTGGGCGGCGCGCGCCCGCAGGCACCGGCCGGGCGGACGTCAGGCCCGCACCGACGAGGGGGTTGAGCAGCTTGGTCGACGATTTCGCGTCGCGAGCCCAGGCCACGGACGTCCATGCAGCCGTCGGCCCTCAGACGGAGGCGGGCGCGAGCGCCGCTTTGCCGGCCGCCCCCGACTCAACGGACCGGGACGGAACGGCGCCTGGCGCCCCTGGCGCCCCTGGCGCTTGGCCCCAGACGGTCGGGGACCTGGTCGAAGCCGCCGATGTGCCGTCGGTCGTGCGCCTGACCGACCTCGCCGACCCCACCCGCCGGCGTATGCTCGGCACGGCCTTCCTCGTCGATCCGGTCCTGCACCGCTGGCTGTCGGCCCTTGCGGCCGCCGTCGCCGCCGGCCGCGGCCGCCCGCTGCTGGTCGAGGGGCCGTATGGCGCCGGCAAGTCGCACCTCCTGGCGGCCCTGGCGATCTGGGCGGCGGGCGAGCCCCTGGCCGGCATGCCGCGACCGCCACGCCCCGCCCTCGCCGTGGCGCCCGTCTCGCTGATCGACCACGCGGCCGCCGAGCCCCTGGAGACCACCGTGCGCGCCACTCTGGCCGCCGCCGCCGGGCGCGCCCGCCGCCAAGCGGCCGAGATCGCCTGCCTGCCGCGTCCCCGCGCCTTCTCCGCCATCCGCTCCGCCCTGCGCGGCCGCGGCCTGCTGATCCTCCTCGATGAGCTCTCCGAGTACCTCCGCAGCAAGCCGTCCGGTCCACCGCTCTCCGAGGACGTGCGCTTCCTGCAGTTCCTGGCCGAGTGGGCGCCAGCGGCGCGCGCCCACGTGATCGCCTCCCTCAACGAGCCGCTCGCCGCGAGCCTGTACCTGGCCCCCGACCTGCGGACGCGTCTCAGCGACCGCTTCCCGGCGCGTCTGGCCCTCGACCGCGTGCACACGGCGGACCTCATCACCCGCCGCCTGCGGCGCCTCCGCCCGGGTGCCCGCCCCTGGCTGCTCGCCCGCCACGCCGAGCTCACCCGCCTGTTCGGGCGCCTGCCGTTCAGCGCCGAGGCGTTCGCCGATCTCTACCCCTTCCACCCGCAGACCGTGGCCTGGCTCCACGACCTGAGCGGCCTGCTGTCGGCCCGCCGCGGCGCCGTCGACTTCGTGCTCGCCAGTCTCCACGGCGACCCCGCCCGCGGCATCGCGCCCGTGCTGGCGCAACCAGCCGGCACGCTGCTCTGCCCCGACGCCCTCTGCGACCACTTCGCGGACCGCCTGCGCGAGAATCCCGCCACCGAGGCCCTCGCCGCCGCCGTGCTGCCAGCCCTGGCTGCCGACGTCGGCGCCCTGTTCGCCGACCCCGAGCCCCGCGCCCTGGCCATCCGCCTTGGCAAGCTCCTGGCCCTGGCCGCGGCCGCCGAGCCGCCCCGCGGCATGCGCCCGCGCGAGATCGCCCTCGCCCTCCTGCACCCCCTCACGGACCTCGGCCCGGCGCCGAACCTCGAGTTCGTGGCCTCGGTGCGGGCGCGCCTGGCCGGCGCAGGCGCGTTCGTGGCCGCCGAGGCCGCCGCCACGGGCGAGCCGGCCTACCGGCTGGACGCCCAGCTCGACGATGGCCTCCGCCTGCAGCGCCGGCTGGCCACCACCCGCGCGCAGGCGGACCGCGACGGTGTCGGGCCCTGGCTGCGGCTGGCGGCCTGGTGCGTCGACCCCGGCCTGCCCCTTGGACGCCTCCAAGCTTCCGGCGAGCTGACCCAGGAGGTGCCGTGGCGCGGCGCGCGCCGGGTGGTGCGCCTCATCGCCGCCGAGGGCCAGCCCCTGTCCGAGGCTCTCATCCGCGGATTGGCGCGCGACCTTGACGCGGGTGAGGCCGACGCCGCCGTCCTGGTGGTGCCACCCCTGCCCGGTGCCGTCGAGCGCGCCCACCGCGACTGGACGGGGCCGGCCCGCCGCTGGCTGGCCGCAGCCGCCCCCCGCGCGCTGCTCTTCTGCTGGCTGCCGCGCCCCGCCATGCCTGCGGAGGAAGCGGCGCTTGGGGACGCCTCGGCCCTCGCCCAGCTTGCCGCCGATCCCGGCGACCTCCGCGACGCGCTGGCCGCGATCCTGCCCGACGTGCAGCGGCGGGTGGCGGCCATCTACCACGCGCTCTACGCTGAGGGCGCGATCCTCGGGGTGGACGGTCCCGCCGCGGGGGCGGCCCCCCTGCCCCTGGCCGAGCGCCTGGGCAGCGTTTTGGGCGCGGCGCTTGCGCGCCGCTTCCCGCGACATCCTGAGCTGCGGCTGCCGGCGGCGCAGGGGGTGTTCCTGCATGCCCTCCGCACCCTGTGCCGCGAGGGGCGGTGCGACGGTGGCCAGTCGGGCGCAGCGGCCGTGGCCGAGGCCTACCTCCCGTTCGGCCTGGTCGCCCGCACGGCGGATGGCGGCTTGCGCCTGCACCTGGATCCCCAGGCGGCCCCGGTGCTCGGCGACGTGCAGGTCGCCCTGCGCGGCGCCACGCCCGGCCTCCCCGTCTCGGCCGCCGACCTATACGGGCGCCTGCGCCGGGGACCCTACGGCCTGCAGCGCCGGGCCTTCGAGGTCCTGATGCTCCTCGTGGTCGGGGCGGGCGTGGCCGACCTCTGCCGCGGCGGGCGTCGCCTGTCCAGCGAGAAACTGGTCCCGGCAGCCGTCTGGGAGGCCGATGGACTGGCCGCGGGTGAGCTGCTGGCGCCGGGACCGCTGGGCACCCTGCGCGCGTTGCCCTGGCTCCCGGAGCGGCTGCGCGCCGGGCATCTCTCCCAGGCCACCCAGCGCGAGGCCTGGGATGCGGTCCGCGCCTGGTGCGGGGCCCAGCGGCAGCTGGCGGCGGAATGCCAGGCACGGCTGGCCGACGTGGGCCGGCTGCCGTCCGCGCGGACTTTGGCTGCGGCCGCCGCCTCGGACCTCCGGCGCCTTCAGGCCCTGGTCGGCGCCGCCGACCAGGGCCTGAAGGCCTTTCTGCAGGCGTGGGACGGCCAGGCCGAGGCGGCCTCCCTGGTGGCCCGCTGCCAGGATCTGCGGCGCTTTCTGGCCGAGGGCTTCGACCCCTACCTCTGGGCCGCCGGCTACCTGGAGGGGGCGGTCGGCGCGCTGCCGGCGGAGCACCCCCTGCGGGCCGAGGCCGTCGCGCTCGCTGGGCGGGCGGCGTCGCCACTTCCCGCCTGGACCGAACTCCTGGCCGACTGCGAGCGCTTTCGCGACGCGTACGCCGCCGAGTACCTGCGCGCCCACGCCGACGCCGTGGGGGAGGCCGCGGTGGTGCCATACCGTGCTCTGCGGGCCTCCCATGCGGCCGTCGTGGCCACGACCCTCTCCGTCCTGCCCGCGACCGAGTCGCCCAAGCCCTGGTCGGGGGTCCAGCGGCAGCTCGATGGCGCCCTGGCCAGCGCGTGCCGGCTGGGGGAGGCCGACCTCGCCGAGCGCTTGCGCCGGACGCCCCTCTGCGCCTGCGGGTTCCGGCCGGCCCACCCGCCGCGTCGGCCCGCCATCGGCGACCTGACCGTGGATGCGGAGGCCAGCGCCCGGGGCTACCTCGCCTCCCTCAGCGCCCCCGCGGCCCAGCAGCGGCTTCGCGCCCATGCGACCGCCCTGCGGGCGGTGGGGCGCGCCGAGCAGGCCGAGCGTATGGCGGCCTTCCTGCGGCGGGCGCGCCTGGAGCCCCTCCCGGCCGCGGCGGCCGCACTGGCGGGGGAGGTCGGCGCCGCCATCCGTGAGGCCCTGGAGGGACAGATGGTGGTGGTGGACCGCGACCCCGGCGAGCTGGCGGAGCGGCTGCGCGGCCGAGTCCTGGTGCCGGACGGCGTGCTGGCGCTCGTGCGGGCCTGGGTGGGGGAGGTCCCCCCCGGCGCGTTCGTGCGCTTGGGGTTCCCGGCAGCGGCCGCCACTCTCCCGCCACTGAGCCCGGACGAGGCCCTGGCCGCCGTGGACGCGCCGGGTGCGGCCACGGTGGTTATCCACGCGCTCTGGGACGGCGTGGCCGATCCGGCTTCGGTCCTGCGGGTCGTGGGCACCTCTGCGGCTGCGGATGCCTGCCGCGCTGCGGCTGCGGTGGCGGGGGGCCTCCAGGCGCTGCGGCAGCCTCCGCCCGCCGACACGCGGGGCTGGGAGATGCTCTGGCGCGGACCGGCCGGCCGGGTGGAGCTGGCGGTGGGCCGCCTGCACGTGGCGGCCGCCGAGGCCGGTCTGATGCCCCTACCGCCACTTTCCGCCTGGGCCGCGGAGTGCGTGCAGCGCCTGGGCGAGCTGCGGCCGGCCTTCTCCCGGGTGGCCCCCGGCCCTGGGATCGAGGCCCTGTGGCGGCGGATGGCCTCGGGGAGCCACCTGTGGTGGCTGGATGCCCTGCGCGAGGACCTGGCTGACGAGCTCGCCACGGCGATGCACGATGTGGCGACGGTGCGCGAGCGCGGATTCACCTGGGCGCGGGTGCCGACCACGACGGAAGCGTACCTTGCGGCGCTGCGGGCGGCTGGCTGCGAGCTCCCCGTCGTGACCTGGACCGAGGGCGTCGAGTGCGATGACCCCTCGCCCGTGATCGTGCGCTGGCCCTTCCTGGACGACCGCGTGCACGGTTCCCGCGAGCCTTACGGCGAGCTGGCGGCGGGCTTCGCCGACCAGTGCCGGCACCGGCTGCGCCCCGCCCTGGCCGCCCTCCGCTCGGGGAGCGAGGTCTGGATCTTCTCCGACCACGGCTTCGTGGAGAGCCCGGCAGCCCGGCACGGGGCCCCGCGCTATCTGCATGGCGGCGGCTCACCCGAGGAGGTGCTGGCCCCCTGGCTGCGCCTCGTGCGGCGGTGAGGGCATCCCTTGTCGGTGCGCCCTGCCGCCGGCGGTGCTGGCTGTGGCGCGTCCGGTGCTGCGCGCACTTCCGGTCGGTTGTGCGCGCTGCCGCCGGCGGTGCTGGGCTGGGGGATGCGGCGCTGAAGGCATGCTGGCCGGCGCAGGGTGCCGGCGGCGGTGCTCGAGGCCGCATGCGGCGCGTCGCGTCGCCAGGCGGTTTCTGCGCGCTCCCCCCGCCCGCCGAAGCCACCGCGGCGCGCCGAGCGGCCGGCCTCGCGCTGACTGGCCCTGGCCCGCGGGCGTCGCTATCGGCCGGAGTCGCCCGAGGCCCGGGCCTCCTCGCCCGCGGCCGTCTCCGGCGCGCTCGCCCGCCGCTCCTCGGGCGGCGCCTCGCGGCGGAACACGCCCCAATACACGGCCCAGTTCAGGAACTGAAAGGCCGCCGCCAACCAAAGCGGCGCCTCCATGGTCCAGCTCTGCATGAGGTAGGTGCCGATGCTGGGGCTGAGCGAGGCGGTCATCTGGCTCGGCAGGCCGCCGATGGCCGCCACGGCCGATCGGTGCTTGTCCTCCGTGATGCCCATCACGTACGACTGGCGGATCGGCAGGCTGAGGGCGTTGATCGCGATGCGGATGAGAAACACGGCGCCAGCGATCGCGAAGGTGGGGGCCAGCCCCATGACGACCAGCAGGGCGGCGGCGACGATGCCCGTGCTGGTGACGGCGCGGACCGCGCCCAGCTTGCGCGCCAAGGCCGCCGCAAAGAGGTAGGGCAGGGCGGCGAGCACGTTGGCCGCCGTGAAGAGCCCGCCCAGCGCCGCCGGCCCCACGTGGAAGCGCTCGTAGAACCAGTACGTCAGCAGGGCGCCGAGGAACCCCCAGCCGAAGCCGTTCAGGGCGTTCGTCAGCGACAGCCGCCGCAGCACGGACCACGCGTGCGCCGACGGCCAGATCGAGGTGACGCCCTGCGGCCGCTCCTCCCGCACCCCCAGGCACGCCACCAGCGTGCCCACGGCCATGACGGCCGCCGCCCAGAACATCACGCGGTAGGCCGGCACCCAGGCCCAGCCGTGGCTGTGCAGGGACTGCGGCACGATGGCCAGAGCCGACCCCGCCGCGCCGGCCAGCACGCCCACGAACGAGATGGCCGCGAAGGCGCCGTTGCGGTTCTCGGGCGGGCAGGAGTTGGCCACAAGCGGCTGCTCCGCCGGGTAGAAGGGGCCCCAGGCCCCGCCGCCGCCCACGCCGCCGCCGGCGCCCACGGTGCTCAGCACGCTGGCCACCACCAGCAGCAGGTAGCTGTGGACGAACACGAAGCTGACCATGCCGAGGCTGGCCATCGCCGCCACGCCGATCATGGCCGGCCGCCGCCCGTATTTGTCGCCCGTCAGCCCCACGGCGAGCGACATGAGGCTGCCGCCCACCGTGGCCAGCGTCAGGATGGAGCCCAGGGTCAGCCCCGTGAACCCGAGCGTGACGATGTAGAGGGGGACGACGACCGACAGGAAGCCCTGGCTGAAGCTGCGCATGGCGCGCGCCGCCAGCAGCCAGCGCATGTTGTGGTTGGCGCGCACCCAGGCGGGGATCACCATGCCACCAGCCTACCGTCTCGCCGTGAAGCCCACCACACCGGATGAGCCCGGCGCCGACCGGTCCACGCCATCCGTGCGGCGCCGTCAGCAGGCCCCATCCCTGACCAGCCCGGGAACGAGCCGCCTTCGCCGCCGCGTGGGATCGCAGCGTGCAGCGCGGAACAGGTCGACATCCGTCTCGCGCTTCTGGTCGCAACGGCAGGGCCGGGCCACGGGGTCCGCGACCTCGCCGCAGGCACCATCCTGCTCGAGGCCGACCTGGCGGCCCGGGCCCCACACCCGAGCGTCGCCGGCGTGGACAGCTCAGCCGCGATACTCGACCTGGCGCGCCAGCGGCTGCACCCCCTAGCCGGCGCGTCACGCGGATCGAGCGCGACCTTCAGGCCCGCCACGGGCTCGCCCTGCCGCCGCCCGCGGCGGCCTTCCCGGTGCGGTCGCCGCACGGTCTGTCGCATGAGGCCCAGCGCGCCGCCGTCGCGCTCGCGGGCGGTGACCTGCGCCCGTGCGCTACCTCCTGCTGCTCGACCACACGGCGATCGACCCTTCCGGCCCCGCCTGCGCCCCGCT
The DNA here is from genome assembly GCA_027314765.1 of Clostridia bacterium. Lineage (GTDB taxonomy): Bacteria > Bacillota > Sulfobacillia > RBS10-35 > JAJYVM01 > JAJYVM01. Next base: position 271 of record DAHVAF010000305.1, on the reverse strand, counting down.
CACGGCGCCATGTGGGCGCGCACTGCAGCGCAGGCCACCGCCAAGAGCGGGTGGAGCCGCGACCCGTGCCGGGCCGGGCAGGAGACAGGGGCGACCACCCCGCTCGGTCCGACGACGTGGTCGTGTGGATGAACGCGGCCGGAGTAAACGCTGCCTGCGTGCACCTTCACCTGAACCGGACCCTCTGCGTGGGCGCCAGGGCCGAGGCGTGTCACGCCTCGACCCTGACGCCCACCTGCTCCGCCGCCGCCTCCAGCTCCGCATCGGACAG
>DAHVAF010000301.1 GCA_027314765.1 Clostridia bacterium | reverse complement strand
GCCGGGGCAGGGGCGACTCCGATGGCCCAACTGGCATCAATCTCGACGGCGGGCAGGATCCTCTGTCGGGTGCGGCCATGCTCACGGACCCAGGCGCCTCCGTCGCGATCGGCGCCCTGCCGGACCGGGCCGACGCCCCGCATGGCACCGCCACCGCCGAGCCCACTGGCGATGCGGCCCTGGACGGAGCGGCACCGGCGGCTGGCTACGCCACGGGCGACGACACCGGCGAAGCCATAGCCATTGCTCCGGAGGGGTCCGCCGAGGCGCGGCCAGACGGCCATGACGACGACGATAGATCGATTTCAAGCGCTGCCGGCGCCGGGGAGGCGGTCTCGGCAAGCCACGCCGCGCTGGCGGCCCCTGGCGGACCGCTCGAGGACACGGTGCCCCGGGGTCAAGAGTCTGGGGCCGGATCGGCGGCCGAGGGCCAGAGTCCAGACGCACCGGCAGATCCACCGACGAACGCGCCGATTGACGAGGGAACCTGGGCCGAGATCGCAGCCGCCGCCCAACCGGCTGACGCTCCAGCGGAGCCGCACATCGCCCGTGCATACGCCGGCGACACCGCGGCGACCGAGTCAGGCGAGTCCATTGTCGAGCCTGAACCATCATCTGAAGAAGGCCTGGCTCGCGACCACGCCTCCGAGGTGACCCAACCGCAACCGGCCGAGGGTGAAGAGCCGGCCATGGCACCCACGCCCCCGACGGCCGGCGAGGTCGGACCCGCCGCCGCCCAACCGCCCCACGCCGATGCAGGCGGTGCGTATTCGGAGATCGCCGCGTCGTCGGAGCGGGGCGGCGAGCAGCAGCCGGGGCTGGCCGACCTGGCCAGCGTGCACAGTGGCGCCGATGCCCATGGAGAGTCGGGCCCATCGGTCAGCGCGCTTTTTGCCGAGGCCGCCGCGGTCGATTCACCCACGACCGGCGAGGCGGAATCCAGCACCAGCACCGGAGCAGGGACGGCACAGGCGATCGAGGCGAGCCCTGGGGCGACCGCGGCACCCACACCGGCCGAAGCGACGGTGACGACGAGTGACGTCACGCCATCCGCGGACGTAAGCTCACTTACGCCACCAACAGACGGCACATCAACGATCGGCATCAACGTAACTACTGATGGAGTTCCGAATCCGTCGCCCCAGCAGGGCTCATCCCCGACGGCCGCGCCACCCGCGTTCGGCCAGCCGACCAACCCATGGTCGTCCTGGCCCGGCGCCGACCGACCCTGGAGCCCCAACCCGTGGACATTCGGCGGCACGACTCGATAGGCGCACCCACCGCCAGCCGGTGCCCCCACTGCGGCGGGCACCGGTTGGACCCAAAGAGCTTCAGTTCCCGAGAACGCGCCGCAATATAGCGAGGTCGCCCGGGGCAAAGTCCTCTGGGACCGCCTGCTCTGGATTCACCCAGTTCAAGTCGCTGATCTCCGCGCGCTGTGGCAGGAGGATCGCGTCCTCGGGCACCCGCACGCGAAAGTAGAAGCGCAGAGAGTGGTATGAGTTGGTGAAGATGGCAAAGAAGGACTCGGCGAAGTGGACGGCGTCCTCCACCTCGCACTCAACGCCCGTTTCCTCGAAGAATTCCCGCTTCAGCCCCTCGGGCAGGAGCTCCCACGGCTCCACCGCCCCCCCGGGGATGTCCCAGAGTCCCGAGAACGCGGATCGGCCAAGCAGAACGCGGCCCTCGCGCACGGCGATGCCATATGCCGCCGGCCGGAAGCGATAATCTCCGGCGTACCGCTCTGTGCGTCCGCCGTGAAGCGTCAGCGCGGGAATCATGCGGTCGGGCGGCCGCGGTCCGGCCATGGCAACAGACCTCCCCTATGCCATCTTCGGGCGATCGGTTTTGGGTGCCGCCGTCACATGTTTGGGGCAGGTGCCGGGCATGACCTGCACAGCGCCCGCACGTGGTAGCCTGCGGTCAGAGTGGTGTCCAGTCTTGTCAGGACCCCGCTTCGGAAGTGGGCTCATCCGCCTGCGCGTCCGGCAGCAGCGTCGCGCGCAGCCGGTCCCACCAGGCGGCGTCCGCGCTGTCCGGTCCGTCACGCCGCTCGCAGAGGTCGATCAGGTTGTTGATCATGCAAACCAGGATCAGGCGCGACGGCACTGGGGACAGCAGGCCGTCGCTGAAGGCCACGCCGGCCTGCGAGAGCAGGCGCGCGCAATCGGCCCGCGACAGAGGCCGGCCGCCATCCGCCGGGTCGAAGAAGACGCGCCGCCCGTTGGCGTCCCATGCGGCCAGGAAGTGGCCCGGCATGTTGATGCCGTGCACCACAGCGCCGAGCCGCCGTCCGACCAGAATCCAAACCACCGCCAGCGAGACCGGCGAGCCGCGGTGGCGATCAAGGACGCGGTGCAGCAGGGAGTCCGACGGCTGGATGATTTTGGCGCGCTCGTGACGAAACCCGTGGCGATCGGCGAGGTGCCGATTGAGCGCCTCAAGCTGCGGCAGCGGCCCCCCGGAAGGACTCGGCAGGTCCCGCAACCCGGCCGCCAGCGCGTCAAGGCCGGCCCGGGCGCCGTCGCAGTCCGCGCCGGCATCGCCGAATCGGGCGATGAGCATGGCGCCGGTCTCGAGATCGAGCCCCGCATCGCCGTCGGCTGCCACGCCCGCCATCTCGGCCATCAGCTCGCGGCGGCGGATGGCCTCCAGGAGCCCGCGGGCGCGAGTCCCATCGTCGTCGATGCCATCGGCGATCGCGGCCAAGGCGGAGCGGGCCCGGTCGGCGCGCTGGAGGAGCGCCTCCCACGCCGCCTCGGCGATCCGCTCGTCCCCGTCGTCGACGAGCTTGAAGAGTGCTGCGATTTCGCGATCCTGTGGCAACTTGCGTCGCTTCCCCTTACAATGCTACCGAACAACCTACGATATTACTTGCGAGGCCGCACACTTTCCGCCCGACGCCCATACGTTGACCGCCGCTGGGGGCTTGATGCGGTGTGAATGATACCACCCCCAGGGACATTGCGGCGCGGGGACGTCTGGCTGAGATCCGACGCGTGCCAGGAAGGCGCGCGAGGCCGGGACGGTCGCGTACGTGGAGGAGCGATGGGGTTTGTCCGATTGGCTGCTTCGAGGCGATCGCTCCGTGCGGGGCACGGTTCAGGTCGCGGGCTCCAAGTACTCGGCCCTGGCAGCCATCCCCGCCGCGCTGCTCGCGCAGGAGCCAACCCGCATCGGCAACGCGCCGGACATCCGCGACACCCGCGATTACTGCGCGCTGCTGCGCCAGATGGGCGC
>DAHVAF010000290.1 GCA_027314765.1 Clostridia bacterium | reverse complement strand
CCTGAGGCCAGATGCTCCGCCCAGGCCAGGGCCAGGATCTCGCGCGCGATCGCGACCTCTGCCGCCACGAGCGCGGGGTCATCCGGCAGCGCCTCCGCACGGATCATCTTTGTCGCAGCGTAGGCTTCAGCGCGTGCCAGCTCCTCCGGGGAAAGCCAGCGGCGCAGTCGGCGGGGGTCCACGCTTGCCAGCGCGTTCTTCAGGTGGTAGCTCATTCCGAGGCTCGCCGAGACAGTGCGCCGGACCGGCGGGCCGCTGAAGACGTCGGTGGTCGCACCGCCGATGTCGAAGGCGGCAAAGGGCGCGTCGGGGTGCCAGGACTCCAGCATGGTCGCGAACGCCACCGGGGTCGGCAGCACCGGATAGGCGGCTCGCTCCCGAAGGGCGTCGTAGCCCGGCGCGGCCCGGATCACGTGCTCCAGGAAGATGTGGATGAGCTTATCGCGAGCGGAGCGGGGGTCGGCGAGGACATTGCCGGCGCCGATGACGGGGTGGCCGACCAGGGTCGGTTCCATCACCCTCAGCGCAGCGGCGTTGCCCGCGAACACCACCGGAACCCGGCCGTCGGGCGACCAGCGCGAGCGGACGTCCGCCATGCGCAGGATCTCGCCGAGGACGAGCAACTGCGGCTGTACCTCGGCTTGGTCCACGCCGCCGACGAAGAGCACGGCGTCCGGCCGCAGCTCCGCGAGCCGCAGGATCCGCGTCATCCAGGCGCGGCCATCGTCCAAGGCGAACGCGCCCGAGACATAGCCGCCTGCACCCAGCACCGCTTGGGCAGCGGCCTGGCCCGACGTGCCCAGGCGGAGTCCGAGCACCGCCACCTGCAGGCCGCCGCCCGCACTGGAGGTCGCCACCAAGGGCGGACCCGCCGACTCGGGGGCCATGTCCGTCAGGCGGTCGAGGGCCTGGCCAACGCCTACCATGACGTCCGCTACCGGGCGCTCGACCGTGGTGGGCACCTGCGCGGTCGCACCGAGCCGCCAGCCGCCGGCGGTACGCTGCAGCCAGCGTGCCTTGGTAGTGGTGCTGCCCACGTCGACCAGGATCCACCCGGAGGCAGGAATCGGGACCCGCTCCTCTGAACCGCGCCCTTATGGCGGTTTTCTCGCTGCTGGTGTTCACCGCATCGTGGTGCCCCCCCTGCGAGGGCATCGCCGACCTCGTCGCGCAAGCCGCACACGGGTTGGGAGTTACGGTGGAGACGGTCGATATCGACGCAAACGTGGAGCGGGCGGAGCACTACCGGGTCAATGCCGTCCCGACCTACCTACGGCTCCGAGGAACCACGGAGGACGGACGCTTGGAGGGCATCCCCTCCGTGCGTTCCTTGCGCGAGTTCATGCTGGGGGGCGAACGCGGGCGGCCGTCGCTTCCTGGGTAAGGGGGCCTCTGGGGTGGCACCAGACCCTGCGTTCAGCCGCGCACCCGTCGCGATGGCGATGTTGCCCGCCACACATAGCGGCCAACACTGAACCGCGGACGTTCCTGGATGTCGCCCCGGACCGCATCGCGTCGTACCGATTACGTTGGCCACTTGCCATCGCCATTTCGCACAAGTGTGGAGACCCCTGATGCTGCACCGGGCCGGCGCGGCAAGGTCAGCCCAGATGCAACGTCAAGTCGCCGCCGCACCGTCGACCGGCTCACGCCGAGCATCGCGGCTGCGGCCGATACCGTCAAGGAGCCGCTTCGGACCCGCGGAAGTACTTTGGCGGCGCGACCCTCGAACCCCCTGTTTGTCGTACCGCCGGGCCGGCCGATATGCCTGCCCTGCCGTCGGGCGCGCTCCAGTCCGGCCCGTACCCGCTCGCGGAGGATGCCGCGCTCCAACCCCGCGTACGCGATCGTGATGAAGTACAGGGCCTCACCGAACGGACTTGTGGTGTCGATGTACGGCTCCTGCAGTGACCGGAGCCCGATGCCCCAGTGGCGCAACTGCTCCAACGACTGCGCCGCGTCGAAGACCGACCGGGCCATCCTGTCGAGTCGCCATACCAGCAGCAGATCGAACCGACGCCGGGCGGCGTCCTCCATGAGCCGACGCCACGCGCTGCGCACACGCAGGTCGGCGGCTGATGCCTCGTCAGCGTACTCGAGTATGTCCGTCCAACCCTGGGCGCGGCAGAAGTCGTTGAGCGGCAGCCGCTGCGTGTCGAGGTTCTGGCGATCATCGGTTGAGACGCGCAGATAGAGGGCGACCCGCAATGCCGCGTCACTCCCCTATGTCGACGAATGGGCCTTTTTG
>DAHVAF010000271.1 GCA_027314765.1 Clostridia bacterium | reverse complement strand
CGCGGCCATAGGAGTCGAGCGTGTTGCGGGCCAGGCCCCGCTCAACGGCCAGGTGGTCGAGGAACTGGCCGATCCGCTCGTGGTCGCGCGACAAGCTCTCCGCCGCGACGATTCCCTCCTGTAACCCCGCAATCGCACGGGCGAAACCCGTGCGATCCCTTGACCCCGCAATCGCACGGGAGAAACCCGTGCGATCCATTGACCCCGCAATCGCACGGGAGAAACCCGTGCGATCCATTGACCCCGGAATCGCACGGGAGAGACCCGTGCGATCCACTACGAGAGCGGGACGGACTGGCCGGCCTGGACGAATGCGTGCTCGTAGAGCAGCACTCCGGCCAGGCCCGCGAGCGCGCCGAGGATCGGGACGGCCCAGGCGACGGCGAGCGCGATGACGGCGAGCGCCAGGCCGAGGCCGTAGCCGCTGCGGCCGGTCATGTTGTGGAAGGCGCCGGCGCCGTCGGCCGTGGGGTGCGGGACCAGCCACTCGCTCGCGGCCAGCAGCAGGTGCGCCGCCAGGCCGATGGCGAGGGCCGTGGACGGGCCGCCCAGCAGCACGGTGATGGCGCCGCCCGCCAGCAGGGCCTGGGCCAGCAGGTGGAGCGGGAGCGTCGGGCTCTGCCACAGGTCGCGGGCCTTGCTCTGGGCGAAGAGGAACGCGGTGTAGACGGCGGTGAGGCCGCCGAGCACGATGCCGGGCCAGCGCATGGCGCCCGGTGCGAAGAGGGCGAGGAACAGCGCCAGGCCGTAGAACGAGATGAAGTACGAGCCGATCGCCAGCCAGGACTTCCACTGCGGCCGGGTCAGGACCCGCAGGAACCGCTCCGGGTGGCTGAGGTCGGCGACCAGCAGGCCGCCGGTGATGGCGAGGAAGATGAGGGCGATGACGGTGGCGGCTGTCGAGGCACCGGCGAGAAAGAGCGCCGGAACCGCGAACGCGCCGGCCGCGATCGACTTGGTCCAGGTGTACAGCGAGACCTTCCAGTCCCACGGCACGTGGTGCGGAATGTCATACGCAATCATTGCGGCGGCCATGGTGGCCGTCGGGCTTGCGGCTCGCTGCACGGAAGGGACGTCGCTCCAGAGCCCGCTCGGCAGCGTGCCGGCGCCCGCCCCGGCACGCTGCCGCGCAAACGTCGTGTCGTTGGCGTAGTACAGCTTGGGGCTTGTCCCCTTCTCGGGCCGGCGCACGTCGACCTTGCCGCGGCCGATGATCTGGCTGACCTCGCTGGTGGGGTCGCCGATGTCGCCCACCAGGATGGCGTCGACCGGGCAGACCGCCACGCAGGCGGGCTCGAGCCCCTGGTCGATGCGGTGGGCGCAGAAGTTGCACTTCTCGGCCGAGTTCGTCTCCGGGCTGATGAAGATGGCGTCGTAGGGGCAGGCGGCCATGCAGGCCTTGCAGCCGATGCAGACCTCGCGGTCGAAGTCGACGATGCCGTCCGGGCGGATGAACATCGCCGTCACGGGGCAGATCGGCACGCAGGGCGGGTCCTCGCATTGATTGCAGCGCGTGACCTGGAAATGGCGGCTGACCGACGGGTAGTGGCCGGTCTCGACCTGTTTGACATAGGTGCGCGTCACACCGATCGGCACGTCATGCTCGGCCTTGCATGCAACCGTGCACGCATGGCAGCCGATGCAGCGGCCCTGATCGATGACCTTCACCCACTTGGTGGGCGAATCGCTCACGATCTCGGGGATCGCCAGCGCAAAATCCCCCCTTACGTTGCCTGAACCGTAGCACGCAGGGAACGGGGACGGCCAATCAGAAGTGGGTGGGCCGATATAAGCGAACGCTGATGGCAGGGGGCGGCAGGCGACGAATTTCGCGCAGATCGAGGCTTTCTGCGAGGTCGTGGAGGCCGGCGGCTTCACGGCGGCGGCCGAGCGCATGCACGTGACGCAGCCGGCGGTGAGCATGCACGTGCGCGCGCTGGAGCGCCAGTACGGCGTGGTGCTGCTGGAGCGGCGCGGCGACGGCGCGGTGCCGACGCCGGCCGGGCAGGCCCTCTACCGGCGGGCGCGCGTGATCCTGCGCCAGCGCCGCGACGCGGTGCAGGAGCTGGCGGCGTGGCGGTCGGACGGGCCGCCGCCGCTGGTCGTGGGCGCAAGCGCCACCGGCGTCGCCTACTACCTGCCGCCGCTGCTGCGCCGCTTCGGCCAGGACGAGCCGACGGTGCGCATCGTGCTGCGCGTCGACATCACGGACCGCATCGTCGAGGCCGTGGTCGCGGGCGATGCGGCCGTGGGCGCCGTGTGGGGCCCGGTGCGGCGCGCGGACCTGCGCGTGACGGTGCTGGGCGAGGACCGCTTCGCCGTGGTGGCGCCGGCCGACCATGAGCTGGTGCATGGGGAGGGCCCGGAGGATGTGACGCTGGCCTCGGCGCAGGAGCTCGCCGGCTTCGCGTTCGTGCTGGGCATGCCGGGATCGGCGACGCGGCGGTTCATCGAGGGGCACCTGCGGTCGGTGGGGCTGGACCCGCCCGTGGCGGCCGAGGTCGTCTCGAGTGCGGACATGAAGCGGGCGGTGGAGGACGGCGTCGGGCTGGCCGTGGTGTCGCGCAAGGCCGTGGAGGCGGAGCTGGCGGCGGGGCGGCTGCGGGCGCTGGCCGTGCCGGGCCTGGACCTGTGGCGCGAGGTGGACGTGATCCTGCCGCGGCGGCGCTCGCCACGCGGCACGGCGGAGCGGCTGGCGGCGGCGCTGGCCGCGGGGGTGCGGCTGCCGCGCCCGCGGGGGTGAGGCGGCGGGAGCGGCCGTGCGGGCCGCGCCCGCGACTGCATCCGGCGGACCGACAGCGTCCGGCAACCCTGCTGCCATCCCTGGCTCCGGCATCCTTGGGTCCGAAGGGCTCGTGCCGCCCCCGCGACCCCCGCAGCGCCCTGCCGCCGCCGCCGGCTGGCCCGACGGGAGCACCGGCGACCGTTCGTGCACGACGACGGCCGCGCACGCAGCACGGCGCGCCGGGCCGGCCGGCACGGCTTCCGGCAGTTCCTCGTCTGCGCCGGTCAAGGTGCACCGGGCATGAGGCCGCCCCGATGCGCCCGCGCACCCACCGCCTCCTTCGTTTCCAGGACTCGCGCCCGAGTGGGGCGAACGGTCGCCTGACGCCGCTGACGGGAGGGAGGCCGCACCGTGTCTGCCGCACCGCGCCCCGCCGCCAGCGAAGGCGCCTCCGCGGATGTGCCTCCCCGGTCCGCCGCCGGGCAGCGCCTCGACCTGCTCCGCCTCTTCGTTCATCTGATTGACCTCGCCCGGCGCACGTTCCGCAACTGGCCCGCCGTGCTGGCCACGACGCTGCGGCAGACGGTGGGCATGGCGTCCGCCCCGGGGGCCGAGATGCGCATGGATACCCGCTCGGGCCTGCGGATCGCCTGCCCCGCCACGCCCCTGGCACAGGCGCCGGTCTGGGAGGTCTTCGCCACCGACGACTATGGGCTGGCCCGGCTCGACGACCGCGGGCGGGCCGGCCCCCTGCTGGCGGTCGACGTCGGTGCGCACATCGGCTGCTTTGCGCTTGCCGTGGCGGCTCGCAGCCCCGCCTGGCACGTCGCCTGCTTTGAGCCGTCCCCGTCCTCGGCCGAATACCTGCGGCGCAACGTCAGCGGCAACGGCATGGCGGACCGGGTCCACGTGGTGGAGGCAGCGGTGGCCGCCCGCTCGGGTGTCGTGACGCTCTGGGAGAACGGGCCCGCCGACTGCAGCAACACCACGGTGAGCGGCCTGTGGCGGGCCCCCGCCGGCAGCCCGGGCGCCGTCAAAGCGCTGGAGCGCGCCACGTCCCGCGCCGTCCCTGCGCTGGCGCTGGAGCATGCCCTGCGCGAGGCCCGCGCTGCGGCCGGTGCCCGGCCGGACGCCGCCATCGACGTGCTCAAGATCGACTGCGAGGGCGCCGAGCACGAGATCGTCCTCGAATCGCCCGATTCCGCGTGGGCGGGTGTGCGGCTGGTGCTCCTGGAGTATCACCCCGTCCCCGGCGGCTCGCGCGGCGCGCTCGACGAGCGGCTGGCCAGCCTCGGCCTGCGCCTGTGGTGGGATCAGCCGAGCCGGCTTGGCCTGGCGGGGGTGGGCATTGCGGCGTACCGGCGGCAAGTCTCGGCCTGAGTCCAAGGCGCGCCAGCGCATCCGTGGTGGCCAGGGCCATCTCGTGGCGTGGCGCCGCGACGCCCACCTCGACGGCAACTCAGCCAGCGCCCGATGCAGCACATCCGCCGCAATGTGGGACGGCCCGGGGCCGAGCTCGTGGGCATCGCGGCCAAGCGGCGCGCCTGCGCATCCGTCGTGGCAGGGGCGCCACGGCTGGTAGGTCGGCCTACCTGGTGGGCATCTCGGAGAGCGGGCGCGCCAGCGCATCCGTGGTGGCCAGGGCCATCTCGTGGCGTGCCGCCGCGACGCCCGCCTCGACGGCACTCAGCCAGCGGCCGCTGCAGCACATCCGCCGCAATGTGGGACGGTCCGGGCCGAGCTCGCGGGCATCGCGGCCAAGCGGCGCGCCAGCGCATCCGTCGTGGCCAGGGCGCCACGGCTGGTAGGTCGGCCTACCTTGTGGGCATCTCGGCGAGCAGGCGCGCCAGCGCATCCGTCGTGGCCAGGGCCATCTCGTGGCGTTCCGCCGCGACGCCCAGCTCGACGGCAACTCAGCCAGCGGCCGCTGCAGCACATCCGCCGCAATGTGGGACGGTCCGGGGCCGAGCTCGCGGGCATCGCGGCCAAGCGGAGCGCCAGCGCATCCGTCGTGGCAGGGGCGCCGGCGCGAAGCCTAGCCCGTCGGCATCTCGGCCAGCAGCCGCTCCAGCACCTCCAGGGAGGACTGGGCGCGGGCGGACTCCGCGGCGTCGTCCTCGCCCTCGTCGCCCTCGTCCACGGGCGCACCGGCCATGGCGTCGGCCAGCGCGACGAACGTCCGGAGCTGGCTCGCGCGCCAGCGGAGGGCGTCCGCCAGCGCCTGCAGCTCGTCCGGGGCAAAGGCCCGCCACCGCTCGGCGCCCATCGCGCCGCACCTCCTGACACGCTTGGGATTGCGCGCGCCTCTGCTATCATAGCCACGGGGTGGTCGCTTGGTCATCGCGGCGGGGATCGTCATCGTGCTCTTGGTCGTCGTCTGGGCTGCCTTGACGCAGTACCGCGGCCAGCAGACGCGGACTCGCAATGCCGAGGCGCTGGCCACGCGGGCGGCGACCGGCAGGGCCGACTCCGTCAAGGTGCTCGGGGAGAGCCTGGCGGCCAGCCGGCCGCGCGACAGCAACGACCTGGTCCAGGCCACGCGCCGCCACCTCTGCAGCGCCATGGCCCCGGCCCTCGCCTCGGGACTGGCCCGCGGCGATGTCCGCGTCTCCGAGGCGTGCGCGACCATGCTGGAGGAGATCGGGGCGCCCGGCGTGCGCGCCGCCTGGGCGTCGTACCTGGCCGGGCGGCAGGAGCCGGGGCGGACGCGCGTGCGCGGCTTCCTCTTTCGCAACCCCGACTGGCTGGCGCACGAGCTCTTCGGGGAGTGGGCCAAGGCCGGCGGGCCGGGGGAGCCGCCGCACGCGGACCTCTGGCGCGACGCGGGGATGCTGCAGTGCCTGAAGGACCTGCGCGTGACCGGCGACCCCCACGTGGCGCCGCTGGCGGCCTCGCTGCTGCGTTACCTGCGCGCCGACGAGCCCGAGACGGCCTCCGCGGCGCGGTGAGCCCCCAGGTCCGGCAGATCCGGCGCGCCGAGGCCGCGGCCTACCTGGACCTGTGCCCGCGGTTCGACGGCGAGACCACCTTCATGATGTACGAGCCGGGGGAGCGCCGGACCACGCCCGCGGAGCAGGAAGCGGCCATCGACGCGATTCTGCCCGCCCAGAACCAGATGATCTTCGTCGCCGAGGCCGACGGCCGCCTGGTCGGCCACCTCCAGGTGTACGGCGGCGCCAGCGGCACGCGGTAGATGCGGGTCCCAGGAGCGATCCGGGGATCGATGCCGCGGGCGCGGCAGATCTCCACGGTCTCGCGCAGCGCGAGCAGCATC
>DAHVAF010000259.1 GCA_027314765.1 Clostridia bacterium | reverse complement strand
CGCGGCCGCCCCGGTGGCAGGATCGCCAAGCGCCGCCCCGAAAGGGGCTGCAGACGGGAGGCTTGCGGCATGGCGCTCACGGCCGACGACGTCCGCGCCGCCTGCGGCGAGCAGGACATCCGCTTCCTGCGCCTGCAGTTCACGGACATCCTGGGCGTGGTGAAGAGCGTCGACCTCCCGATCCAGCAACTGGACAAGGTGCTGGCGGGGGACTGCATCTTCGACGGGACCGCCGTGGAGGGCTTTGTGCGCGTGCACGAGGCCGATATGCGCCTGACGCCTGACCCCGGGACCTACGTCCGCCTGCCCTGGAAGCCGGACACCGTCCGCATGATCTGCGACGTGGGGCGTTTTGACGGCGCCCCCTACCCGGGCGACCCGCGCCAGGTCCTGCGCCAGACCCTGGCCAGGGCCGAGGCCCAGGGTTGGCGGATGATGGTCGGCACGGAGTCCGAGTTCTTCCTCTTTCACCGCGACGCCGCCGGCAAGCCGACGACGCTGACCCATGACCAGGCATCGTACTTCGACCTCGCGCCCCTCGACCTTGGCGAGCAGGTGCGCTCCGACATCGTCGCCGCCCTGACGGCCCAGGGCATCGCCGTGGAGCAGAGCCACCACGAGATCGCCCCGGGCCAGCATGAGGTCGACTGCGTTCAGCTGCCGGCCCTGGCCGCCGCCGACCAGCTGGTGACCCTGCGCGTGACGGCGCGGACCGTTGCGGCCCGGGCCGGCCTGCACGCCACCTTCATGCCGAAGCCCCTCAACGGCGTGAACGGCTCCGGGCTGCACGTGCACGAATCCCTCTTCCGGGGCGAGGTCAACGCCTTCCACGACCCAGATGGCGCGGAGGGCCTGTCGGCCACCGCGCGCCACTTCCTGGCGGGGGTCCTGCTCCACGCCAGGGGCCTCGCCGCCCTGACCAACCCCCTCGTCAACTCGTACAAGCGCCTCGTGCCCGGCTACGACGCGCCGGTCTTCGCCTCGTGGTCGCACAGCGAGCCGACGCAGATGGTGCGCGTGCCGACCCGGCGCGGGCGCGGTACCCGCATCGAGGTGCGCACGCCCGACCCCGCCTGCAACCCCTACCTCGCGATCGCCGACATGCTGGCCGCGGGCCTGGACGGGATCCGCAGAGAGCTGCCGCCGCCGCCGCCCGTGGAGCAGCCGGCCGACCGCCTGAGCGAGGAGGAGCGCCGCGAGCTGGGCATCGCCGCCCTGCCGGCAGACCTGCGCGAGGCGCTGGATGCCCTGGCCGACGACGCCGTGGTGCGCGAGGCCCTGGGCGAGGCCATCTTCGCCCGGTTCATCGCCGCGAAGGCGGTGGAGTGGGAAGTCTACCGCGCCCGCGTGCACGAGTGGGAGCTGGAGCAGTTCCTGGGGACGTTCTGAGGTAGGCTGATCGGGGGGGTGAACCGCCTGTCCATCAAGCTCTCTCCGGTCCATCCCCTGACCGATCGTGAGCTGGCCGCCCTCAGCGAGCGCAACCCGGGCTACCAGCTCGAGCGCGACGCGAAGGGGGATCTGGTGGTGGCGCCGACAAGCAGCGAGGGGGGCCGGCGAAGCGGAGAAGCCTTCCGCCAGCTCGCCGAGTGGAATCGCCAGGGGCGGCTCGGCGTCGCCTTCGACTCGTCGACCGGCTTCACCCTGCCAGATGGCTCATGCCTGTCTCCCGACGCGGCATGGGTCCCGCGCGCGCGCTGGGATGCGCTCGCCCAACAGGAGCGGGAGGGCTCTGCCCCCATCTGCCCGGACATCGTGTTCGAGATCGGGTCGCTTTCAAACACCCGCGCCGAGCTGCGCGAGAAGGCGCATGCCTACATCGCCAACGGCACGCGCCTTGCGCTCGTCATCGACGTCGATGCGGACGTCGTCGAGATCCACCGACCCGTCGCCCCCGACCAGCTCCACGCCCACCAGGGCACGCTCTCCTTGGACCCCGAGCTCCCTGGCTTCGTTCTCGACCTCGATTCCATCCGCACGGCCTGAGACGAGGGGAGATCACTGACCATGGACAAGTTGGACAACCTCTACCTGCTGCGCAACACCCCGAACTGGCTGGCCGCCATGACCGCCGGCCTCAGCGACGCCCAGTGGCGCCAGCGCCCCGCCGAGGGCCAGTGGTCGGCTCTGGAGGTGGTCCGCCACCTGCTCGACATCGAGACCGACCTCTACGGCCCGCGCGTGCGCCGGCTGGCCCGGGGCGAGCAGAGCGATTTCTCCGGCGGCCCTGGCTTCAACGCCGACAGCCTCGCCACCGAACGCGCCTACACCGCCGCCGATCCCAAGAAGGCGCTCGCCGACTTCCGCCGCGAGCGGGAGGCGACCCTGGCTGCCCTGGCCGGCGACGTCGACCTCAGCCGCCGCTGGCGCTCCGGCTCGATGGAGGGCGACCTGGGCGGCCTGGTGGCCCGCTTCGCCAACCACGACGCCATCCACATTGGCCAGCTGGCCCGGGTGCGGCGCACGATTCGCGCCTACTGACAGCCGGGCGGGTACCCCGACTCGACGTCGCGGCACCAGCCCGGTCATGTTGGGCACGTCCCGCCCGTCGCGGGTGACTTCCGCCCCACGATCCGCGCCAACCGGCCCGAGGCGCCGGTGCCTCGGGCTCAGCGCCGCTGCACCCATCCACTCACGCTGCCCAAGTCCAGCCTACCGAGCGTGACCGACGCCCCACGGTCCGCGCCGACCAACAGCCGGGCTGGCACCCGGCCTCTACACGGCGGCACCAGCCTGGTCACGCTGCTGAAGGCTCACCTGCGCCCACTGGCGGCGCGCCCCGCCCGCGGCGCCTCAGAACCGCCGCACCAGCCCGGTCACCTTGCCGAGGATCTTCACCTCACGGGCGTAGATGGGCTCCATGGTCCGGTTCTCCGGCTGCAGGCGCACCCGGTCCTTCTCGCGGAAGAAGCGCTTGACGGTGGCCTCCTCGCCAATCAGGGCCACCACGATATCGCCGTTGTCGGCACCGTCCTGCCGCCGCACCAGCACACGGTCGCCGGGCATGATGCCGGCCTCGATCATGCTCTCGCCCCGCACGTCCAGCAGGAAGACGGGGTCGTCGTGGACCCAGTCGTAGGGCAGGGGCACGACCTCGGCGGCGTCCTCGACGGCCAGGATCGGCGCGCCGGCCGCGACGCGCCCCAGCACGGGCACCCGCCGCACCCAGTTCCGTGGGGTGGCGGGATCGTCCAACAGCTCGATGGCCCGCGGCTTGGTGGGGTCGCGACGGATGTACCCGCGGTGCTCCAGGCGCGCCAGGTGGCCGTGAACGGTCGAGCTCGACGCCAGCCCGACGGCCTCGCCGATCTCCCGCACCGATGGCGGATAGCCCCGATCGCGCACCTGCTGGCGGATGAAGTCGAGGATCTGCCGCTGCCGGGGGCTGAGGTCGGCCATGATCGCGCCTCCTGTCACTTTGTCCGCGGGTCCGGCGGAATTGTAACATGGAGGAAGGGCGAGTGCAAACGTCCGTTTGGAGAAGGTGCGTTCGCTGAGCACGCTGATTCTCTACATGAAGGCGGGCTGCCCCCTCTGCCGCGAGGCCGAGGCCGCGCTGGCCGAGGCGGGCCTTTCCTATGAGGGGCGCGACATCCTGGAGGACCCCGATCTGTACGCGCGCTACAGATACCGCATCCCGGTGCTGGCGCGCGACGGGGTGGACCTGGTGGAGGGCCGGGATTTCGATCCCGCGGCGTTGCGGCGGCTGAAATAGCGTCATTGGGTCGGGCGGCGCGTACGCGCCGCCCGTCACAGAGACCCTTCAGACGCGGAGCAGGTTGAGGGTGGGGAAGCTGCCGCCCAGGACGCCCTCGGCGTCGGCCGCCAGCCAGTCCTGCAGCATCGTGGCGTAGACCTGGCGGAAGTCGACGTCGTACTTCAGGTTGCCGTCGGAGTCGAGGTTGCTCACGCTCGGCTGCTCACCGAACAGGCCGCCCTTCACGTTCGGGCCCACCACGAAGAGCGGCGCGGCCGTGCCATGGTCGGTGCCGCCGCTGCCGTTCTCCTTGGCGCGGCGCCCGAACTCCGACCAGGTCATCAGGGTCACGCGGCTGTCCTCGCCCTTGGACTTCAGGTCCGCGAAGAAGGCGCCGACGGCGTCGCCCAGCTGCTGGAGCAGGTGCGCGTAGCCCGTGTGCTCGTTCGCGTGGTCGTCGAAGCCGCCCAGCACGGTGTAGTAGATGCGGGTGGGCAGGCCGCCGGCGACCAGCTGCGCGACCAGCTCCAGCTGCCTGCCGAGCGGGGTGGCGGGGTAGGGGACGCCCGGCTTGTAGGTCCCCGCGGCCTTCTGCACGGCGGCGGCGCTGGCGTACGCGTCGGTGGTGGCGCCGCGGACCAGGGCGAAGGTCGCCGGGTCCTCGGGCGCGCCGCTGTACATGGCGGCCAGGGCGGAGAGCAGGGCGGCGCGGTCGCTCGGGAAGCGCGGGTCGGTGCGCAGGTCGAAGGCGGAGATGGCCTCGATGGCCGGGGGCGATACGCGGCTGCCCTGCATGGCCAGGGGAACGCTGCTGCCGATGGCCACCGCCTCCAGGGGGTTGCCGGCCTGGGCGGTGTCCAGGTGGCGGCCGAGCCAGCCGGTGGTGCCGTTCACCGTCGGCTGCGCCGTCTCCCAGATCTGCATGGAGCGGAAGTGGGAGAGGATCGGGTCCGCGTAGCCGACGCCCTGCACGATGGCGACCTGCTGCTGGCCGTAAAGGCCGTTGAGGCCGGCCAGGGCGGGGTTGAGGCCGACGGATGCGCCGGGCAGCGGCAGGACGTCCTTCTGCGCGATGGCGATGGTCGGGCGCATGTCGTAGTAGGCGCCCTGCTGGTAGGGCACGACGGTGTTGAGGCCGTCGTTGCCGCCCGCCATCTGCACGATGACCAGCACGCGGCCGGCGGCCGCCGGGGCCGCGGCAGCGGCAGTGGAGGTGGCCGGCGCGGCGGCGATCGGGGTCTGCGGAGCCGCCAGCAGGCGGGCGCCGCCGCCGCGGGCCGCCAGGACGGCCAGGGGCCCGAACGTGCCGAGGGCGGCGAGGGCGATGCCGCCGCGGGTCAGGAACTGGCGCCGCGACAGGGCCTTCTGCAGGGCTTCGAGCTCCTTGCACTCCTCGCAGGACATGGCGGTCGCCTCACTTCAGGCTCAGTTGGGCCTCACTTCAGCTGGAACTCGGGCGAGGCCAGCAGCAGATGGACGAGGCCGCGCGACTTGGCCTGGGCGGTGCGGGGCGAGGGGGTGCCGGCGGTCGTGGCGTACCCGACGACCGCGTTCAGGCTGGCCGGGGTGAGGTCGGTGACGCCGAGGCGCTGGGACCACGCGTCGACGAGCGGCGCGCCCGGAGCAAGCCCGCTCGCCGCGGCCTGCAGGACCGGCACGGGCAGCGTCTGGGCGGCCTGCTCGGCAAAGTTGAAGCGGGTCATCAGTGTGCCGGGATTGATCCAGCCCGGCGCGGAGAGCCCGCCGGGCCAGCCGCCGACGTTCGGCGGGTTGAACAGGGCCATGCCCATCACCGTCACGACACCCGGGATGCCCCGCTCGGTCACGGGCCGGCCTGGGAGCAGTCGGCGCAGTGTGGCGGCCACGACCTCCGCCGGGCTGCGGACCAGCGTATAGCGGTTGGCGGGGTCCGCGAAGTCGGGGGAGGTGAGGATCGAGGTCACCAGGGTCTTGATGCTCAGGTCCGAGGCGCGGTAGGCGGCGGCATGCGGGGCGATCTGGGCCGGGGTGGGGTTCGGGCCGACGAAGAACTTCCAGAGCTCGCCGGCCAGGAACGTCGGGTGGGCCGGCTGGCCGAGGATGATGTCGATGGCGTCGTTCGGACCCCAGGGGCCCGTCTGGCCGAGCAGGGTCTTGACGCTGCTGTCGTGGTCCTTCGGGTTGAAGGTCACGTGGCCCAGCCGGTCGGTGTGAAAGCCCGTGAACGATCGGGCTGCCGCATGGACGTCGTTCTCGGTGAAGGTGCCGAGACCGAGGGTGAACAGCTCCATGAGCTCGCGCCCGTAGTTCTCGTTCGGCGCGCGCCTGTGGCTTGTGGTGCCGTCCAGCCAGATCAGCATCGCCGGGTCGCGCGTGACCTGCTGGACCATGGTACGAAAGCTCCCCACGGCGTTCGCGCGGAAGAGCTGGTTCTGGCGCTGCATGAGCGGCGGCGAGTTGACCTTGGCGTTGCCCGTCGCAAAGTGGTTGTGCCAGAAGAGGGTCATCAGCTCCTGCAGGGGGCTCGGCGTCCGCACCATGCGGTCGAGCCACCAGAGCTGAAGGTCTGGGAGCTTGCTCAGGTCCAGGGGCCGCCCCGGTGGCTGGGGCGGCTGCAGGGCCTCCACCGCTGCCGGGTCGTAGTTGATCAGGCTCGAGATGCTGGCACCGACGCCGTGCGCAGCCACCGCCGCCACGTCGGCCGCCGAGCCGCCGAAGGCAACCCGGCGGAGAAGATGGGCCGCCAGCGCTTCGGTCGCATCATCCGCCACGGCACGCTCACCCCCACCCGCTTCGATCCCGCGCGTCCGCTCGCAGCATGCCACCCGTTTGTGACACCTCTGTGAATTGTCCCCATCCCGCTTGACACAAACACTCGTTCCCATGCTATCCTGGCGTCACGGACAAGAACATACGCTCGGCGAACGGGTGGTCGATCAGGGATGGCCGTGCGGGCGGTGGACATTGCGACGGACATGGCGGTGGGTGCGGCGTGGGGCGGACGTGCCACGACGCCGCGGCGCGAAGTGCGGAGCCGGCGGGCCTGGCGGTGGCGCTGGCGGTTCACGCCGCGGGTGTGGGGGCGTGTCGCGCTGGTCCTGCTGGTGCCGGTGGCCGTTTTGGTGATGGCTCGGGCTGCGGCGGGCGCCACCGCGTCCAGGCCGGCCGCAGTCGTGGAGACGGTGCGGGTGGCGCCGGGGGACACTCTCTGGTCGATCGCGCTTCGGCACGCGCCGGCCGGGACGGACCCGCGCCCGTGGATCTTCCGCACCGCAGCGCTGAACGGGCTGCACGACGCCCAGCTGATGCCGGGGGAGGTCCTGCGCCTTCCCGCCGGGTCGCGCTGAGGCCGGGCGGCCGCCTGGCCGCCCGGCCCAACCCGCCCGGCTGCTCCGCTTACCGGTCCCACTCGTCGCGAAGCGGCATCTCCTCGGTGGCTTCGTCGTCGGCGCGCTCCAGGCCATAGCGCTGGGCCAGGGCCCGGCGATGGCTGTCCACGCCCATCCGGCTCCGGTATCCGTAAAGGCCCCCGCGGAGCTGGCTCGCCGCGGCGAAGAGCCGCGGCTGGACCAGGGTCACATAGGTCGCCGGAACCATGCTCGCGTCGAAGGGTTGGGACTCGGCATTCGACTGCGGCAACGGGTGCTCGCGGTCGGCCATGCTTCTCCGCCTCCTTCGCATCTGCAGCCTGCCCGCGCCGCAGGGCCGAAACAGCGCCAAATGCCGCCGAGGATGGCGAGGCTTGAAAGCGGGCGTCCGCGGTGGGCATGATGGACGCGGCGTGGCCCCGCGCGGCCGCGACCGGCTGCGGAGGTGGCGAGTTGGGCCGCTTCGCGTTTTTGATGCATCCCGTTCGCGTCAGCGACTACTATCGCAAATTCCCGGCCCTGAAGCGGCTGCCGGAGCCCTGGGTCGAGACCTTGTTCCGGCCCGTGCCGCCGTGGGTGGGCTCGCACATCACGGGCGTCGTCTCCGCCACGGGCGCGACGGCTGAGGGCTGGTTCGTCTTTTTGCCGTGGACCCCGCGCATGCTGCTGGAGACGCCGTGGCCGACGGTGCGCGAGCGGATCGTGCGGGCCGGCCGGCTGGGCCAGGCCAAGGGCGCGCAGATCTTCGGCCTCGGCGCCTTCACGAAGATCGCCGGCGACCAGGGCGCCAGCATCAACGAGCGCCTGGGCATCCCCGTCACGACCGGCAACAGCTACACGGCGGCGAGCGCCGTGGAGGCCAGCCTTCTGGCCGCGGAGCGGATGGGGTTGGAGCCGGGGGAGGCCGGGGCCGCCGTCGTGGGCGCCACGGGGGCCATCGGCGCCGCCTGCGCCCAGCTGCTGGCGAGGCGCGTCGCGCGGATCACCCTGCTGGCCCGGCAGCGGCCGCGGCTGGACGAGCTGGCCGAGCGCCTGCGCGGCCGGGGTGCCGACGTGCGTGTCGAGACCGATCTGCAGGCCGGCATCCGTGGGGCGGACATCGTCGTCGCCGTCAGCTCGGCCACGGAGGAGATCCTGCAGCCCGAGGATTTCAAGGCCGGCGCCGTGGTCTGCGACGTCGCCCGGCCGAGGAATGTGAGCAGCGCCGTCTACCAGCGACGCGACGACGTGCTCGTGATCGACGGCGGGGTGATCCGCGTGCCGGGCCCGGTCGACTTCGGCTTCGACTTCGGGTTTCCGCCGGGACACGCCGAGGCCTGCATCGCCGAGACGATGATCCTGGCCCTGGAGGGGCGCTTTGAGGCGTTCACCATCGGCCGCGACATCGCCGTCGACCGCCTCGAGGAGATTGCGGCCCTGGCGAGCAAGCACGGCTTTCGCGTGGCCGGCTTCCGGCGCTTCGAGCGGGCGGTGCCGGACGACGAGGTCGAGCGGATCCGCGAGCGGGCCGCGGCGCGGCGGCGCGAGACGGCCTAGCCGGGCAGGAGGCGGCCGCGCCCGGCCGGAATGTGGCTTGCGGGAGGCGCAGTGCCATGGCGGTGCGCGCGAACGGCGGCCGGCGCTCCCAGATTCCCACCAATCCCATCCACAACCGGATCGCCGAGGTCCTGGTCCCGGTAGCGGACCTGGAGCGGGCGCGGGCTTGGTACTGCGCCCTCCTGGATGTGACCGAGCCCGAGCCGGCCGACGGCTGTGCCCGCCTGGAGATGCAGGGCGTCTCGCTGACCCTGACCAGCGGCACGGACGAGCGGCCGCGGCGGCTGCCGGCCGTCGTGCTGCGGACGGAGGACGTCGCGGCGACGGAGGCGTTCTTGCGCAAGCACGGAATCGCGGTCACCGCGGCGGGCGACGGGTGGCTGACGTTCGCCGACCCGGACGGCAACGTGCTGATGGTGCGCGGCCCGCGGGGGTGATGGCGAGGGGCGATTCAAGACCGGCTGACCGGCTTGGGTCCTCCCCCATGCGCTTCCGATAATATATATTATGTAAACTAGAAGCGCGAGAAGCCCATGTTCTCATGCGGGTGGATCCGCAATGCGCTCGCTCTCCACGGCGACCGCGTGCATGCCAGATGAGAAGACCACCAGCGTGATGGCCGCGATCAGCGCCGCCGATGGGGTCAGGATGCCGCCGAAGCCCTCCGCATGGGCCCAGGCGGCCATGTCGGCCAGCACCGCCAGATCGTCCGCCTCGTCACTGATGAGCGCCGGGGCGCCAAGGCCAAGCACCGCCGGGGCCTCCACGTCCAGCAGGTCAACGACCGGCAGGGCTCGGACCCGCACCTTGCAGACACGCCGGGGCCGCAGATCGGTCAGCGGCAGATCCGGAGCGTGGCGCGCCAGCTCCGCCCACGCGGCGGCCTCGCTGGACGAGGCGTACCACGTGCCGGGGCCGCCAGGTTTCCGAAACCGCGCTGCATATCGGGCGGGGTGGACAAGGTGATCCGCGGCCAGGCGCACGGGCCCCTGGTGCCAGAAGGTGCCGTCCACGACCCGCGGTTCCGGGACCCGACCCGGCGCGCGCCACGCGGCGCTCACTCAGATGTAATCCCCGTCCCGAAAGGCCGTCGCGGCCCCGAGGACCGCGTCCCAGTCCCCAGCGGCGCAGGCATCCAGCGGGGACCGCCGTCCCAGCAGGCGATTCGGCGCCCGCAGCCACTGCCCCACGCCCCGCGGCGCCAGAACTTCGCGCAGCACCAGGACGATCTGGCGCAGGTCATGCAGGCGCCGTTCGTGGGTGCGGTTGGGTGCCCCCGGGGCCGTGCGCGCGGCCCACATGCGGACCGCTCGCGGCGACACGCCCGTCGCGCGCGCGATGTCATCCTGCAGGATGCCGAAGGTCCGGAGGGCGTGGACGATCTGCGCACTGTCGACAGCGCGGTCGATATCGACCGGCCCCGCTGCGGCGACTTCATGGTGTGCCCACATGGAGGACATGGCTTCTTCCCCCCGCGCTTCCTCTCTTGCTTCCTATCATACCACCTTACAAGCACTGCCCCGCGCCCACGGACCCAGCGGGCCGGCCACATCCTCCCGCACAGCCACACCTCACCGTGGTGTGCGAGGCGCACGCGCCGCCGGACAAGCCCTGCCCCATGCCCACGGACCCAGCGGGCCGGCTACATCTTCTCGAACAGCCACACCTCGCCGTGGTGCGCGAGGCGCACGCGCCGCTGCAACTCAAACCCCAGCATCGCCGCCGCCTCGAACGCCTGATCCTCGTCCAGGGGCCAGAGAAACACGTTGCCGCCCCCGAGGATCAGGCGCCCGCCCGGCGCCAGCACCCGATGCATCTCTTCCAGGACGAAGCGCCATGTGCGCAGTCCGGGCAGAACCCCGAAGCTGGCCACGCGGTCGAATGCGCAGTCCTCAAACGGCAGGCCCCTGGACACATCGGTGACGAGCACCTGGGAGCGCCCGAAGGACGCCAGACGGTCGCGGACCCTGCCGGCGATGGCGGGCGACCAGTCCACGCCGGTCACCTGCAGGTTGTTCGTCGCCGAAAGCGCGCAGCAGAGCAGCCCCCCGCCCCCGCAGCCGACGTCGAGGAGCGACCGGGCCGGCCCGAGGTCCAGCAGGGCGCACACGGGCTCCCAGCGCCGGACAGGGTCGTTGGCCGCCAGGAGCGGCGCCAGCGCCGTGTAGGCCAGTCGCAGGAAGGGCTTGCCCGTCACCTTGCCTTCGGACAGGACCACGACGAGCACGACGACGATGATGACCGCACCCGCAAGCTCGGCCATGGCGCCCCACGACGCGACCACCACCGCCCCCCTGCGACGACGCGGGCCGCTGCCATCGTCGCCTGCGGTGCTGCGGCTCCACCCCGCGCTCCCGCAGCCGCTGATGACAGCATGCCGAACTCCCGCTCCCCACGTCCGCACCGCGCCCGACGCTCATCCGTGACTGTACCGCCGTCCCCCGCCCGGCGCCATGCACCCAGCGTTGGCTTGGACGCGGGCGTTGCGCCCGCTCGCGCCCTTGATCCACACTGCAGCCAGTGCGGTCAAAGCACCGGGGGTTGGCCATGGGTTGGACGCTGCCCGGCAGGGTGGCTCTGGTCACCGGCGCCTCGCGCGGCATCGGCGCGTCCGTCGCCGTGAAGCTGGCTGAACGCGGCGCCGCCGTGATCGTCAACTTCCGCAGCAAGGCCGCGCGCGCCGATGATGTCGTCAGCAGCATCCGGCAGGCAGGTGGCGAAGCCGTCGCCGTTCAGGCGGACCTCAACCAGGCCGGCGATATCGCAGCGATGGCCGCCTTCATTCGCGCGCGCCATGGCGGGCTCGACGTGTTGGTACTGAATGCGAGCGGCGGGCTGGAGCGCGACAAGCCCCCGTCGTACGCGCACGAGATCAACCACACCGCCCAGGTCCGCCTGCTGGACGCCTGCCTGCCGCTCCTGCGCACACCCAGCCGCGTGATCTTCGTGACCAGCCACATGGCCCACTTCTATGGCGAGCGGGAGTCCGTCCCAGAATACGAGCCGGTGGCCGCAAGCAAGCATGCCGGCGAGATGGCCCTCCGCCAGCGCTTGGCGGGCCTCCCCGCTGGCTTCGCCACGCTCGTCGTGGCGAGCGGCGACATCATCGAGGGTACGATCACGCCCAGGCTCCTCGACCGCATGCATCCTGGCCTCATTGAGGCCCGCCGGTCACAGAGCGGGTCCCTGCCGTCGGTCGAGG
>DAHVAF010000254.1 GCA_027314765.1 Clostridia bacterium | reverse complement strand
CGCCAGGCCGCCCGCGCCCGTGGCGCAGTTGGCGCACCCGGCGTTGACGACGAAGGCGCGGCCGCGGCCGCCGGCCACATGCTGGCGGCTCAGGATCACCGGCGCCGCCTGGGCGCGGTTGCTCGTGAAGACGCCGGCGACGGCGCAGGGGCCGTCCGCCGCGACCAGGGCCAGATCGTCACGCCCCTGGTAGCGGATGCCGGCCGAGATCGAGGCGGCCCTGAAGCCGGGTGCCGACGTGACGCCGCCGCCCGCGATGCGGTTCCACAAGCTGCCGCGCACCTCCGATGCGCATGAGTATACCGGCTGATGCATAGTTATGCAACCAGGGATCGATGAAAAACGGGCCCGCGGATGCGGGCCCGCGCAAACCTGCAACCTGGTCCGGCTCAGCCGGCCGTCGGGGCCGCCTGCATCGCTTCCTGCATTCCTTCCTGCATTTCGACGATGCCTTCCTCCATGCCGCGCAGCACGCGGCGGACGAACCAGCGCTCCGCCCGCAGCGCGCCGAGCAGGTGCCGGCAGGCCTCCTCGGGATCCACGTGCGCGCCGCACGTGAAGACGTCGAAGGCGGCGTAGTTGTGCTCCGGGAACGTGTGGACGGAGATGTGGGACTCGGCGAGGACGACGACGCCGGAGAGGCCCTGGACGGGGAAGCGGTGGAAGCGGTCGTCGACGACGGTGGCACCCGCGGCGCCGGCGGCGTCAAGCATCGCGGCGCGCATTCGCGCCACGTCGTTCAGCAGCTCGGGATCGACGCCCCAGACGTCGAAGAGGATGTGGCGGCCACGCGTGAGGTGCTGCTCGGCCAAATAAAAATTCCCCCTTCTGCTGCGATTCCGGCCGGGGGGCCGGACGGGACCGTCGCATTCGCCTGCGGGGGAAGAAGATTGGGCGGCTTGCGCTGCCCCAACCCTTTGAGGCGAAACGGCGATTCCTGATTGTCCGCGCACTCATTCTAGCCACCGCGACTGGCAGCGTCAAGAAATCGACTCGCCTCACAAAAAAGATCGCCGCATGGGGATCGTTGCCTCGGAGCAAGAGGGTACCCGAGGGTCGGGGTGACCCCGCGGCCGGGCGAGGCGAAGCCCCTGCCCGAGGGG
This sequence comes from Clostridia bacterium, assembly GCA_027314765.1. GTDB lineage: Bacteria > Bacillota > Sulfobacillia > RBS10-35 > JAJYVM01 > JAJYVM01. The sequence goes on along the minus strand of DAHVAF010000254.1, from coordinate 2,301 downwards.
GCGGGGGCGGTCCTCCCCCCTTGGGGGACATCACTTACTGAGGCAACTGGGAAATTCGGCGCATGTGGCGGTGGTCGGCGCACGGCCGCACACATGCCGACGCGGGGGCGGGCCGCCCGGATCACGGGCGGCGCCCCCGCGCGGGGACGGTGCCGGGGCCGCGGGCGAGGACCGGCGGGCGGTCCGTCGTCAGCATCCGCGGGGCGGAGCCGGGGCCGAGGGTCGAGGCCGGCAAGAGGGTCGGGACGGGGGCCGGGGCTATCCGCCGCTGCCGTTCGTGCTGGTGCTGCCGCCCCCGCTTCCACTGCTGCCGGAGCCGGTGCCGCTGCCGGAGCCGGTGCCGCTGCCCGTGCCGGAGCTGGTGCCGCTACCGGTGCCGGTGCCGGACGTCGATCCGCCCGCCGTGGTGCCGGTGCCGGACGGCGCCGCCAGCCACTGGCTGTCCACCCAGCCGGAGACGGGGCCGTACTTGATCTGCGACCAGTTGCCCGACTGTGTCATGACGGAGACGACCGTGTCCTGCTTGAGCACGCCGACGCGCATCGAGTTGACGTCAGGGCTCTGGCGCACGTTGAGGTAGCTCGCCGTGACCATGGCCTGCGCGCCTCCGGTCCCGGAGGAGGTGGCGGCCACCGAGCCGCCCTGGTTGCCGCTCAGGCCCGCCACCGCAGCCTGCAGCTCGCTCACCGTGGCCTCCAGCTGCGTCACCCGCTGGGCGAGACTCTGCTGGCTCGTGGACGTCGTGCCACTGCCGCTCCCCGTGCTCGAGGCCGAGAACAGCTGGCCACACCCCGCCGCCGCCATGAGGCAGACCGCGAGCGCGGCGGTCCCCCACCGGCTCGCCCCCTTCCACCGTCTCATGTCCCTCCCCCCTTTCGTCCGCATCCTTACGTCCACGGGGTGGGGTTGAGAACTGCTCGGCTCCGCCCGGCGCGAAGGCCGGCGGCCGGAGGCCGGCGGCCCGGGACGCCTGGGGCGGGCAACGGATCGGCGGCCGCCAGGGCCTACCGGCCGGGGGTGAAGAGCAGGGGGTCGCCCGGCGCCAGCGCCGCGGCGGCGCCCGGCGCCAGCTCCAGGACTGCGGCCGACCGCGGGTGGCCGCGGAAGCGCCAGGGCGGGACGGCGGCGGCGACGGCGAGGACGCGGTCGTCGCGGTCGAGGAACACGAGGTCCATGGCGCCGTGGCAGAAGCAGGTATGGACCGAGGCGCACGGCTTCAGCAGCAGCCCCTCGCCGGGTCGCAGCTCCGGCGCGCCCATGCGGCCGATCAGCCGCTGGCTGAAAGTGGCGGCGAAGACGGCCCGGTCCGCCACGGTGCGTCCCTGGCCGTCGCGCACGGTCATGGGCGCCCTCCTCCGCGCCGCGGGGCGGCCGGTCGCCGGGCCGGCGAGGACCCGCCGCGTTGACATGGGAACGGCTCGCCACGGAAAATAGCCGGGGACCGCCCCCGTGGGGAGGCAGCCGTGATGCGCGTCGAGCCCCGTGCGGCGGCGCTGCTGGATGAGGCCAAGATCATGGTGCTGGCCAGCGTGCGGCCCGACGGCCGCCCGCACGCCGTGCCCATCTGGTTCGTCTGGCACGACGGCGTCCTGTATTTCGGCACGGACGTCGACACGGTCAAGGTGCACAACATCGCCGAGCGCCCCGAGGTCGTCGCGGTCGTGGAGCGCGGCGGCCAGGAGGGCGCATCGCACGCCGTCATCGTCCAGGGTCCGGCGGTCCGCATCACGCCCACCGCCCTCCCCGACGGCGCCCTTCGCGCCTTCCGCGGCAAGTACGCCTGGGATCCGTCCAGCCGCTCCGCCACCACCGCACTCTTCGCCGTGAGCCCGCGCAGCGTCAGGTCCTGGTGACAAGCGCCCCCGCCGGCCGCTGACCTCCCCATGGCCTAGTGCGCCGGCGCCGACGCGGTGGCCGGCTTCGGCTGCGCCGGCTGCGTGGCCGGACCTGCCGCTGACGAGGTCGCCGTCGAGGTGGCCGTGCCCGCCGCCGGCGAGGTCGCGGGCGTCGGCGCGGCGGATCCGGTGGCGACCTGGGCCGGCGGCTGCGTCGTGCCCGCCGTGATCAGCAGGTCCACGCTGCGGTTTCTCGCCTGGCCCTGCGTGGTGGCGTTGGAGTAGAGCGGGTGGTACTGCCCGTACGCCACGGCCGAGACCCTGGTCGGCGGAAGGCCGCCGCTGTGGACCAGAAATTGCAGGACGTTCAGCGCGCGCGCCGCGGACAGATCCCAGGACGTGATCTTGGGGTTCGGCTCGTTGTCCGTGTATCCCTGGACCTGGATCTGGTTGGGCAGCGGCCGCA
>DAHVAF010000248.1 GCA_027314765.1 Clostridia bacterium | reverse complement strand
GTTCGCCGCAGTCCGCCAGCTCCCGCGCTAGGCGCCGGCGCCAACGCCACCGCCGCCCGCCGTGCGGAGGCGGCCGCCGCCCGCCGTTCCGCGCCTCATCGCGTCCGCCGGCGCAGCCAGCTCCTTGGCGGTCCGGCGGCTGCTGAAGCCCCATCTGCATGCCCACCCTCGCATCTCGCCCGCGACGGCGCCGCCACGGGCGTGCTGCTCCCACCGAGATCCGCCGCCTCCCACCTCATCGCGATCCGTCGGACGCCGGTCTGGCCTCGGCCGCTCCGCACGACCGATCGGACCCGCCATTCTCAGCGACACCTAAACTTCCGTTCATCTCCCCTTGATCGCGCGCCGCTACATTGAACCCGCGAACCCGCGACGGCGCCGGAGAGACCGACGCCGTCCACGGCCCTCGGCAGCGAGGAGGCGGTGTGCGGTGGCAGTCGCGCGGAGCACCACGCGCGCCAAGGCATGGAAGTGGACGATCGCCGGGGGCAGCCTGGCGGCGTTCCTGGCCATGGCGCAGGTTTTTCACATCGGGGATGCGTCGCGGCCGTCGACGCCGGTGGCCGCTGGGACGGCGGCCCAGGCGGCGCAGGCGACCCAGGCATACGGAGGCGTCACGATGGTCTGCGTGGCCGGCGCCTACGGGTACTCCTGCTCGCCCGTCGCGGCCTCGGGCGGCGGCCCGGGCGGCGGCGCCTACGGGGGTGCGTACGGCGGAGGCCGCGCTTCCACGCCGACCTTCGCCAACACGCGGAGCAGCGGGTCATGACGCCGACGATGTCACTCTTCACATCCGTTGGCGCCTTTCGGTCGATGAACACGCGCGTCGAGGTGCAGGTGGTCGACGGCGCGCCGGCCTCGCCCGCCGAGCTGGCCGCCGTCGAGGCCGTGTTCATGATGTACGAGCGCAACCTCAGCCGGTTCCTCATGGGCAGCGCCCTGGCCCGCGTCAACGAGGGGGCCGGGCACTGGGTGCCGGCGCCCGAGCTGCTGGTCGAGACCGTCGCCGAAGCCGTGGCCTGGAGCCGGCGGCTGCCCGGCCTGTTCGACCCCACCGTCCTTGGCGCGCTGCTGGCGGCCGGCTATGACCGGAGCTTCGAGCAGGTTCCCGCCGACCGCCCGGCGGGCGAAGTCCCCGGGGCGGCGGTTCCCGGCGTCGAGGGCATCGCCGTCGACCCCGCGGGCGGCCGCATCCGCCTGCCGGCCGGCGTCCGCCTGGACCTCGGCGGGATCGGCAAGGGCCTCGCCGTCGACACGGCGCTCGGCATGCTCGGCAGCCGCTGGGTGGGCGCCATGGTGAACGCCGGCGGCGACATCGCCGTGCGCGGCGCGTCGGCCGGCGGGCCATGGTGCGTCGCCGTGGCGGACCCGCTGCGCCCGGAGCGCGACCTCGCCGCCGTCCGCCTGCACGACCTTGCCCTGGCGACCTCGTCGCGCGCCCGCCGGCGTTGGCGGGTCGGGCGCCAGCCCCGCCATCACCTGATGGACCCCGCGACCGGCCTGCCCTCCGACAGTCCCGTCCTGCAAAGCACCGCGGTCGCACCGACCTGTGCCGCCGCCGACGTGCTGGCCAAGGCCATCCTCCTGGCGGGTCCGGAGCGGGGCGACGAGGTCCTGGCCGCCGGCGGCGGCACCGCCGCCCTGGCCGTGCTGGCGGACGGCAGCACCGTCTCCTACGGCGACTGGGAGGCGATCTGCGCATGAGCAATCAGGCGTATTGGGACATCACGCGCGCGTCGGGGTTTGTGGCCCTCGGCCTGCTCTTGCTGGCCGTCGGCCTGGGCCTGGCCATCCGCCGCGGCTGGTGGGACGGCGCCCTCAACCGGCGCGAGGTCGTCGACGTCCACCGCTTCGTCGCCACCGGCACCATGGTCGCCGTGGCCATCCATGTGCTCTCGCTGCTTGGGGACCAGTTCGTCACCTTCACCCTCGCCGACCTGTTTGTGCCGTTCGCCAGCGCCTACCGCACGCTCGGGGTCACGGCCGGCATCCTGGCGATGTACGGGTTGATCGCCGTCTTCATCACGGGCTTTCTGGTCGTCAAGCTCGGCTATGCACGCTGGTACTCGCTGCACCGCCTGTCCTACGGCGTGCTGGCCCTGACCGTGCTGCACGTGCTGGCGACCGGCACCGAGGGCTGGAGCTTCGGCTCGATCGCGCTTTGCACCGCGGCCGTCGCCTTTGTCCTGGTCTCGCGCCAGCGCCCCACCCAGCCCGCGCGCCGCGAGGCGGTCCCCGCCGGCCGGGCGGCTCGCTGACGCTGCATTCGTCGCGCGGCGCCTGCGCGCCGCGCATGCCAGCCGCAGCAGCCTGCGCTCAATCTCTTGCGGCGGCAGGGCGGGGCCGGCCGGACTGCGTATCGGTACGTTGACGTGCAACCCGCGAACGCTGAGCAGATCGCCGCCCTGTACGGATTGAAGCTGCGCGCGTGGCAGCCGCTGACCGGCGGGCAGGAGTGCGAGACCTGGCGCGCCAGCTCGACCCGCGGCGACGTGGTCCTGCGAATCAGCCCGCCCTGGCGCACGCCCGCCGAGCTCGCGTGGACCCATGACCTGATGGAATTTGCGGCGGCAGCCCTGCCGGAGGTGGCCGCGCCGCTGCCCACCCGCACCGGCGCCACCCTCGTGCTGCTCGCCGGCGGTTGGGCGGCACTGCTGCCGTTCGCCGACGGCAGGCACCTTGACCGCGAATCGGCGCAGGAGCGCGCGGCCGCGGCCCGCCTGCTGGCCCGGCTCCATCAACGACTGCGGGCCTGGCCGGGCGGCGACCGTCCGCCGGGCCGGCGGCCGCATGTGGCCGACCAACCCGTGGTCCCCGGCGAGCCGGCCGCCCTGGTCGATGCCGGTCTGGATGGCTGGTTTGCGGATCGTGTGCGCCGTGGCGACCTGACGCGGGGGGCGGTCCACGGCGACTACCACCGCCGCAACGTCCTCTGGCGGGACGGTCGCGCGGGCGCCGTGCTCGACTGGGATGACGCCCACCGGACGTTTCTCATGCAGGAGGTCGCCTGGGCCGCCTGGGAGTTCGCCAAGACGGCGGCCGGTGACGACCTCCACGAGGACCGCGCCACGGCCTTCCTGCGGGAGTATCGGGCCGCGGGCGGCCCGTGCCCGCCCGATGAGGATCGCCATGCCATCCGGTTCATCCGGCGGCGGCTGCGGGGGGAGATCCGCGCCCACCTTGCGGCCGCGGGCCGCGGCGAGCCCGTGGACCCGCTCTATCTGGCCAAGGAGATGCGGGCCTTCGCGCGACTGCGGAGCCGCGTGTCATGACGCCAGGCAGGCGTCGCGGAGGGCGGCGAAGGCCGGGTGCTCCGGCCGGTCGCCCCGCCGCAGCAGGGCCACGGTCCGCGCGTGGCCGTGAAGCTCCGGCACATCGATGCGGGCCACCCGGCCGGCGGCCACGGCCGGGGCGGCCACCGACCATGGCAGCAGCGAGCGCCCGAGGCCGGCCGCCACCAACTCGCGCAGCGCGACCAGGCTCTCCACCTCCGCGACCGGGTCGGGGAAGAGGCCGGCGGTCGCCAGCAGCTCGTCGAGGAACGCACGGAGCCCGGTGTTTCGCACGTAGAGGCAGAGCGGGCCAGCGGCGAGCTCGGCGAGCGACATCCGCTCGGGTGTCCCTGGCGGCCCCAGGGCGACGACAGGGTCATCATGCAGGGGCACCGAGACCAGGCGCGGATCTGCGGCGGCCGTCGTCACAAGGCCCGCGTCCGCCTCGCCCGCCAGCACGCGCGCGGCCGTCACCCCGCTGTCGCCCGCCAGCACGCGCAGGGTGAGGTCGGGAAGCGCAGCCCGCAGGCGCACCAACGCCCCCGGCAGCAGCGTCAGGGCCAGCGTGGCTCCGCACCCGATCCGCAGGGCCGGTGGCTGCCGTCCCTGCAGGTTGGCGACCAGCGCCTCCCACGCCTCGGTCTGGCGGCGCGCCCAGCCGGCCATGGCCTCGCCCGCCGGCGTCAGGGCCACGCCGCGCCCGCGCCGCTCCAGCAGGACCAGGCCCGTCTCGGCGGCCAGCCGCTGCAGCTGCCGTGTCAGGGCCGGCTGCGACAGGTGCAGCCGCTGCGCCGCGCCGGTGATGGTGCCCGCTTCCCGGACAGCGGCCAGCGCCATCAGTGCCCGCGTATCCATACTAGTAGAGTATATGAATGAGGCGAATCATGCATTGGACGCAGGCGTCGCCGTGTGAGAGCGTGGCCCCGGGAGGCGCGCGGATGGACACGGTGGTGCTGGGCCTGCAGTGGGGGGACGAGGGCAAGGGCAAGCTCTGCGACGAGATGGCGCCGGGTCACGCCGCCGTGGTCCGCTTTCAGGGCGGGGCGAACGCCGGCCACACGGTCGTCCGCTCCGGCGTCAAGATCGCGCTGCACCAGATGCCGTGCGGCGCCCTGCACGCCGGCGTGCGCTGCGTGATCGCCGCCGGGTGTGTCGTGGACCCCGTGGCCCTCCGCGCGGAGGCGGAAGGGCTGGGCCTCGGCCCTGACCGCCTCGCGGTCTCGGCACGCGCCCAGGTCGTGCCCCCATGGTATGGGGCGATCGACGCGGCGGAGGAGCGCCTGCGCGAGCACGGCGCCGTCGGCACCACCGGCCGCGGCATCGGCCCGGCCTACGCCGCCAAGGCCGGCCGCTGGGGGATCACCGTGGGGGAGCTGTCGGACCCCGGCGCCCGCGCGGCGCGCCTGGCCGCCGTGCTGCCGTGGCACCACCGGTGGCTCGGGGCGCTGGGCCTGCCGGCACCGGCCTGGCCCGACCTCGACGGGCTCGGGGACTGGCTCCGCCCGTATGTCGTCGACGACCTGGCCGCGATCGCCGCCGGCCGCGCCGCCGGCCCCGTCCTCTTCGAGGGCCAGCTGGGCATCATGCGCGATCCCGACCGCGGCCTGCAGCCCGCGGCGACCGGCGCCTCGCTGCTCCCGCCGGCCGCGCTGACGGGCCCCGCCCCGCGGGTGCTCGGCGTCGCCAAGCCCTACGTCACCATGGTCGGCGGCGGCGACTTCCCGACGGAGGCCGGCGGTCCCGACGCCGACGTGCTGCGCGAGCTCGGCGAAGAGTACGGCGCGACCACGGGCCGCCCGCGCCGCTGCGGCTGGCTCGACCTGCCGGCGCTGCGCTACGCCGCCCGCGCCGCCGGGGCCACCCACCTCGCCATGCAGATGAAGCTCGACGGCCTGGCGGCGTTGGGGCGGATGCCGGTTTGCGTAGCCTATTCGGGTTGGGACGAGGCGCGCGGGTACCCGCTGCCGCACGAGGTGGGCCGCGTGGAGCCGGTGTACGAGGACTGGGGCCCGCCCGCCGACCCCGTGGCGCTCGCGCGCCGGATCGCCGACGCCGTGGGCCTGCCGCTGGCGTATGCGGGCACTGGGGCGGCGCGGGGTGAGGCCGTGTGGCCCCAAGGTCGACAGTGACCGCGGAATCTGCCATGATGGCGTTGAGATTCCCTCTGTGAAGGAATAGCCTGATGGGCCACGGATACGGCGGCGGGATGGGCCGCGGGACCCTGGACCTCCGCGAGGAGGCCAAGCACGAGCACTTCGACAGCGCCCTCGCCCGGCGCGCCATCGGGGCCTTCCAGCCCTACCTCTGGACGTCGCTCGGCACGGTGGGGCTGATCCTCATCACCTCGGGGCTCGGCTCGCTTCCGCCGATCTTCACCCGCGATGTGATCGACGTCGGCATCACGGGCAAGAAGGTCCACGCCCTGATCTTCTATACCGGCCTCATCCTGGCCATCTCCATCGGCGGCGGGCTGCTGACCGTATGGCAGACCTACCTGAGCAACCTGGTCGGCCAGGCGGTGATGGCGGACTACCGCCTCCAGCTCTACCGCCATATCCACCGCCAGCCGCTGCACTTCTTCACCACCAACCAGTCCGGCCAGCTGGTATCGCGCGTCGTCAACGACGTGGCCGCCATCCAGACGGTCGTCACGCAGACCCTGGTCAGCGTCGTCACCAACGTGCTGGTCGTCGCGACCACCGTGGCCATCATGCTCGCCTACAACTGGCAGCTGACGGTGCTCTCCCTGCTGATCGTGCCGGCCTTCGTGGTGCCGACGCAGCGCGTGGGCCGCCAGCGGCAGGACCTGCAGCGCCGCATCCAGCTGTCCCTGGCCACGCTGACGGCGCAGCTGACGGAGACCATCGGCGTGAGCGGCGCGCTCCTGATGAAGGCCTTTGCCCGCGAGGGCATGGAGGCGGAGCGCTTTGACCGGACCAACCGCGACATCCAGGGCCTGCAGGTGCAGCAGGGCCTGGCCGGGCGCTGGCTCTTCATGTGGCTCGGGCTCTTCAGCGCCATCGGCCCGGCCCTGCTTTACGGGTATGGCGGCTGGCTCGTGGTCCGCGGGGTGCTCACCCTGGGCACCGTCGTCGCCTTCGTGGCCTTTCTGGCGCGCCTCTATGGCCCGCTCAGCCAGCTGGCCCAGCTGAACGTCAACGTGCTGACGTCGATGGCCCTCTACCGCCGCATCTACGAGATCCTCGACCGCCGGCCGGAGATCGAGGACGGGCCCGTCGCCCTCGATCCACGCGCCGTCCGGGGCGAGATCGCCTTCGAGGACGTGTCGTTCAGCTACCCGGGGTCGGAGGCGGGAGCCCTGGCGCACGTGTCGCTGCGGATCCCCGCCGGGAGCCTCGTGGCGCTGGTCGGTCCGAGCGGCGCCGGCAAAAGCACCACCCTCAACCTGGTGCCGCGCTTCTATGACCCCAGCGCGGGGCGCGTGACGCTGGACGGGCACGACCTGCGCGACTTCACCCTGGAGTCGCTGCGCTCCGCCATCGGGCTGGTGCCGCAGGAGCCCTTCCTGTTCCACGACACCCTGGCCGTCAACCTGCGCTACGCGAAGCCGGACGCCACGGACGCCGAGATCGAGGCGGCCTGCCGCGCGGCCCAGATCCACGACACCATCGCCGAGATGCCCGACGGCTACCAGAGCCGGGTGGGGGAGCGGGGCTACCGGCTGTCGGGCGGCGAGAAGCAGCGCGTCGCCATCGCCCGCGTGCTGCTGCGCGCGCCCCGCATCATCCTGCTCGATGAGGCCACGAGCTCGCTCGACACGCTGTCGGAGCGGCACATCCAGCAGGCCCTGGAGCACCTGCTGGAGGGGCGGACGGCCCTGGTCATCGCCCACCGGCTGTCGACCGTGCTGGCGGCCGACATGATCGTGGTGATGGACCATGGCCACGTGGTGGCGGCTGGCCGCCACGCGGAGCTGCTGGCGGCCGGCGGCCTCTACACCCGGCTCTATCAGGAGCAGTTCGCCACGGCCGTGGAGGTCTAGGCCCCCGACGCCCGCCGGATGAGGGCGACGACCCTGGCCTCCACGTCGGGGGTCAGCGCCGTCAGGGCCTAGTGGGTCGGCCACATGGCCCCCTCGTCGAGCCTGGCCCTGTCGCCAAATCCCAGCGTCGCGTATCGCGCCTTGAACTTGAACGCGCCCTGGAAGAAGCAGATCATGTTGCCGTCCTTGGCGTAGGCGGGCATCCCGTACCAGAGCTTTGGCGCGAGGGCCGGCACGCTGGCCCTGACCAGCGCATGGAGGCGCTCGGCCAGGGCGCGGTCCGGGGCCGGCATCCCGGCGATCTTCTCGAGCACGGCGCCCTCCGCTTCCGCCGGGTCCGGCCGCTTTCCGCGCCGTGCCGCCGTTTTCAGCTCCTGGCTCCGCTCCCGCATCGCGGCGCGCTCCTCGGCGCTGAAGCCCTCCATCGTCCTGTCCTCCACGGACGGGTTCCTCCCCTGCGAGTCCCAAGTGACCCGACACCATGTGGTTTCGCAATGCGAGACCAGGACACCATACGGTGGCCTGTAAAGCCCCCGTGCCGGCAGGCGCTCGGAACCTGGCGTAGAGTGGGAGTCGAGGGACGTGGGGTTTTGTCGTTTTCCATCTTCGTGATCTTGGTCTTCGCCGTGCTCGGGGCCCTGGCGGCCTATCACCTGGATGGCCGGCGACGCGGCGGTCCCCGCCTGTGGCGCGGGGCCCTGATCGGCGCCGTGGTCGGGCTGCTGCTGCCATTTCTGTTCGGGGTCCTCGCGGCCGTGGTTCACCTCGTCTTCGACGTGGCGATCATCGCCGTCGTCGTGCTCGGGGTGATGGCGGTCATCCGGATGCTGCGCTGACCAGCTCGTCCACGTCGTAGAGCCGGCCCGCCTCCGGAAGCACCACCCGCACGCCGGGCGGCGCCAGCAGCTCGGGGTGCAGGCTGTGGACCGGCAGGAGCACCCCTGGCGCGATGGCCGCCGCCATGCGCAGGAGCTCCGCCGGCCGCGCGTGGCCGCTGCAGCCGACCGGCACCAGCCGCAGGTTGAACCGCCGCAGCCAGCGCAGCAGCAGCGCCCAGGCCGGATGGCGCGGGCCGAAGGGCTCGCCGCCGGCCTGCAGCCAGACGGAGTCCGGCGGGGGCGCCAGGTCGATCAGCCGCGGCAGGTCGGCGAGACCGAGCTGCACCGCCCAGCGCCGGGGCTCTTGGGCGATGGCCGCCGCCGTCCCCTCGGCGCCCAGCTCGGCCGCTCCCGCCGGCAGCCCGCCGCCGCAGGCCCGCTGCAGCGCCGCCGCCT
>DAHVAF010000244.1 GCA_027314765.1 Clostridia bacterium | reverse complement strand
GCCTGCGCTGATGCACAGCCTGACGCGCGCGCTCGAGGACGCCGTGCAGGCATGCACGGCCGTCCACCTCTCCGGCGGCATCACGCTCGGGGACTTCTCCCCGATCTGGAGCGACATCGACATCGTCGTCTGGGCCGACTGCCCGGAGATCGACGACGCGCTTGCCGACCGGGCGTTCGGGCTGTGGCGGTCGATGGCCGGCCTACCGCTGGGCGGGCAGCTCCATGTGGACCCTGCACCCACCCGCGTCGCCGGCAGCACCATGAAACCCCAGCGGTGGCGGCACCGATGGCCGGCCGCGCGGCGAGCGGCTCTCTCACGGGCGATGTCGCGCGATCCCGGGGTACCCGCTCTCCCTGCCTGTCACGGCCTGCCTGCAGAGGAGCGGGCACCTGCTTGCCGGGCGGGACATCCGCAACCGCCTGCCGGCGGCCGGCTCCGACCGGGCCGACCGCTACCTGCCGATTCAGCTCACCGAGATTGAACGTCTTCTCACAGCGGAATCCGGGCCCTTTGCCGACGCCAGCGCGCCGGATCCCGCCGCGGCCATGGCCCACCCGCTCTGGTTCGCGCGACACCTGTACTCCCTGTGCCACGGCGGCGCCGTGGCCTCCAAGGAGGCGGCCGCCCGAAGGTAGCTGACCCGCCACGGGGCAGGCGAGCTCGGTGCGGCGCTGACCACGATCCTCCGCTGGCGGCACCAGGTCGCGGTCGCCGACCGCGAGGAAATCCGTCGCGTGGCGGGTTCGCTGCGCGCAGCCACAGTGGAGTTCCTTCAACACGTCGCGGCCCTGCGGTCGGTCCCCGCGGCCGAGATGCCCGCTGAACTCACCGCCGCGCCGACCTGGCTCACCGCCCGCCTGCAGCCGCGCGGACGGCATACCGTGGCTCGGCCGACGGACTACCGGGGCGATGGTCGCCGGGGCCACCCCTCGCGGGGCAGGCCCGCCACGCACCGCTTCACTCCGCACCGGCGAGGGACATCGCGAATCGGAACGTCGCGCCGCCACCTGGGGTGTCCTCGACCCAGAGCCGGCCGCCGTGCCGGCGGGCTTTCGGCGTCGACCATAAAGATTGCCGCAGGCACACTGTCCACGACGGCCCGGAGCCGCTTGTTGCTGAGGTGCAGGGCCTCCTCGGCGCGCTGGCGCAAAAGCAGGTGCGAGAGCCCGGTGGCGGCGTTCTCGGCCAGCCGCATCAGCTCCGGATCCGGCGGCCGGTCGTGGAGCGCGGCGAGCGTCAGGACGCCGGCGGGCTCATGCCTGGCGCGCACGGGTATGCCCACGGCCTGGCGCAGCTCCGCCGAGCCGATCCGCTGGTGCAGCCGGGCGGAGTCCACGTCGGCCATGCGCAGCCAGCGGGGGGACCCGTCCGCCCAGACCTGCCCTGAGAAGCCCTCGCCCGGACCGACTGCCTGCGTCCGCACCATGCGGACGAAGTCCTCGGGCAGGGCAGCATCATCGCCCCACACGTGGCGTGGAAGCAGGCGGCCCCCGTCCCACGCGTACAGGATTGCCAGCGCCCAGCCCAGACGCCCGCCGAGCGCGGACAGTACGCGCGGCGCCGCCTCCTCGATGGTGGCCGACGACGCCAGGATCCGGTCGACCTCGCGCTCGGCGTCCAGGTATTCACGCCCTCGGCGGCTGTCGCGCGGCTCGGTCACGGCGGCCGCGAGCCCGCCGACCCGGAAGGTGGTGACCGCGACGGTGGCCCACGACCCATCCATGCGCAACACCTCGAGCTCCTCGCCATCGACGGGCGCCCCGCCCGCGCACAGGCGCTCGAGTGGCCAGTCGCCGCGCCCGTAGGGACAGCCGTCCGCATGATAGGCGCGGGCCTGGCGCCGCCACGCCTCCGGCGGACCGCAGACGCGCAGGATCCGCAGCATAGCCTCGTTGGCATAGACCGACTCTGGCCGCGCCGGATCGCCCACCATCACCCCCATCGGCGCGTGGGCGAGGACGTCCAATGGCAGGTCGACGGGGATCACCTCCCGTGGGTGGTGCAGGCCCGGGACTCGATGGCGAAGTACGTCGGCGGCACGCCGATACCCTCCGAAGCCATGTGCGGAGGCGGCGGGCGCGGAAGAGCGGGCCGACGAGCCCCGCGCCGCGACATGGAACCCGGCCGGAGACGGGTGAGGAGGCCTCGGTCCGGTCTCCGCGGCGCGGGCCCTCAGGCGCGGCGTCCTGCACTGGGGAATCGGGCGCCGCGGTGTCGGGGTACGACCGGCGGCCGTCGGAGAAGCCTGCTGCGACTTCCCGTGGCGCGACCGTTCGGGCGGGCCATCCCGCGAGGGCCAGCCGCGACGTGGGTTGCGGCCGGAGGCGGTTGAGGAGGCACCGCTTCGACCTCCGCCGCCCGCGGTGGCGTTGGGGCCGGGCCGGCAGGCGCGGCAGGCCGCGGTGACGAAGCCGCTGCCGTAGCGTGGAGGTGCGGCCCGTGGCAGTTGAGGAGACCCGCTTTGAGGTCCCATCCACCTGGGGCAGGCCCGCGACGTACATCTACCGCCGCCTGACCGGCGGGAGCGGCCGCCTCGCCGTGATCCTGCCGGGATACGCCTACCCGCTGGAGGCACCCGCCCTCTGGTACGCCAGCCGGGCGGCCGCGGAGGCGGGATGCGACGTGCTGGGCGTGGAGTATGGATTTCAGGCCAACCGGGGCAGCATGCCGCGGGATCAGGTCCCCCAAGCGGTGGCCGAGATCGCCGGCGCGCTCGACGGGTTTTCCGCCGAGCATCCGCATGCCGAGCTTGTCCTGATCGCCAAGAGCATCGGCACCCTCGTGGCGACCCAGCTGTCCGCGCGGATACCCCCGCCGTCGTCCGCCATTTTCCTCACCCCGCTCCGCCCGACGATCCCGTACATCCGCCAGGCGCGGCGAATGAGCGTCGTGGTGGGCGACCGGGACGAGGCGTTCGGACCGGACGATATCGCGCAGGTCTCGGGCCTACCCAACGTGGACCTGCATATCATGTACGGCGCGGACCACGTGCTGGAGGTGGCTGGCGACATGGACCGCTCGCTTGCGATCCTCGGCGCCACGGCGGCCGTCTGCCGGGCGGCCTGCCGCGCCTGAAGGTCAGGGCCGGGGAACGATCCGGCGCACCAGGTCGAGCAACTGCACCCGGGCGAAGGGCTTGGCGAGGCAGGCGTCGGCCGCGATGGCCGTGGCCCACTCCGGAGCCTCGCGCGCGGCGGCCATGACCACCACAGCCGCGGCGCACCCGCGCTCCGCCATGGCCTCGGCCACCTCCCACCCGCTGAGATATGGCAGCCGAATGTCCAGAAGGACAAGGTTCGGGTCGCCCTGCAGGGGGCCGGCCCTGCCGTCCGCGGCGCTCAGGACGCCGTAGCCCTCCCGCTCGAACACGCCCCGGACGCCGTCCGGGACGACGGCGTCATCCTCCACAACCAGGATTCCACCCACGCGCGGCCGCCGGCCTGGCCCTCCGTGCGACCGGCGGTCTTCGGCGCCTTGCGGCTCACACGTCGTCGCGTTCCCCCTTCAGGTGGCGGGCACCCGGACGCCCGCGTGGGGAGCACAAGGTGAAAGACGGCGCCCGCCCCCACGCCCTCCGACTCGGCCCAGATGCGCCCGCCCAGCCCCTCCACGGTCTTGCGGCAGATGAAAAGTCCCAGCCCGGTGCCAAGAAAGCGGCGCGGGTCCACGTGGCGCCCGCGCTCATACCGGCCGAAAATGCGGTCGAGGTCATCCGGGAAGATGCCCATCCCCTGGTCCGACACGTCGATGCGCACCTCGCCCCGGGCACGGCGCGCCCGCTGGGCCGGGCTGTATTGGACGGCGTTGGCGAGGAGATTCTCCAGCAGCTGCTCGATGTGTGCCTCAGGGACGGTGCCCGCCACGGCCGGATCGACGTCGACCACCAGGGTCTTGTCCACCGCGCCGAGCTTGCCCCGGACCCGCCTGGCCACGGCGCCGATGTCGCTCGCGGCCGGCCCAGCGCCCGCCTCCTCCTGGGTCAGCCGCGCGGCGGCGAGGACGCGCTCCACCAGCCGGGCGAGCTCCTGGGTCTGGCGGACCACCGTGCCCAGCCGCTCGTGGTCGGCCGGCGCGCTGGGGGCGCCCGGCGCGTCCTGCTCCATCAGCTCGACCTGCAGGAGCAGTCCCGTGACGCGCGTCGTCAGGTCGTGGACGGCCACGGAGATGAAGTCCTCCTGGGCCCGAAGCGACAGCTCCAGCCGCGCCACCCGCGCCGCGCGACGCCGTGCGGCGTTCGCCCCCTGCCCACCAGGGCCGTGCCCGCGCGGCGGAGATCGGCGAGTCCCTTGGTCCGTGGCATTGGGTTCGTGGCATTGCGGATCCTTCCGTCCGATCGGGGCCGCGCCGCACCCCCCGCATGTGGACGCGTCCCCGTGACCAGGGTATCATGTCACCTGTGAAGACACCCATGGACCGCGGCGAGCGCCACGCGCGGCTGCGGGCGCTGCTGCAGGCGGCCGACGCCCCGCTGCCGGCCGGCGAGCTGGCGGCCCAATTCGGCGTCAGCCGCCAGGTGATCGTGCAGGACGTGGCCGTACTGCGCGCGGCGGGCCTGCCTGTGCTGGCCACGGCGCGGGGCTATGTCACGGCCGCCAGGGCGCGCCACCAGGCCGTCGTTGCCGTCCGCCACGGGCCGGACCAGACGGCGGCCGAGCTCTATGCCCTCGTCGATGCGGGCGTGCGCGTCGTGGACGTGGTCGTGGAGCACCCGCTCTACGGGGAGCTGCGCGGGACCCTCTTCCTGGCGGCGCGGGCCGACGTCGCCGAGTGGCTGAGCAGGGCCAGCGGCTGCCGCGCCCACCTGCTCTCCGAGCTGACGGACGGCCAGCACTTTCACACCCTGGAGTCCGACCGGCCGGGGTGTATCGAGCGGGCGCGGGAGAGCCTGCGCGCCCTCCACGTGCTCGTCGAGGACCCCGCGTGATGCCACCGGCCACGATGCCATCGGATACGACGGCCACGAACACGCTGGCCACGAACACGCTGCCATCGGCCGTGGTGCCATCGGCCATTATGCGGTCGGCCACGGCCCGGTCGGCCACGGAGCGGTTGGCCACGGTACCTGCGGCCACGATGCCGTCGACCATGATGCCGTTGGTTACGAAGCGGTTGGCCACGGTGCCGATGGCCACGAAGCCGTCGGTCACGAAGCGGTTGGCCACGATGCCTGCGGCCACGATGCCGTCGGCCATGATGCGGTTGGCCACGAAGCGGTTGGCCACGAAGCGGTTGGCCACGAAGCGGCCGCCCACGGGACCGTCAGCCACAAAGTCGTCGACCACGATGCCGTCGGTCACGAAGCGGCCGCCCACGGGCCCGTCCGCCACGAAGGCGTCGACCATGATGCCGTTGGTCACGAAGCGGTTGGCCACGGTGCCAATGGCCACGATGCGGTCGACCACGGTGTCATCGACCACCATGCCATTGACCGCGATGCCCTCGACCGCCCGGCCCACGATAGCGGGCCTCACGAGGCCCAGACTGACGACCGCCAGGCTGACGACCGCCAGGCTCAGGACCGCCAGGCCCACGACCGCAAGTTCCGCGATCGCAGGTTCCGCGATCGCAACCGACGACCGTCACCCCCACACCCACGATCGCCGACCCTGCGACCGCAAGGCCGGCGGCAGCAGCCCACGATCGCCGCATGCGCGGTTGCATCCCATGGGGATGGCCCACAGTGACCGCCCACGATTTTCATCGCCCACGAACAGGGAGGTGCGCCTCCAGTGCGCATGACCCGCACCGCGACCCTGAGCACTCATACGGCCAACGCGGCCGATGCGACCGCCCCCATCGCGGCAGCACCCGCCGGCGTCGAGAGCGACGCGGCCCTCGCCGCCGAGATCGGTAGGCTGAAGGCTACCCGCAACGCCGTGATCCTGGCCCACAACTACCAGGTCGAGCCCGTCCAGGATGTCGCCGACTTCGTGGGCGACTCCCTCGCCCTCTCGCGGCGCGCCGCGGCCACGGACGCCGACGTGATCGTGTTCTGCGGCGTGCACTTCATGGCCGAGACGGCCGCCATGCTCAGCCCCGGCCGCACGGTCCTGCTGCCGGACCTCGAGGCCGGCTGCTCCCTCGCCGCGTCGATCGACGCCGACCAGCTCCGCGCCTGGAAGGCCGAGCATCCCGGCGCGGTCGTCGTCTCCTACGTGAACACGACGGCGGCCGTGAAGGCGGAGAGCGACTACTGCTGCACCTCCGGCAACGCGCGCCAGGTGATCGAGGCCATCCCGGCCGACCGCGAGATCCTCTTCCTCCCCGATATGTTCCTCGGCAGCTACCTGGAGCGCGTCACGGGCCGGCGCATGCACGTCTGGCCCGGCGAGTGCCACGTGCACGCCGGCATCGGCCCGGCGGAGGTGGCGGCCGCGGTCGGCGCCCACCCCGGCGCCGAGCTGCTGATCCACCCGGAGTGCGGCTGCGTGACCTCGTGCATGTACCTGTCGGCCGTGGGCGATGTGCCGGTGCGCACTGAGATCCTCTCGACCGAGGGCATGGTCCGCCACGCGCAGTCCTCGCCGTCGCCGGCCTTCGTGGTGGCGACGGAGATCGGCATCCTGCCGCGCATGCGCAAAGAGGCGCCGGAGAAGGAGTTCTTCCCGCTGAGCGAGGCGGCGGTCTGCCAGTACATGAAGAAGATCACGCTGGCCAAGGTGCGGGACGCGCTGCGCGATATGAAGCACGTCATCACCGTGCCGGACGACGTCGCCCAAGCCGCGCGCCTGGCGATCGAGCGGATGGTCGCGATCGGCTGAGCGGCAGCGCCACGAGCGGAGCCACCTATGGCGGCAGACCCGCCGCCCCGGTCGTGATCGCTCGGAGAACTGACGCCTCGGGATGGAAGGCGCGCAGCTGACTCGGTGCGGCACGGGTGCGTGACGCACCCGCGCCGTGCTGGCATGCCGGCGCAGGCCGTCACCGGGCCCTTCGGGCACCCGTCGACCGTCCATACGCGCCACGCTGGACGTACACGCACCCCTTGCCCGGCTTGGACGACGACGCGGCTGCACGGGTTGAGCGGTGCTGCGGACCCCACGAGCGAGCTGGGCTGGCGTCCAGCAGGCGGCTTCCAGTTGTGCCGTCGTGCGGCAGATTGGCTGCAGGCACTCTGCCGCAGGACCAGCGCCCTGGCGCCGACAGACCGTGCCGATGAGGCATTCCACCTGCCCAACGACCGAGGGCCGCAGCTCTGCGTGACGCACTCCGTCGCGCGGGTGCCCACGCGCGGCAGCGGCGGAAGCCGTGGGTCGCCGTCGCGGCGGACCGCCACCGGCGGGCTGTGCCACCTGGCCCGCCTCAGGCCTTGGCGGGAGGCCCGCCACGTCCGGCCGCCACGGCACCGTTCGCCGGCGCGAGCGCCGCATGACGTGGGGCCCGATCGGGGCACGCGGACTGCCGCGAACGGACGTCGTCAGGGGGTCGCGGCTGCGGCCCTCACCGGCCAGGGGCGGGATGGGCGATGGTGGTCTGGCTGGAGGACGTCCGGCGCGACGATGTGGCCCGCGTCGGCCGTAAGAACGCCTCGCTGGGCGAGCTCACGCGGGGCCTGGCGGCGGCGGGCGTGAGGGTGCCGCCAGGGTTCGCCACGACGGCCGACGCCTTTCGCGGCTTTGGCAGGGAGAACGGGCTGGACCAGCTCATCGCGGCCGCCCTGGCCGAGCTTGCCGCCGGGCGGCTGGCCCTGGACGAGGCCGGGCGGCGCATCCGCCGCGCGATGGGCCGCGGCCGCTGGCCCGCCGACACCGAGGCCGCC
>DAHVAF010000238.1 GCA_027314765.1 Clostridia bacterium | reverse complement strand
CAGCGCCATCACGGCGCAGGCCCCCGCCTCCTCGGCGATCTTGGCCTGCTCAGGCGTCGTCACGTCCATGATCACGCCGCCCTTGAGCATCTCCGCCAGGCCCTTCTTCACCCGCCACGTGCCCTGGGTCGCTCCGTTCTCTCCTGCCATCGGTGGTGGTGGCCCCCTTCTACCGGCAACGTAGTCCGGCAGGGGCAGGCCAATCGACGGGAAGTTGGCCTGGGCCTTTCGGTGCGCCGCAGGCGCGCCAGTCCGGGTAGCCCCGGGGGGAGGACGCGGTGGCGAGGGCGCACCCGCGCCACCACCGCGTCAGTGGTCGACGGCCAGCCGTGGGGAACGGCGGCCGAGGCGGCGGCTCCCGTGCATGGCGGCTGCGCATCCGCCAAGGCGGAACGGGCCAGCGGGCATCAACCCAAGGGGAACGGGGGCCGAGGCGGCGGCTCCCGTGCATGGCGGCTGCGCAACCGCCAAGGCGAAGTGGGCCAGCGGGCATCAACCCAAGGGGAACGGGGGCCGAGGCGGCGGCTCCGGTGCATGGCGGCTGCGTATCCGCCAAGGCGAAGTGGGCCAGCGGGCATCAACCCAAGGGGAACGGGGCTGAGGCGGTGGTATGGATCCGTGGGGGCCGGGTCGGCGGCCGCCCTGGTGCCAGGGCCGCGCACCGTTCAGCCGGCCGGGGCCACTTGGGTGCGCGTGGGCGGGAGCCGCGCCCGTCGGGGCGGGGTCACAAGGCGCACCGGTGGGCCGGCAGGGTTCCACGGAGGGCGGCGCCCCCGGGGCGCGCTCCGCTCAGACGATCACATCGATGCGGCGGGCGCCGCGGTCGCGCACGGCCGTCGCGTAGTCGTCCCACGCCTCGGCCAGCCGGCGGAGGCCCTCGCGCAGGGAATCGGGCTGGGCGTCGAACGAGAGCCGCACAAAGTCGTCGAAGCGGCCGGTGGGGGACATGATGGCGCCCGGCGCGATCAGGACGCCGTGGCGGCTGGCCACCTGGGCCAACTCGGTGGCGCTGCCGTCGGGGAGCTTCGCCCACACATACAGGCCGCCGCGGGGACGGCGCCACGTCCAGTCGGGGAGCAGGCGCCCGAGGAGGTCCTGCACGACGGCCAGGCGCTCGCCGAGCTCCTGGCGCCGCAGGTCCTGAAGGCGCCGCGCCTCGGCGAGCACGTTCTCGGCGATGGCCTGGCTGACCACGGACGTGCCGAGGTCGGCCACCGCCTTCACCTGGCCCAGCTGGGCGATCATGCTGCGGCCGGCGCGGATCCAGCCAACCCGCAGGCCGGGCCAAACCAGCTTGCTCAGTGAGCCGACGGTTACGATGGGGGCGTCGCGGCCGTAGGCGGCCAGCGGTGGCGGCGGCTGGCCGGCCATGGTCAGGTCCGCCAGCGAGGCGTCCTCGATGATGGGGACGGCCGTCCTGGCGCTCAGCCGCACCAGCTCGCGCCGCACCGCGTCCGGCATGACCGTGCCCGTGGGGTTGTGGTAGGTGGGCATCAGGTAGACGGCGCGCACCGACCCATCCGTCATCGCGGCGGCGATCGGGCCGGGGGCGCCGCCGGTCTCCTGGATCGCCACGCTGAGAATGTGGGCGCCGGCGGCGCGGAAGGCGTCGATGGCCCCTGGGAACGTCGGGTCCTCCAGCATGACCGAGGCGCCGGGCCTGGCGTAGTAGGCGGCGAGGAGGCTGATCGCCTGCTGCGCGCCCGCCGTGACCAGGATCTCCTCCTCGGTCGTGGGCAGGCCGGCGCCCGTGAGGTGCCCGGCCAGGGCACGGCGCAGGGGCGGATAGCCGAGCGGGAAGTAGCCGTTGTCGGTCATCAGCCCGTCGAAGTCGACGGCCTGGGCCGCGGCGACCACAGCCGCGCGGGCGGCGGGTCCCGGCGCCGGGTTGCCCAGCAGGTCCACGGAGTCGGCCGACCGGTCGCCGAGGCGCCGGAAGATGATGTTGCGCTGCAGCGTCGTGGTCAGGTCGGCTGCCCGCGGCTCCACCTGGCCGCCGTGGACGCCGGCGACATGGGTGCCGCGCCCCTGGCGGCGCTCGAGCAGGCCCCTGCCCTCCAGCGCCTCCAGGGCAGCGGCGACGGTGGTGCGGGCGACGCCGAGCTGCTCCGCCAGCAGGCGCTCCGGCGGGAGCTTGGTGCCCGGCAGGATCTCCTCGGCCTCGATCGCGGCCGCCAGGGCCGCGGATAGGCGCAGGTACAGGGGCCCGGACAGGTGCCGCCAGCCGTCGAGGGCGGCGGCGAGGCCGAGGGGCAGGGGCACGCCATTGGACCGGCGATTGGACTGTGCCATTGGCCCCATGGTGGCATGACGCCAGGCTTCAAACAAGGGCGGCTGCCCAAGGGCCGGGCGAACGGGTCGGGCGAAGGCCCGACCCGTCACGAATGAAGCAGGAGGTACATCGCCAGCATCTTGGCGACCTCGCCCCGGGTGGTCGTCTGCAGGGGTTTCAGGAGCAGGCCGGGGTAGCCGTCGATCAGGCCCGCGGCGATCGCGGCGCGCATGCCGGGTAAGGCCCACGGCTCGATCGCCGCGTCGTCCACAAAGCTCAGGGCCGCCTGCGGTGCCTCCGGACCCAGGACCTTGCCCAGCACGGCGGCCATCTGGTCGCGCGTGACGTCCCCGCTGCCGTCGAAGGTGGCGCCCGAGATGGCGCTCATGGTGCCGGCCTGGGTCACGGCGGCGACGTAGGGCGCGGCCCAGCTCGGGATGGCGGCGGCGTCGGCGTAGCGGGCCAGGAGCCGGGCCGCGGGCTGCGCCGAGGGCACGGGGAGGTGCAGGGCGAGCGTCAGCATCTTGGCCAGCTGGTTGCGGGTGAGCGCCGCGTCCGGCCCGAAGGTGCAGTTTCCGTACCCCTGGACGACGCCGAGACTCTGCAGGAGGAGGACGTACGGGTCCGACCACGTGCCGACCGTGTCGGGCGGATTGACCAGCGTGTATGCGAGCAGGGCGGCCTGGCTGGCGGCGGGCACGGCGGCGGTGGCTGTCTGGCTGTCGAATGCCGTGGGTACGGCAATCCAGGCGCCGAGTCCCGCGTTCCAGTCATAGACGAGCACGTTGCCACCCGGGCCGGCGGCCGGGGGTTGGCGAGTCGCGGTCAGGGTCACGGAGACGTCACCGGCGCCGGCTGGCGCCTGCACGGGACCCGCGAGGATCACGGCTTGGTCGGCCGCCAGGGCGGGGTCGCGCAACGGCACGACGGGGTTCGCGCAGCTCGGCTGCACCTGCTGCACGCCGCCGGGAGGGGGCGGCGGTGGGGCGGTGGCGCTGGCGGTGGGAGGTGGGGGAGCCGGCGCGGTGACCACCACCGTGGCACTGGCGGTTACGGAGCCCGATACGCCTGGGGTGGAGGCGGTGAGGGTCGCGGTCGCCGCGGTGGCGGGGGCCGTGTAGGTGACGCCGCTGTATGTGCCGTCGCCGGCCGTCGTGGTCGAGCCGGGCGCCAGGCCTCCCTGCCCGGGGCCGCCGGTGCTGAGGGTGACGGGGCTGCCGGGCAGCAGGAAGCCGGCCGCGGTCCCGTACACCGTGCCGTACACGGCGCCGGTGACGGACGTGGTCCCGGATGCCTGCACCTGGGCTGCAGCGGGGTTGATGGTGATGCTGGCCGGCTCGCTCAGGGCCAGCACGGTGCCCTGGGCGCCGACGGCCCAGGCGTGGTCGTGAGTGCCGTCGGTGGTGGCGAAGACGCCGTGGAGGCTCGCCGTCGTGCCGGAGGCCATGGCCGTCCAGGTGGTGCCGCCGTCGGACGTGTAAAGGATGGTGCCCTGGGCGCCGACGGCCCACCCGACCTGGGGGTTGGTGGCCTCGAACGAGACGGCGAACAGGTCCGGCGTGCCGGCGGGAACCGTCTGCGCCTGGACGCCGCCGCCGCTCGCGAGGACGATCCAGCCGGAGGTGCCTGGGGTCGAGGCGCCGCCGCCCACAGCGTAGGTGTTGACCTGGCCGCCCGTGCCCTGCACGGACGCCACGCCGTAGAGGTCGGCGCCGCCGGCGACGGAGCCCGACAGCCAGGAGCTGCCGCCGTCCGAGCTTGTGAAGAAGGCGGCATTGCCGCCCACCGCCCAGCCATACACGGCGCCGCTCACCTGCTGGGCCGTGACGCCGAAGAGCGGGCCGCTGGCGCCAAGGTCGCCCGCAGCCCAGGTGGCGCCGCCGTCGGTGCTGAACTGGCCGCTGCCGTCGGCGAGTACGGCCATGCCGTAGACCGCACTGCCCACTGTGGCGGAGGCCACGGCGGTGGTGGCATCGCTCGCGCACTCGATGCCGCAGGTCGAGGAGAAGGTCCAGCTGCCGCCGCCGGCCGAGGTGCCGCGCTCACCGCCGTCGCCGACGGCCATCAGCTGGGGCTGGCCGTCGACCACGCTTCCGCTGATGCCATAGAGCTCCCAGAGCAGACCGCCGCCGCCGGTGGCGGGGGACCAAGTCTGGCCACCGTCGGTCGTCTGCAGGACGACTCCGGCGGAATAGGTCACCGAGGCACCTGAGGCCGGAACGCCGTTGGCGGATGGCGTGCCCGTCGCCTGCGTGGTGCCGCCGACGGCCCAGCCCTCGGTTGGGCTGGCGAAGAACACGCCCCGCAGGTCGTAGCCCTGGTCCGCGGCCGGGACGGCCTGCGCCACCCACGCGCCGGGTGGCAGGGCCGCCGCGGCGGCTGGGAGCGGCAGCGTCGCGGCCAGCATGGCGGCGGCGCCCAGCGTGGCGAGCGATGCCCGCGCCAGCCGCGCCGGTCGGAACCTCATGGCCCTTCCCCCTCCGTGGCGGGCGGATGCGCTACGACGTCTTGTCCGTCTGGAGGTTGTACGTCACGCTCGGGGGCTCCGTCCCGGCCTTGGCGTTCGCGAGCGGCTGCTGGTCGAGCGTCACCGCTCCGTAGGTGAGGGTGAGCGACTCGGAGGGGACGTCCGCATTGCTCGCCCACTGGATGGCGGTCACGTAGACGTCGCTGAAGCGCAGCTCTGCGAAGATCTGGCTCCCGGCGACCCTGCCCGGGTGGGCCATCGCAATGGTGACGGTGGACAGTCGCGTCCCCCGCACGACGTCGCCGAACAGGGCGGTGCTGGTGGCGTCCATGCGCCGGGTGACCGTGAGATTGCTCAGCTGCGGCTTGCCGCCTTCGCGCGTGCTCGATCCGTTGGCGATTGCCGCCTGGTTCGTGGCGCCCACCTCAAAGCCGTCGATCCGGACGACCTTGCCCGGGGCGGTGGACCCTGAGAACGAGGTGCCCAGGGCGGGAGCCGGCGTGTTCAGATACAGGTAAAGATCGGCCGGGGCTCCCGAGCTGGGCGCCGGCTGGGCATCGACGCGAGCGATGGCCCCAGCCAGAACCAGCGTCGCCGCGGCCGCGGCAGCGGCAGCGAGCATGACCTTACGCACCTTCGTCAACGGACCAGCCTCCCCGCGGGGCGTGTGGCAGACTGGGCGAAGGTTCCACAGGGACGGGACGGGCCCCTGTTGGAAGATCGGCCCATTCAGGGCGTCATCGGCCAGGAGTAGGCCTTCCGGCTTTCGCGCAGGAAGTCGACCGCTTGTGCGGCGGGGACGGGTGGGAAGCAGGCGATGAAGCGCCCGCCGCCCACCTCCGCCAGGCCGGCGGCCTTGACCTCGCCGCTGGCGGTGGCCATGACGAGTCGAGCAGGAGCGGGCGGTCTCCGGCGGCTCCGAACGGGACGTCGAGCGAGGTGCTGATCGCGTCCATCAGCGCAGGGCCCCGTGGGGCAGCAGGGCGTGCACGCCGCGCACCCCGTTGACGATCTGCGTCACCCGGAGATGAACGATGGCCGTGGCGAGCGCCAGGGCATGGCTGCGGTCGGGCAGGCGGAGCAGGGCGACCATCAGGTCGAGCATGGCGTCCAGCGCCCCCATGGCAGCTTCGTCCAGATCTTCGTGGAAGCCGAACGTGACCCAGCCGGCCGGTGTCATCGCGTGGGGCGTCGCGAGCGGCCGGTCGCCGTGAAGGTCGAAGGTGATGTCGACGGCGTCCATCGGGCATTCCACGGCGGGCCCGGCCACCTCGCCGTCACCCTGGGCCGCGTGCCCGTCGCCGATCGAGAAGAGGCCGCCCGCCACCGCCACCGGCAGGAACAGGGTGCTGCCGGCGACCAGCTCCCGGCAGTCGATGTTGCCGCCGGTTCGGCGCGGCGGGTACGTGGAATGAAGGCCCGGCTCGTCGGGCGGCATGCCGAGGTTGCCCATGAAGGGGCGCAGGGGGATGCGGTGGCCGAGCTGCTCGCAGCCGAGCAGGGCATCCGGGTCGAGCGTCCACTCCAAGACGGCCTCTGGCGGCCCGTCCAGGCCGAGGCGCGTGTTGACGCCCCACGCGCCGCCGCCCCCGGACGAGCGTCCCCAGGTGCCGGTGCGGATGGCGCCGATGCGCACCCCGAGCATCAATCCCGGCCGCGCGCCGCGGATGGCCACGGGGCCGCAGAGGGCATGACCCCAATCCGCCTTTGGGTCGCGCGGCGTAAACCACGTTCCGGCGCGGTCGAGCCGCCATCCGGCGATGAGCGTGCGGAACCGGACCGTGTCGCCAGGGTCGACCTCCAGGACCGGCGCGCGCTCCCGCGAGTACGTGCCGTGCAGCGTGTGCCGCTCGGGCTCGATGCAGTATGTCGCCGTGCCGGCGCCCCCCTCCCGTCGGATCAGAGCCAGTCGCCCACCTCGGCCAGCTGGTGCTCCGGCGAGCACTGCACGCAGTGGCGCAGGATCGGCAGGTGCCCCATGCCGATGATCACCACGATCCGGTCGCCCGCGCCCTCCGTGATGTGCCGGATGTTGATGTGCCGGATGTTGTGGAAGATGCGGAGGTTGCGGCTGTACCACCAGGGGCCGATGATGTCCGGGCCCGCGCCCACCAGGTAGATGCCGTGCCCGGCGAGGATCGCCTCCTCCGCGTTCGCCAGCCGCAGCCACTCGCGCAGGGTGTGCGAGGCGGCATGCTCGTCCAGGTGCCGGGCCCAGGCGAAGAACCGCTCCTGCCACGGGCCGTAGTCCTCAGGCCCCCCTTCGACCATTCCCACCGCATCGATCGGGTGGACCTGGGCGTGGCCCATGCGCGCGGCCAGGCGAAAGCCCAGCTGGTGGATCTCGTTGTCCGGGAGCGTGAAGCGGCCGGTGCGGTAGGCCTGATACTGGTCCGCCAGCTCGGCGGCCCGCTCGGGGCGGCGCTCGACCGCCACCTTGGTCGGCGCGAACACCGCCAGGGCCTGCACCACGTCCGCGATCCCTGCCTGGCGGTGCGGCGCCATCATGTCGGGCACAGGGGCCGGCTGATGCACGTCGCGGCCCGGGTTGGCGAAGTGGAAGGTGCCCACGAGCATCACGTGCGCCCGCTCGCCGATGCCGAGGACGTCCCGCGCCGAGGGCATGCGCCGCATCCCTCCCGCCGGACCACTTTCGGATCTGCGCGTGGCCATGCCTGCCGCCCAGGGGCGGGGCATAGGCATCGATCGTGCTGAACGTCATCTGGGTCGGCCTCATCGTCGCCGGGGTGCTGGTGGCGGCGCTGGGCGGCCGCATCGACACCGTGACCGAGGCGGCCATGACGGGCGCCAAGCTCGGCGTGGAGACCATCATCACGCTCACGGCCATCATGATCTTCTGGCTCGGCCTGGCCCGCGTCGCCGAGAGGGCCGGCCTCATCCAGGCCCTGGGCCGCGCCGTCCAGCCGGTGCTGCGCCGCCTGTTCCCCTCGGTTCCTCGCGAGCACGCGGCGATGGGCGCCATCACGGCCAACGTGGCCGCCAACATGCTCGGCCTCGGCCAGGCGGCGACCCCCTTCGGCCTGAAGGCCATGGCGGCCCTGCAGGAGCTGAACGGCGGCAGCACGACGGCCTCAGCCGCCATGGTCACCTTCCTCGTCCTCAACACGGCGGGCGTGACCCTCATCCCGGCCGCGGTGATCGCCCTCCGCGCCACCGCTGGGTCGGCGGACCCCGCTGCGATCGTGGGCACGACGCTCTGCGCGACCTTGGCCAGCACCACCGTGGCGCTCACCGTCGACGGGCTGATCCGGCGCGCGCAGGCGCGCCGGCACTGAGGCTCGCCCTCGGTCCCGGCCGGCCTCGCCCGCCGCGTCTGCATGGCGGCCGCGGTCGGCTCACAGGTCCGATGTCCGTCCCCCGCGGCCCCGCGAGCGTGAGATCGGGGTGGCGCGGTGCTGGTGGTGGCGGCGGCGGCGCCCGCGTCAGCGCCCGGGCCGTGATCACCATCAAGGACGGCACGGTCAGCCTACTGCCGCTGGGGCGCGGCCTGGCACCGGAGCACCTGCTCGAGGCACTCCCCGAGTTGATCCAACGCGTGCGGGCCGCTGCGAAGCAGTGTTGGTCGAGGCGGCCCGTACGGGCCGCCTCGTCGCTAGTACGTGTCGAAGTGGCGCTGCACCTCGGCGGGGTCGCGCGTCAGGGGCAGGGCCAGGGCAAGCAGGATGCGGGCCTTCTGCGGGTTGAGGTTGTCGGCCGCCACGAAGCCGGGCTCCGTGTAGTGGTCGTCGGCGAGCACGCGGCCCGAGCCGAGCCGGCTGCTGCGCACGACCACCACGCCCTTGTCCCGCGCGGCCTTCAGCGCATCGCGCATGCCGCCGACGGCGCCAGCGCCAGAGCCCGCGATCACAATCCCCGAGGCGCCGAGCTGCACGGCGGCCTCGACGAGCCCACCGTCCTCGCCCGCGTAGCCGTAGAGGATGTCCACGCGCGGGAAGGCGTCCGTCGGGCCGAGCCCGAACGGCGTGGCAGTCGTGTGGGGGCGGGCCGGGGCGCGGTAGAAGACGATCCGGTCGGCGTCGACGTAGCCAAGGAAGCCGAGGCCGTTGGACTGGAAGGTCTCGACCCGGTAGGTGTTGGTCTTGGTCACTTCGCGCGCGCACTGGATCTCGTCGTTCAGCACCACGAGCACGCCCTTGGCGGCGGCCTCGGGCGCCGCTGCCGTGCGCACGGCGCTGAGGAGGTTCATCGGCCCGTCCGCCGACAGGTGCGTGAACGGGCGCTGCGCGCCGCAGAGCACCACGGGCTTGCCGTGCTTCACCGTGAGGTGGAGCAGGTAGGCCGTCTCCTCGAGCACGTTGGTGCCGTGGGTGATGACGATCCCGTCGACCGCGGGGTCGGCGCCCAGCGCGTTCACGCGCGCCACCAGCTCGGGCCACTGATGGAACACGATGGGGTGCTCGCGGCTGGCCAGGTCCAGATCGGGCCGCACCTCGGCGAAGCGGCCCAGCTCAGGCACGCGCTCGATCAGATCGGCCGGAGTCAGGGCCGGCTTGCCGCTGTGGGCGCGGCTGTAATGGGTGCTGTCCAGGGAGCTCTTGCCCTGGCTGCCAAGGGTGCTGCTGACGCAGATCAGGCGGATGCGGGGGAGCGCCATGCTGTGCCCTCTCTCCTCAACGACGGTGCGGCGGGGCGACGGTGCGGCGGGACGGCGGGACGGCGGGGCGACGGTGCGGCGGGACGGCGGGACGGCGGGACGGCGGGACGGCGGGACGGCGGGACGGCGGGGCGACGGGAC
>DAHVAF010000237.1 GCA_027314765.1 Clostridia bacterium | reverse complement strand
CTCCGTCGGGCGCCGCCCCGCGGGCGATGTCGGCTGCGGCGCGGCCTGGCGGCACGGTGGCCGCGGGCACGGCCGCCGCACCCGTGCTGGTGCTCCCGGTGGCGGCGCTGCGGGGCCTCCTGGCGCCCGCGCAGGCGTTCGCCGAGGCCTGTGTGCGCCTGCGGACCGGCGACCGGTGGACGCCGCGCGACCTGACGGCCGCGCTGCAGCGCGCGGGGTACGAGCCGCTGCCGCTGGTCGAGGGGCCAGGCGCCTTCGCCCTGCGCGGCGGCATTGTCGATGTCTTCCCGCTCGGCGACGACCTGCCCCTGCGTGTGGAGTTCTTTGACGACGAGATCGAGTCGATGCGGCGGTTCGACCCGAGCAACCAGCGCGGGCGCGAGGCCTGCGACGCGGCCGTGATCCTGCCGGCGCGGGAGGTGCCGGCCCCGCCCGCGGCGGAGGTCGAGCCCGCGCTCGGGCGGATCGCGTCGGCCGCCGCGCAGGCGGCGGCACGGCTGGTGGCCGAGGCCCGCCAGCGGCTGGAGGACATGGTCGACGAGGACCTGACGGGCCTGCGGGCCGGAACGGCGGCCGGCCGCTGGGAGACGTACCTACCGTACGCCTGGCGGACGAGCACCCCGCTCGACTACATGCCGCAGCGGACGCTGGTGGCGGTGCTGGAGCCGGCGCGCACGGCGGAGGCGGCGCATGACTACGAGCGTCAGGAGGCCGACCGCCTGGTCGGCTTCCTGCAGGATGGCCGCATGCTGCCGGAGCAGGTCGAGGCCTTCGCCTACCCGGCGGACTGGCTCGCCCCCATGCGCGGCCGCCAGATCGTCTATGTGTCCGGCCTGGGCCAGAGCGTGGCCGGGGCCGATCCCCAGGACGTGCTGGCCGTCTCGGCGCGCGGCGTGCCCAGCTTCCGCGGGCAGTGGGAGATGGCCAGCGAGGAGCTCCGCCGCTGGCGCGACCAGCGCTACCACATCGTCTGCACGGCCGGGAACGCGGCGCGCGCCGCCCGGCTGGCGGAGGAAGTCGCCTCGGCCGGCGTGAGCGCCGCCGTCGACGCGGATCCGGCGCCCGGCCGCGCCACCGTCGCCGCGGCGTCGCTGGCGAGCGGCTTCGAGTTCCCCGGGCTGCGCCTGGTGGTGCTGACCGAGGCCGACCTGTTCGGGCGGCGGGCGCGGCAGCCGCGGCGGCGGGGGGCGGGCGAGGCTCCCGGCACGCGCCTGCTCTCGTACGAGGACCTGCAGGTCGGCGACTACGTGGTCCACGTGCAGCACGGCATCGGCCAGTACCTCGGCACGAAGACCCTGACCGTGCAGGGTGTGCAGCGCGACTACCTCATGATCCGCTACGAGGGCGCGGACCGCCTGTACGTGCCCACGGATCAGATCGACCTCATCCAGAAGTACATCGGCGGCGAGGGGCGCGAGGTCCGGGTCGGCCGGCTCGGCGGCGATGCCTGGCTGAAGGCCAAGCAGCGCGTCAAGGAGTCCGTGCGGGCCATGGCGGAGGACCTGATCGGGCTGTACGCCGCCCGGCAGTCGACGCCCGGCAACGCCTTCGCGGCCGACACGCCCTGGCAGCAGGACTTCGAGGACGCCTTCCCGTTCGAGGAGACGCCGGACCAGCTGCAGGCGACGGCCGAGATCAAGTTGGACATGGAGCGCAGCCAGCCCATGGAGCGGCTGCTCTGCGGCGATGTCGGCTACGGCAAGACCGAGGTGGCCATGCGGGCCGCCTTCAAGTGCGTGATGGACGGGCGCCAGGTCGCCGTCCTCGTGCCGACCACGATCCTGGCCGAGCAGCACTTTCTGACCTTCAGCGAGCGCATGCGGGGGTTTCCGGTCACGGTGCAGATGCTGTCACGGTTCCGGGACCGAAAGGAGCAGGAGGGCACGGTCACCGGCCTGCGCCGCGGCACGGTCGACGTCGTGATCGGCACCCACCGCCTGCTGCAGGCGGATGTCGACTTCGCCAAGCTCGGCCTGCTCATCGTCGACGAGGAGCACCGCTTCGGCGTGGCCGACAAGGAGCGCATCAAGCGCCTGCGTCAGGGCGTCGACTCCCTCTCGATGACCGCGACGCCCATCCCGCGCACCCTCCACATGGCCATGGCCGGCATCCGCGACATGAGCGTCATCGAGACCCCGCCGGAGAATCGCTTCCCCGTCGAGACCTATGTGCTGGAGTGGAGTGAGGCGCTCTGCGCCGACGCCCTGCAGCGCGAGTTGCGGCGGAAGGGGCAGGTTTTCTACCTCCACAACCGCGTGCAGTCCATCTCGCGCGCCCTGGAGCGGCTGCGGCGGCTGGCGCCGGGGGCCCGGATCGCCATCGCCCACGGCCAGATGCCGGAGGACGAGCTGGAGCGCGTCATGGTCGAGTTCTGGCACGGCGAGTACGACGTGCTGCTCTGCACCACCATCATGGAGTCCGGGCTGGACGTCCCCAACGCCAACACGCTGATCGTGGAGGACGCCGACCGCCTGGGCCTGGCGCAGCTCTATCAGATCCGCGGGCGCGTCGGGCGCAGCGACCGCCTGGCCTACGCCTACTTCACGTACCGCCGCGAGAAGGCGCTGAGCGAGATCGCCGAGAAGCGGCTGATGGCCATCAAGGAGTTCACGGAGCTGGGCTCCGGCTTCAAGATCGCCCTCCGCGACCTGGAGCTGCGCGGGGCGGGCAACATCCTGGGCGCCGAGCAACATGGCTTCGTGGCGGCCGTGGGGTTCGACCTCTACGCGCAGATGCTGGAGGAGGCCGTCCGCGAGCTGCGCGGCGAGCGCAACGTGCCCACCACGCGGTGCAGCGTCGAGATCCGGGTGGACGCCTACCTGCCGGACGCGTACATCGCCGACGCCCGCGTGAAGCTGGAGTTCTACAAGAAGGTCAACGCCGCCGCCAGCCGCGAGGATGTCGCGGCCACCGAGGCCGAGATCCGCGACCGCTACGGGCCCTATCCGCCGGAGGTCGGCCACCTGCTGCGGCTGGCGCGCATCCGCATCGCGGCCCAGGACCTGGGCGCCCTGAGCATCGTGCACGAGGGCGACGCCGTCCAGCTGACCTTCCCGGGCTATATGGCGGACCTGATCGGCCGGCTGAACGACCTCACCCGGCGCTATGGCCGGCGGATCGCCACGCAGCGCCGCCCGCGGCCCGCCATGACCCTGCGGCTGTCCGCGCGCGACGACACCACCGTGCTGGGCGAGATCGAGGGCCTGCTGGCCGACCTCGGGCGCGACACCGCCATCCAGCACTGGCGGCGCTCGCTCGACGCCTCGCCGGCCTGAGCGTCCTGCTGCCGCCCGCCGCCAACCCTGGCGTAGCGGGGCCCACAACTCGCGCCGCCGTCCCTGGCTCTTCGCGGCCTGCTGCTGCTGCCGCCGTCCCCGGCCGCTCGCGACCTTCCGCTCCTGCCGCCGCCCTTGCGCTGCAGGGTCTGCTGCTTCTGTCGCCGTCCATCGCTCAGCGGGGCCCACCGCTCGCGCCGCCGTCCCCGGCTCTGCGGGTCCTGCCGCTCCCGCCGTCATCCCTGGCGTAGCGGGGCCTGCAGCCGCCCACCGCCATCCCTGGCGTAGCGGGGCCCACAACTCGCGCCGCCGTCCCTGGCTCTGCGCGGCCTGCTGCCCCGGCACCATCCATGGCTCAGCGGGGCCTGCCGCTCGCGCCGCGATCCGTGGCGCTGCGCCATCCGGCGCTTCCGCCGCCAACCCCAGCCGCGCGCCACAGGCCGCTCCTGCCGCGGTCCCGGACCCTGAGCCGCGCCGCACCCTTCATTTGCTCTTAACAGCTTTGCTCTAGATTTCCTTAGGCACCGGAGATGCCGAGGGGGCTGCCTCGTGTGCCTGTCGCCGCGGGTTCGAGTGTCCGCCGTCCACTGCGCCATCGGGCCGGCGCCCGCCGCAACGCCGCGGTGCACCGCCGCGGCCTCCATCGCCTTGGCGCATCGCCGCTCGCGCCGCTCTCCCGCCGATCTCGCGGACGGCAGCTTCCCACCCGCCCGAGCCGAGACCTGCGCCCCGCGCGTTGCCGCGGTGTGCGGACCGTCCCCCTCGTCTTTGGGGGTTGTCAGTGAAATGGCTCTCCCACCAGCCGTCAGATGCGACGGGGGCGGCCGGGCCGCAGCGCATTCTTTACCATGGCGTCCTGTGGCCGCCCCGGTCCGCGGTAGGGGGGATCCACGATGAACATGTCGTCAATGGTCGCCGCCGTGCAGGGACCGCAGATCATCAGCGCCGCGCCCGGCTGGATCATGGGCCTGCTCTTCGCCGCCGCCATGGTCATGATCGCGTACACCGCCTACGCGACGCTGCTGGCGGCCATCGGCGTGATGGCCAAGCCAGTCCGCCTGAAGGCCCGGCCGAGCCACAGGTTCGCGGTCGTCATCCCGGCCCACAACGAGCACATCGTCATCGGCAACCTGATCGACAGCTGCCTGGCGCTGCGGTACCCGCGCAAGCTGTTCGACGTCTTCGTTGTGGCGGACAACTGCAGCGACGATACCGCCGCCGTCGCCCGTGCCCATGGCGCCCAGGTGATCGAGCGCTTCAACAGCACGCGGCGCGGCAAGGGCCATGCCCTCGCCTATGCCTTCGCGCGGCTGCAGGCCGGACGCCGCCGCTATGACGCCTACCTGGTCTTCGACGCCGACAACCTCGTCCATCCCGACTTCCTCAGCGTCATGAACGCCCACCTCGCCGCCGGCCACCACATCGTCCAGGGCCGCCTGGACGTGAAGAACCCCAACGACACCTGGGTCGCGGCGACCTTCGGCATGTCGTTCTGGGTCAGCAACCGGTTCTGGTTCCTGGCCAAGGACCGCCTCGGGCTCTCTGCCGCGCTGGGCGGCACGGGCATGTGCATCTCCACCGCCGCCCTCCGCCGCGTCGGCTGGGCCCCGGGCACCCTGACCGAGGACCTGGAGTTCTCCGCGCGGGCCCTGCTCGTCGGCCTGCGCACGCACTGGGCCCACGATGCCATCGTCTACGACGAGAAGCCCCTCGGCTTCATGCAATCGCTGCGCCAGCGCCTGCGCTGGGCCCAGGGCCAGACCCAGGTCATCGTGCGCTACCTGCCGAGCCTGGTGTGGACCGGGCTGCGCGAGGGCAGCATTCTGCAGCTGGAGGGCGCCGTGTCGCTCCTGCAGCCGTTCGTCGTCCTGCTCTCGACCCTGCTGCTGATCGCCGACCCCATCGTGGTGCGCACCTGGCCCGTCCGGATCGTGGCCCTCGGCGCCCCGGCCTGGATCTGCGTCACCCTGCTCAACGTCCTGCTGCCGGTGGCCGCCGTGCTGCGCGACCGGCGGCCGCGCACACCGCTGCGCTACCTGCTGCTCTACCCGCTGTTCCTGGCCAGCTCCGTGCCCCTGACGTGGGCCGCCATCTTCACGGCCCGCAACCACTACTGGAGCCACACGGTGCACACGCGCGCCATCGCGTACACGCAGGTCGTGGGCCGCGAGGGCTCGGCCTAGGCGAGCGGCGCTTGGTGCCGCGCGCCCTTGCCGCGTCCGACTCATAGGGCCAGCCGGCCGGCGGAACCTGTTTCGTGACCCGCCCCTTGGGCTGACGGTGAGGGCTCAGCGGGCGGGCCGCCGATCTCGTGTCCCCTCCTCGTTGCCCAAAGTCAGGTCGTTCGCACAGCGTCCCGTGTCGTGACGCGCGCCGCGTCGCGTCGCGCGCCATATCGGGGTCGTCAGTACCCGTTACGGGGATTGCGGCGCGGGGCAGCGAACGGGGCGGCCCAACCGCGGCCTCCTTGCGGCGCAGCAGCGCCCACCGGATGCTGGCGCCGGCCGCAGCAAGGCCCTTTGGCGCCGGCGCCGTGCTCACGCCGCGCCGCGGCCCTGGGGTAGCCCTCACTTCCGCTCACGGGGCGGGGGGCACCCCCCGCCCGCGTGCAACGCCAGCACACCGCGCATGCGGACACGGTCTGAGGTCCGTAAGGCCGCTGCCCGCGGGTCCGGCTCCGCCGGGGCCGCGGGCTCGCGGCCGGCCTCCGGCATAGGCCGTCCCGCCTCGACCGCATACTACAGCGCAGACGGACGGGAGGCGTGCGCATGAAGGCGACCGGCATCGTCCGGCGCATCGACGATCTGGGCCGCATCGTGATCCCGAAAGAGATCCGTCGGACCCTGCGCATCCGCGAGGGCGATCCCCTGGAGATCTTCGTGGACCGCGACGGCGAGGTCATCCTGAAGAAGTACTCGCCGATCGGGGAGCTCGGCGACTTCGCGAAGGAGTATGCCGACTCGCTCCACGAGACGGCCGGGCACATCGCGCTCATCGCGGACCGCGAGGCCGTGATTGCCGTGGCCGGCGCGCCGAAGAAGGAGGTCCTCGATAAGCGCGTCGGCAGCGTCGTGGAGCAGTGCATGCACACGCGCGCCACCGTCGCCAGCGCCGCCGGCAGGCCGCAGGGCGCGCTGGTCGGGGATGACGAGGACGCATCCCGCCTGCCGAACTATGTGGTCGCCCCGATCGTCGCGGGGGCCGAGGCGATCGGCGCCGTGATGCTGGCCAGCCGGGAAGCCACGCCGCCCATGGGCGACATGGAGCGCAAGCTGGCCGAGACGGCGGCCGGGTTCCTGGCCCGCCAGATGGAGGCGTAGACGAGGCGGGCCGCCTCACCTACGCCTGGGGCGTCCCGCTCTTGTCGGAGGGCATGTCGGTACTTCGGCGCACGCCTCTCGGCGCCACGGCCGCTGGAGTGTTCGTGGCGCGGGATGGGCCCATCGCATCCACCGCCACAACACCCGACGCCGTTCGCCGCTGCTCGCGCTCGGGCGCGTGCTTCAAATGGGTTACGCTCCACGGCGGGCTTGGTGCGGCCCGCCGCGGATGCGCATAATGAGCCATGCGCATGGAGCAGCCGAAGCCGGAGCCGCGTCCGGCGGGGCGCGGCCACGCCGGCGCATTTCTGGCCGGGGCCCTCATCCTCCTGGTCGGCAGCCTTCTCAGCCGCCTGCTGGGCGGCGTCTACCACTTCGTGCTACCCATCCTCATGGGGGGCGGCACCCAGGCCGCCGTCGGCATGGGCCTGTTCGGCATGGCGTATCCCCTGTACAACGTCATGCTCTCCCTGTCCGCCGTCGGGGTGCCCCTGGGCATCAGCAAGCTGGTGGCCGAGTCCACGGCGCGGGGCCGCCGCTGGGAGGCCGCCCGCATCTTCCGTGTGGCCGTCGTGGCCCTCGCGGTCCTCGGCGCGGCCCTCAGCGTCGCCCTCTACCTGCTGGCGCAACCCGTGGCCATCTGGATCGCCCAGGACGCGCGTGCCGCCATCGCCATCCGCGCCATCGCGCCCGCCGTGTTCTTCGTGTCCCTGGAGTCGGCCTACCGCGGCGTCTTCCAGGGGTTGCAGCACATGGCGCCGCACGCCGCCTCCCAGGTCGTCGAGCAGATCATCCGCGTCCTCACCATGTTCGCGCTGGCCGTCATCCTGCTGCCGCGGGGAATCCAGTACGCGGCCGCCGGCGCCAGCTTCGGCGCCGTCACCGGGGCTGCGGCCGGCCTCGCCTTCCTGGCCATCGTCATCCGCCGCGACCGGCTGACCCGCGCCGTCTGGCAGGAGCGGCGCGTGGCGGCGGCGACCCGCGACGGCCCGAGCGCGGGACAGATCCTGCGGCGCCTTGCCGGCCTCGTCGTGCCGATCGCCCTGGCCGGCATGGTCCTGCCGCTGATCAACGTGATCGACGCCGTGCTGGTGCCGCTCCGCCTGCACGCGGCGGGGCTCGGCACGCGGGCCACGGCGCTCTACGGGGTCCTGGTCGGCTACGCCATGCCCTTCATGGTGGCACCGTCCATCGTGACGACCGCCCTGGCCGTCAGCCTCGTCCCCTCGATCTCCGACGCGATCGCCCGCGGCGACACGGCGGTCGCGAAGGACCGTGCGGCCGTCGGCATGCGCGTCACCCTGCTGCTCACCGTTCCCGCCGCCGTCGGCCTCTTTGTGCTGGCCGCACCGCTGCCGCAGCTGCTCTACCACTCGCCGGTCACGGCCCGCCCGCTGGCCATGATGGCGTGGGGCGTCGTGTTCCTCGGCATCCAGCAGACGACGACCGGCGTCCTGCAGGGCATGGGCCTGCCCGGCGTCCCCGTGGTGAACCTCCTCTACGGCGCCGCCGTGAAGGTGCTGCTGACCTGGTGGCTGGTGGCCCTGCCCGGCTGGAATGTCACGGGCGCGGCCCTGGGTACCGTCGCCGGGTTCGCGGTGGCGGCCGTGCTCAATATCCGGGCCGTGCAGCGCCGCCTGGGGCGCGTGGTCGATCTCAACGCCACCGCCCGGATCCTGGCCGCGGCCGCCGTCATGGGGGTGGTGGCGGACGTGGTGCTGCGCGCCGCCAGCCACCACCGGCTGGTGCTCGATATCGGCGCCACCGTCGTGGCGGGCGTGGTGGTGTATCTGGTGGCCCTGGCCGCCGTGGGCGGCGTGCGCCGGTCCGACGTGGAGAGCCTGCCGCGCTTCGGGCCGCCGCTCGGGCGTGCCCTGGCCCGCCTGCACCTCGTGCGCGAGTGATGACGTCCTCCGCGTGCGAGCGGGCGCAACGCAGTGCGCGGTGGCCCGCGCGAAC
>DAHVAF010000234.1 GCA_027314765.1 Clostridia bacterium | reverse complement strand
CTGGACTCTGGCCCTCGGCCGCCGATCCGGCCCCAGACTCTTGACCCCGGGGCACCGTGTCCTCGAGCGGTCCGCCAGGCGCCGCCAGCGCCGCGTGGCTTGCCGAGACCGCCTCCTCGGCGCCGCCAGCGCTTGGAATCGATCTGTCGGCCTCGTCATATCCGTCTGGCCCCGCCTCGGCGGACCGCTCCGGAGCAATGGCTATGGCTTCGCCGGTGTCGTCGCCCGTGCCGTGGCCAGCCGCCGGTGCCGCGCCGTCCAGGGCCGCGTCGGCAGTCGGCTCGGCGGTGGCGGTGCCATCCGGGGCGTCGGCCCGGTCCGGCAGGGCGCCGATCGCCGCTGAGGCGCCTGAGTCCGTGAGCATGGCCGCACCCGACAGAGGATCCTGCCCGCCGTCGAGATTGATGCCAGTTGGGCCATCGGAGTCGCCCCTGCCCCGGCCCGCCTCGGGCGCGGCCGCATCCGCCGCAGCGCCCACGGCAGCAACGCTCATGGCGCTCAACCGGTCCGTGTCCCCGTAGTCGATCGCGTACGTTGCAGAGGCGGCGTCCGTTGCCGCTGGTGCGTCCGCCGCGTGGGCGTCCACGTTGTCGCCGCCGATGAAAGTGCCGGTATGTGCCGGGTCGGAGCCCGTGGGGGCCGCTTCCGCGCCGACTCCATCCTCCAGCGTGGGTGTCGCCGGCGCACCCTCCGTCACGACCGCCGAGGGGCTGGCCGGGATGTCGCCGCCACTGGCTTCGGGCGGCTCCGATGCACCGTCACGGCCCGACTCCGCCGCGGCTGCCGGTTCTGCGGTCGACAGGGCCACGGCGGCGGCGATCGCGGTACCTGCACCAGCCTCCATGGTCACGTCCGTGGTGGCCGATGAGTCGGTCGCGGAGGACGCCGAGGCTTCCGCGACCGGCTCCCCGCGCTCCTCTTCGGACGTCGCGTCAGCGCGGGAAGGCCCGTCTGCTGTCGAGGCTGCGGCCCTCGGATCCGTGACGTCCGGCTGGTCGTGATCCGCCGTTGAACCGGCTGCGGCCTCTGTCGACCCCGCACTCATGCTCGGCTCCGTTGCCCCGACCACGCCTCCCGCATGGGCCGCAACAGCAGGTGCCGACATCGCGACGGTCGCATCCGGCATGCCAGCCTCGCCGATCGAGGCCGTGGGGTCGGCCGTGTGCATTTGCCGCGCCTCGTTCGTCGGTCCGGCTTCGCTGTCGGTCTCCGTTGCAACCGCCTCAACCGTCGCCGGCGGTGCCGCCGGCGCCTGCGCCTCACCGGTCACGCCCGGGGCAGCCGTCGCCACTTGGCGGGCTTCGTCGCTCGGTGCGGGCTCGCCGGCCGCGTCCGTTGCGTCGGCCTCCGCCAGCGCCACCGTTGACGCCGGCGTGGCCGCTTCACTCGTCATGCTCGCAGGAGGCGTCGCCGCTTCACGACCCTCGCCCGACCATGGCCGTTCGGCCCGGCCGACCGCCTCACCCGTCTCACGCACGGGCGCCGTGGCCCCCGCGGCGTCCGCTGCACCGACCTCAGCCATCGTTGCGGTTGCCGCCAGCGTCTCCGTCCCACCCCTCACGGTCAGTGGAGCCGTCGCCGCGTCGCGCGCCTCGCCCATCGAAGCCGCGGTGGTTTCGGCGCTCGCCTCACCCGCTGCGCTTCCGGACACCGCTGCGGCCGCGGTGGCCGCCTGGCCGCTTTTGGCCTCCGGGGCCGGTGCGCCCCCGGCGTACGTACCGCCGGCCTCAGCCATCGCCGCCGCTGCCGCCAGTGCGGCCATCTCACCGGCCGCGCTCACCGGTTCCGCAATCGTGCCCGGGGCCGCGCCGGCCGAAGCTCCGGCCGCCGCCGCCTCCGCCTCACCGCGATCAACAACCGGGGCCGGCGCGCCCGCGGCGTCGGTTTCGCCGGCCTCAGCCGCCACGCTCGCCGTCACCGCATCTCCGCTCGAATCACCCGATGCGCTCACCGCTGCCACGGCGCCGCCTGCCTCACCCGTTCCACTCACCGCCACCGCTGCAGCCGCGGTCTCGATTGCCCCCGCTTGCCCCGCCGTCGCGGTCGCCGCCGTCGCGGTCCCCGCCGTCGCGGTCCCCGCCGTCGCGGTCGCCGCCACCACGCCCGCCGAAGAATCGCTCCCCGTCCCGCCCACGCCCTCGCTCCCGCCCACGCCCTCGGTCCCGCCCGCGCCCGTCTGCGAGCTCTCCGCCGCCGCGGCCGCCTCGGCGATGCCGCGCGCCTGCGCGGGGACGGGCAGGTGGCTCCCGAGCCAATCCGCGAGCGATTGCAGGATGGCCGTGGCGGCTGGCTCACGGTAAAGGTCGTAGTGGCCGTCGGCGATCCCGGCCGGCAGGTAGGCCACGGCCCGGGGCTCCTTGGCCCGCCGGTAGATGGCGTCCGCCTCCCGAACCGGCACAAGGTGATCGCCGGGCGCGGCGATGAGAAGCAGCGGCCTTGGCGACAGGCGCGCCGCGAGCGCCTCCGGAACAAAATCGGCGATGGCCTCGACCGAGGCCATCGTCACCTGCCGGCGCAGCGTCGGCGAGGCCGCGTACGCGCGCTCGACGTAGGCCAGCTCGCCGTCGGCGCAGGGGGCGACGGCGAACCCCGCCGTGCCGATGGCCGTCACATACTCCGAGTACCCGGTGCGTGCGCGCTGCTGGCGGTCCCGGGCCACGCGGCGCCGCACGGCGGCCCAGTCGCCGTCCGACCGCAGCGCGCGAAGCCAGCGCTCGCCGTCGCCAACCGGCGCCAGGGCGGCCACCGCCGCGATGCGCGGATCCCCCGCAGCGGCCGCGATGGCCACCCCGCCCCCCAGCCCGGTCCCGAATGCCGCGATGGCCCCGGCATCGACCTCGGGCTGCTGCTGCAGGCACGTGACCGCCGCCCGCGCATCCTCGACCTGGTCCCAGGGCCGTGCCCCACACCGCGGCTCGCCCTCGCTCTCGCCGAAGGACCGGTAGTCGAACGTCAGCGCCGCGAACCCGGCACGCGCCAGGCCGCGCGCGATGACCGGCACGACCATTTCCTTGACGGCCGCAAGCGTGTTGCAGAGAATCACGCCTGGACGCCGCTCTCCGGGCCGCAGCTCATCCGG
The DNA here is from genome assembly GCA_027314765.1 of Clostridia bacterium. Classification (GTDB taxonomy): domain Bacteria; phylum Bacillota; class Sulfobacillia; order RBS10-35; family JAJYVM01; genus JAJYVM01. Next base: position 14,422 of record DAHVAF010000234.1, on the reverse strand, counting down.
AAGGTGCAGCGTCGCCGCGAGCCGCGCGCCTTCCGCGTTGAACCGAAGCCGTCGTTCCATCTGAACACCTCCATGTTCCGTTTGACAGAACCGATACCCGGCCATCGGACGAGTCCCTGCGGGCGGGCGATACAAATCGCGCGTGGGATTCCGACGGCAACCCGCGCCGGTTCTCGCGAGCCGGGGCGAATGGGGCTGCTTCGTCTGGATTGCTGTCGCCCTGCCCGGTCGCGACGCCGGATGCGCGGCCCAGAAGTCGCCGTTCGTGGCATGGGCGACCACTTGTGGAGGACCTTGCGCCACGTGTCCGGCAGGGTGCGCGTCCTAGGAACCGAAAGCAACCGGGTGGCGTCAAAAACCCGGAAGGGGGGCGTGGCGTTGGCCTCCGAGGCGGAGTTGCTCAACCTGGCGCGCGGCGGCGATCCCGACGCGTTCGCCGAGCTTATCGCGCCGCTGCAGCGCCGCGCGTACACGCTCGCCTTCCGCATGCTGGGCGAGCGCGAGGAGGCCGCGGACGTCACCCAGGACGCCGTCGTCCGCGCGTACACCCGCATCGCGGACTTCCGCGGCGACGCCAGCTTCGCCACCTGGCTTCACCGCATCGTGCACAACACGGCCCTGGACGCCCTGCGCTGGCGGGCGCGCCACCCGGTGGAGGCCCTGGACCCGAAGCCACCAGGCGGCGGCGAGCCTGTTCGCGAGCTGGCGGCCGCGGCGGCCGGTCCAGAGGATATTGCGGTGCGCGCCGACGAGCGGCGCGCGCTCGAACGTGCCCTGGCCGCGCTCACGCCGGAGTTTCGCGCCGTCGTGCTACTCCGCGACGTGCAGGGTCTCGATTATGAAGAGGTGGCCGCGGTGACGGGGGTCAGCCTCGGCACCGTCAAGTCGCGTCTCCACCGCGCGCGGGCGCGCCTGCGCCAGATTCTGGAGGCTGCGGGAACCGGGAAGGCCCCGCCATCGTCGAGAGAGGCAGAAGGGGGGTGGAACGCGTGACGCAGGCGGAGCGCGAGGCGGCCCTGCAGGACGCGCTGGACGGTCAGCTGGACCCGCAGCAGCTGCCGGCGGACCTTCAGGACGAGCTCGCAGCGACGGCCCGCGTCGTGGCCGCGCTGCGGGCGCTGCCCGAGGCGGACCCGCCGCCCGGCTTCGACGCCCAGTTGCGGCGGAGGCTACGGCTTGCGGAGGCTGGCCGGGAGTCCGCCGGGGCGGCGCATGGCGAGCCAGCGACCGCAATGCGACGGCGCTGGCGCACGCGGGCACGCCACCTCCTTCCCTGGGCGGGCGGAGCCGTGGCCGCCGCCGTGGTCCTGGTCGCCGTCTTCTACGGCCTCGGCGCCGTCCGCCGCCCCACCGCGGGCGGCCCGACGCTGGCGGCCGTGACGCAGGGCACGTTTGCGGCCTCGGCCGTGCACACGCCCTCGGGCGCCCCGGAGGCGGCTCCCTTTGTCACCGCGAAAGGCGCGGTCACCCACGGGGCCGGCGGCGCCGCGGCAGGTGCATCGTCCGCGGCCTCCTCCGCGCCGGCGGCCCTCGTGCCACCGGCGAGCGGCCTCAACGTCAGCCAGCGCAAGATCATCGAGAACGCGTCGCTCACGGTGCGCGTGGCGGATGTCGGCGCCGCCTTCGACCGCCTGGGCACGCTTACGGCGGCCACCCACGGCTACGTGGCCGCCAGCGACCTCTTCCAGAGTGATGGCCAGCTCCACGCCACGGCGAGCGTCCGTGTGCCGGCCGCGGACGTGGCGGCCTTCACGCAGAAGGTGGGCACCCTCGGCATCGTGACGGCCCAGGGCCAGAGCAGCAACGACGTCACGCAGCAGTACTTCGATGAGACGGGCCGGCTGCAGGCCCTGCAGGCCGAGCGCGCGGCCTACCTCGGCCTGCTGCAGAAGGCGACCAACGTGGCCGACGCGCTGAAGGTGCAGCAGGCCCTGACCGACGTCGAGGGCCAGATCGAGAGCCTGACGACGGCGATCCAGTCCCTGAATAACCTCACCGCGCTGGCCACGGTCAACGTGAGCCTTGCGCCCCTGACCGTCGGCCCGCGCGTCCCCGTGGGGGTGGGGCCGTTCGGCGGCCGGGTCGCCGCGGCCCTGGCCAACTCGTGGCAGGTGCTGGCGGCCGTGGCGGCGGCGGTGGCCGTGGCCGTCGTGTGGGCCGTGCCCTGGCTGGTGCTGCTGGCGGTCGCCGGCGGGGCCGTGCTGGCGGTGGTGCGCATCCGGCGCCGGAACCCGCGACAGCCGCCCGCGGCATAGGTGTGCGCACGGCGGACGAGGCTCGCCCACCCGGGCTCGCGAGCCGTGTGGCGGTGGTGACAGGCGCCACGCCGGCCATCGGGCGGGCCATCGTTCATGGGCCTGGCAGCGCAGGAGCCGCGGTGGCGGCCTCCTCATCGGCCTGAGGATCACTCGGGGCCGCGCGTCCGGTACGCATGGACGCTGCGCGGCCGGCTCCGCCCCCCTTAGCCTGGAGGCGAGGGGGTCGTCTGCACGATGACAGAGGCACCGGTCGCCCCGCGCGTGGTGGTCAAGGACGTTCCGCCGATCGACGTCGTCGGCGTGCGCGCGCGCGTGCCGATCGCCGAGATCGGGCGGCTCTTCCGTCAGGCCGGCGCCAAGCTGCGCGCCGCGCCCGCCGGCCCGCCCATCGGCATCTACTTCGACCGCGTGATCGACCCGCAGGCCGTCGAGGTCGAGGTGGACTTCCCTGTCGCCGAAGACGCGGAGGAAACCCTGCTGCCGGCGCACGTGGCGTCTTTGATCTACCACGGGCCGCATGACGGTGTGAGCCAGGCGTGGGGCACCCTGCTGCGGTGGGCCGCCGAGCACGGCCTGCAGGTCGACGGGCCGGCGCGCGAGGTGTACCTGACGATGCCGGACGTGGAGGAGCCCGTGACCGAGTTGCAGCTTCCGGTGCGGTAGCCGGAGCGAAGGGGCCGCCGCTTCCCGGCCGGTGGCCCCTTCGTGTACGCTCTACCCATGCTGGCGGACATGGACCACCCCGTCATCGCCCTTGTCGACGGACACAGCCTGTTTCACCGTGCCTTCTTCGCGCTGCCCCCGCTGACAACCGCCACGGGGCAGCCGACCGGCGCGATCTTCGGCTTCCTCGGCATGCTGTTCCGCCTGCTCGACGACGAGCACCCGACGCACCTGGTCGTGGCCTTCGACCCCAGCGGGCCGACCTTCCGCGACGACCTCTTCGCCGAGTACAAGGCCCAGCGCCCGTCCATGCCCACGGACATGCGCAGCCAGCTGCCCCTGCTGCGGGAGACCCTCGCGGCCCTCAACGTGGCGACGGTCGAGGCCCCGGGCTTCGAGGCCGACGACGTGATCGGCACCATGGCCACCCGCGCCGCCTCCGAAGGGCTGCGCGTCCTGGTGGTGACCGGTGACCGCGACTCCTTCCAGCTCTGTGGTCCCGGCATCTCCATCGTCTACACGCGGCGCGGCATCACCGACGTCGAGAAGCTCGATGTCGATGCGGTTCGCGCGCGCTATGGCGTCGAGCCGTCCCAGCTCGTGGACGTGAAGGCCCTGATGGGCGACACCTCCGACAACATCCCCGGCATCCCGACCATCGGCGAGAAGACCGCCATCAAGCTGATCCAGACCTATGGATCGGTGGAGGCGGTGATGGACCACCTCGATGAGGTCGCGCCGCCGCGGGTGCAGACCGCCCTCCGCGAGCACGCGGACTGGCTGCCGCGCAATAAGCGCCTGGCGACCATCGTCCGTGAGGCGCCCGTGGCCGTCGATCCCGCCGCCTGCCTCCGCCAGGATCCGGACGCGGAGCGGGCCCGCGAGCTAATGACCACGCTGGAGCTGCGCACCTACCTGCGCCGCCTGCCCGAACCAGCTGCCGCGAACGGGGTGGCCGACGCCGCAGCCACGGCTCCCGCGCCAGCCAGCGCGCCCGCCGCCGACGCGGCCCCGGCGCCCGAGCCACAGGCCTTCGACGATGCGGCGCTCGCGGCCCTCCGCGGCGCGCCGGAGGTCGACGTGGCCGTGGAGTGGGACCTTGGCCGCCAGCCGGCCCGCGTGTGCCTGGCGACCCCGGACGGCGCCCTCTACGCCGCGACGCCGGCCGCGCTGGGCGATGCCCTCGACGCGCAGCCCGCCAAGGTCGGCTACGACCTGAAGCCCTGGGTCCGCGCCCGCCTGAAGGCCGGCGGTGGCTGGCGTCCCCTGGCCTTCGACGCGATGATCGCCGCCTATCTGCTGGACTCCGGCCGCAGCAGCTACCCGCTGGCCGACCTGGTGCGCCAGTATACCGATCTGCGCCTGCCCGACGACGCCGGCCCGGAAGCCAAGGCGGCGGCCGCCCTGCGCCTGCGCGCCCCGTTGGAGGCCGAGCTGCGCGCCCGCGGGCTCCACGACCTCTTCGCGGAGGTCGAGATGCCCCTGATCGAGGTCCTGGCCGCCATGGAGGCGCGGGGCGTCTGCGTGGACAAGCCGACCCTGGCCGAGCTCGGCCAGGAGTTCCGCGCCCGCATCGCCGAGGAGGCCGCCACCATCTACGAGCTGGCGGGCGAGCCCTTCAACATCAACTCGACCCAGCAGCTCGGGCACATCCTCTTCGAGAAGCTGGGCCTGAAGCCGCCGAAGAAGACGAAGACCGGATACTCCACGGACGCCGAGGTGCTGGAGCAGCTGGCGGCCGAGCACGAGCTCCCGGCCCACATCATCGAGCACCGCACGCTGCAAAAGCTCCAGTCCACGTACATCGACGCGCTGCAGGCCCTCATCGACCCGTCCGACGGCCGCGTGCACACGACCTTCGCCCAGACTGTGGCCGCCACGGGCCGCCTGTCCTCGAACGACCCCAACCTGCAGAACATCCCCGTGCGCGACGAGCAGGGCCGCCGCATCCGCGCCGCGTTCGTGGCGCCGCCCGGCCACGTGCTGGTCTCCGTCGACTACAGCCAGATCGAGCTGCGCATCCTGGCCCACCTGTCCCAGGACCCCGCCCTGATCGAGGCCTTCATGGCCGGTGAGGACTTCCACCGCCAGACGGCGGCCTTCATCTTCGGCGTGCAGCCGGAGGAGGTCACCTCGGCCCAGCGCGGCGCCGCCAAGGCCACGAACTTCGGAGTCGTCTACGGAATCAGCGACTTCGGCCTGGCGCGGCAGCTCAGCGTGAGCAACGCCGAGGCGCACGAGATCATCGAGCGGTACTTCGCGCGCTTCCCGAAGGTGCGCGCCTACCTGGACGGCCTGATCGCCGAGGCGCGGGCCACGGGTCAGGTGCGGACGATGTTCGGGCGCTCCCGCACGCTGGCGGACATCGCCTCGCGGAACTGGGCGCGGCGCAGCTTCGCCGAGCGGATGGCCATGAACACGCCCCTTCAGGGCACGGCCGCCGACCTGATCAAGCGCGCGATGGTGGACGCGTACGCGGCGCTGCGGAAGTCGGGCGGGGGCGCGGCGATGGTGCTGCAGGTGCACGACGAGTTGATCTTCGAGGCCCCGGAGCAAGAGGCGGCTTCGGTCGCGGCGCTGGCGCGCCGCGCCATGACGGGCGCTGCCGAGCTGGCGGTCCCGCTGGTGGTCGAGGCTCGTTCAGGAAAGAACTGGTACTCCATGGAGCCCTTGCCGTAGTGCCAGAGCTTCCAGAGGTCGAAAGCGTCCGCAGGACGCTTTCGACCCAGTTGATCGGCCGGAGGATCACCGCCGTCCGCGTTTTGGGGCTGCATGCGGTTTCACCAGCCGACTTTGGCCGGCGAGTGGCGGGGCGCACCTTCGTCTCCAGCAGCCGGCATGGCAAGTACCTTGCCCTCCATCTCGACAACGGCGAGATCCTCATGTGCCACCTGCGGATGACGGGCCGCCTGCTCTATCTCCCGCCGCGTGGCCGGATGCAGTGGCCCAACGAGCACACGCACGTGGTCATGCGGTTGGACGATGGTGGGCGACTTATCTTCCATGACACGCGCAAGTTCGGCCGATTGTGGCTTGCGCAGCAAGCGGAGTTTCCAACCGGCGTGGATGCGATCGAGGTCACCGTGCAGGACCTCCGTTGGGCCGGCCGCAGGGCGGCCGTGAAGTCGCTGCTGATGGACCAGCGGCTTATCGCTGGGATAGGAAATATCTATGCGGACGAGTCCCTGTTCCGGGCGGGCATCGATCCCCGGACGCCGGGCGGGGCGCTGACGGATGAGGATCGAGTTCGCCTGGCCGCGGCGATCCGGGATGTGCTGGCTGACGCCGTGGTGAACGGCGGCACAACGTTCATGGACTACCGGGACGGGTTGGGACGGGAGGGCCGCTTCGCATCCCTCTTGAACGTGTATGGCCGCGGGGGCGAGCCGTGCCGTGTCTGCGGGCGGGCGCTGTGCTCCGCCCGCGTTGGCGGGCGGACCACCGTGTGGTGCGGCCACTGCCAGCGATATAATCAGGCGACATGACAACGGTGACGTACGAATTCGACAGCGAGGCCGACCTCAACGACGCGCTCACCCACCTCTGGGACCGGCTCGGCATCAGCGGCGAGGTCAACGTCCGGCCCCTCGGCGACGGGGCCTACCGCATGGAGATCGTCGCCGAGAAAACGCTGCGCCCCGCCACTCTGGAGAAGCTGCGCGGGCGCCGCATCGAGGAGTAGGTGGCAGGGGATGGACGCGCTGCCGCGCACCGACCCCGAGATCCACGCCCTGATCGAGGCCGAGGAGCGCTTTCAGGCCGACTCGCTGCGGCTGATCCCGTCCGAGAACTACGTCAGCCGCGCCGTCCTGGAGGCCACGGGCAGCGTCCTCACCAACAAGTACTCGGAGGGCTATCCGGGCCGCCGGTACTATGAGGGCCAGCGCAACATCGACCCCCTGGAGACCCTGGTGGGGGAGCGGGCCAAGGCCCTCTTCGGGACCGAGCACGCGAACGTCCAGCCGTATTCCGGCTCTCCGGCGAACCTTGCCGTCTACTTCGCCCTGCTGAAGCCCGGCGAGAAGATCATGGGGCTGTCGCTGCCGCACGGCGGCCATTTGACCCACGGCTGGGCGGTCAGTGCGACCGGCGTGCTTTGGCAGTCGGCGCCCTACGGGGTCGACCCCGTCACCAAGCGCATCGACCCCGATGCCGTGCGCGACATCGCCCGGCGCGAGCGGCCGCAGATCATCGTCGCCGGCGCCACGGCCTACCCGCGCCTCTTCGACTTTGCGGCCTTCGGCGAGATCGCGCGCGAGGTCGGGGCGTACTTTCTGGCCGACATCGCCCACATCGCGGGCCTGGTGGTGGCCGGCGCGCACCCCAGTCCGGTCCCCCACGCGGACGTCGTGACGACGACGACGCACAAGACCCTGCGCGGGCCGCGCGGGGCCATGATCCTCTGCCGCGACGACCTCGGTGAGCGCATCGACAGGGCCGTGTTTCCCGGACTGCAGGGCGGACCCCACAACCACACGACGGCCGCCATCGGCGTGGCCCTGAAGGAAGCCGCGACGCCAGAGTTTCGGGCCTACGGGCAGCAGGTCGTCGCCAACGCAAGGGTCCTGGCGGCCGCCCTGCTGGATCGCGGCTACGATCTGGTATCGGGCGGCACGGACAACCACCTCATCCTGATCGACATGACCAACAAGGGCCTGACGGGCAAGAAGGCGGCCCGCGCCCTGGACCGGGCCGGCATCGTCGTCAACGCCAACACGGTCCCGTTCGACCCGCGCAAGCCCTTCAGCCCCAGCGGCATTCGCCTCGGCACGCCGGCGATCACCAGCCGGGGCATGGGGGCGGCGGACATGCCGCGGGTCGCGGCCTGGATCGACGAGGTCGTCCGCGCAGCGGACGACCCATCCGTTCAGGACCGGGTGGCGGGGGAGGTCGCCGAGTTCTGCCGCGCGTTCCCGGCGCCCGGGCTTGCGCTCCGTGTCTGATCGCGACCTCCAGTTCTTCGACCGCGTGGCGACGCGTTACGACAGCCACTGGATCCAGTGGTTCGCGCGGCCCATCCACGCCGAGCTGCTGCGGGCGATCGCTGCACCGACCGCCGTGCTGGATGTGGGTTGTGGGACAGGCGCCCTCCTCGGCCAGATCGCCGGGCGCTGGCCGCAGGCAACGCTCGCCGGCGTCGATGCGGCACCCGGCATGGCCGCCGTGGCGCGGCAACGGCTGCCGGGTGCCGACATCCGCGATGGCGTGGCCGAGCAGCTGCCCTGGCCGGATGCCGCGTTTGACCTGGTCGTCACGAGCCTGTCCTTCCACCACTGGCGCGACAAGGCGGCCGGAATCCGCGAAGCCGCGCGCGTGCTGCGGCCTGGTGGCCGCTTCCTGCTGGCGGACATCAGCGGCGACGGATTCGTCGGCTGGGCGGCGGAGTCGCTGAGGCGGCTCTCGCGCAATGACGACGAGGAGTTCCCACCCTCTGCGCGCGTGCTGGCCGAAATGGCCGGCGCCGGGCTTCGCGACCGGCGCGTCGAGCACCTCGGTCATTACCGGCTGCTCAGCGGGCACCGGTAGGGCACGCTACGCGTGCGGAGGTGGGGTGCCGTGCCCGACATCAAGTGCACGGTGAGCTCGTGCTTCTTTTGGAAGACCAGCGACGTGTGCGGGGCTCCGGCCATCGAGGTTGCGCCGACGCGCGGGACCAGCTCGGCTCGCATGGAGGTCGGCGAGATCGGAAAGGTGCACGGGTCGGCCGTGGACCGTTCGGAGCAGACCCAGTGCGTGACCTTCCGGCCGCGCGGCAGCGACAAGCAGCGGGCGCGCTGACGGTCCCAATCCTGGGCCACGCCCCCTTGCGGGGCGTGGCTTTTGCATATATCGTTCCGTCCGCAATGGTCGTGATCGGGCTCACGGGCGGGATCGGCACGGGCAAGAGCGTGGTCGCCCATATGCTGACCGAGATGGGGGCGGCCCTGGTCGATTCGGACGAGTTGGCGCGCGAGGTCGTGGCCCCCGGCCAGCCGGCGCTGGCGGAGATCGGCGCGGTCTTTGGGCCCGGAGTGATCGCAGTTGACGGCAGCCTTGACCGCAAGGCGCTGGGCCGCATCATCTTCACGGATGCGGCCCAGCGCCGGCGTCTGGAATCCATCACCCATCCGCGCATCCGCGAGGCCTCCGCGAGGCGGGTGGAGGCGGCGAAAGCCGCCGGCTACAAGGTCTGCGTGTGCGACGTCCCGCTGCTCTACGAGGTCGGCTACGATGCCCTCGGCCTCTACGACGAGATCTGGGTGGTGACGGCGCCGGAGGACGTGCAGCTGGCCCGGGTGCGGGCGCGCGACGGGCTCAGCGCCGAGGAGGCCGCGCGCCGGCTGCGGGCGCAGTGGCCGTTGGCCCTGAAGGCGCAGCGCGCCGACCGCGTGATCGATAACGGCGGCGACGTGGCGGAGACGCGCCGGCAGGTGGCGGCGGCGCTGGCGGCGGTGTCCCCATCGTAACGATGCCGCGGCGGCGCCTGGCATACGGGATCCTCGCCCTGCTGGTGCTGGCGCTCGGCGTGCGGCAGGCCCTCTATATGCTGTATCCGTTCCCGTACCGCGCGCTCATTGAGTCGGCGGCGGCCGGCACGGGGATCGACCCGCGGCTGCTGGCGGCCGTCATCCGCACGGAGAGCGGCTTTCGCAGCCATGCCGCCTCCAGGGCGCAGGCCCTCGGCCTGATGCAGATCGAGCCCGCGACCGGGGCCTGGATCGCCGGCAAGACGGGGGATCCGGGCTTCACCGTCCTGGACCTGATGGACCCGGCGGTCAACGTGCCCATGGGCGCCTGGTACCTGAGCGAACTGCGCCGCGAGCTCGGCGGGCGCATGCTGCCGGCCGTGGCCGCCTATAACGCCGGGCCACAGCCGGTCGCGGCGTGGCTGGCGAGCGGCGGCTGGTCGGGCGGCGCCGCGGACGCCGACCGCATCCCATTCGCCGAGACGCGCGTATTTGTGGAGAGGGTGCTGTCAAGCTACCGGATGTACCGGCTGCTCTATCCCGATGCGAGCGCGCCGCGGACCGGCCTCTGATCGCGGCGGTCGCGAGGGGATCGGGCGCCGGCGGCGAATGAGCACAGGGGTGGGTGATCCGCCTGGCAGAAGATCTCGGAAAGCCGCACCGTGACGCGGCGTCGCCCGCCGACCCCCGGCTACGGCTGGTGCGGGGTGGCGCTGGCGAGGGGCCGGCGGGCAGCGGCGCGCGCGCGATGGCGGCTCCGGGCGGTGCCACAGGCTCAGGGCCAGGAGCCAACGGCGAGCCTGGCGCCGAGCGGTCGCGTGTGATCGACCTCCGGCAGGTGCGGGCGCGGAGTGTCGAGCGGTCCGCCGACGATGACGAGCCGCGGGAAGAGCGGCTCGACCCGGACTGGAAGGACATCCTGGCGCTGATCATCGCCACGTTCGAGGTGCTCGGGCCCTTCCTGCTGATGCTGTTCGGCGCGGCGGGGCTGGTGTACCTGTTCCTGCGGCTCATCGCGCATTGACCTTGGCCCCGGCTCCTGCTAGGATCATCAATACCAAGCCGAAGTGGTGGAACTGGCAGACACGCGGTGTTCAGGGCGCCGTAGGCGTAACGCCTGTGGGGGTTCAAATCCCCCCTTCGGCACCAATCATTGAACGGCATCCGGCGACATCCGCCGGATGCCGTCTTTATGTGGCTGGCTCCTCCGCGCGCAGCAGCAGCAGCAGCGGGCATTGCGCCAGGCGCGCCACGCCCTCCGCCACGCTGCCGAGCAGGAGGCGGTCCGTGCCGCGGTGGCCGTGCGTGCCCATGACGATCAGATCAGCCTGCCAGCGGGCGGCCTCCGCGACGACCTCCGTCGCGACGTGCCGGCCCTCCGACTCCAGCAGCGCCGCTTCCGGCTCCACGCCGAGGTCCCGCGCCAGCCGGGGCTCGGCCCCGAGGATGACATCGCCCGCCTCGCGCCACAGCCTCTCCAGATCGGCCGCATTCAGGTTCGCGGCCGCCGCGAACCGCCGGAGATACCAGTACGGGTCCTCGGTCACGTGGACCAGGCGCAGCTGAGCCGCCTGCTCCCGGGCCAGGCGTGTCGCGTGCGCAAGGGCGACATCGGACGGCAGGCTGCCGTCGACCGCGACCAGGATGCGGTAATCCATCCGGCCCACCCCTGTGGCCATGTCGCTCGGTGCCCTGTGGTTGGCCCGCTTCCGGCTGGGGCTGCCGCTGCCCCAGGTCCAGACGGCCACCTTCGTCTGGCTGGTGGCGAGCAGTCAGGCAGTCCTCCAGGTGGTCCGCGAGCGGCATCACTTCTGGCGCACCCGCCCAAGCCGCCCTGTCCTCGCCACTCCGCCATCGGCTACATGACCCCGGCGGCCTTCGAGGCACACCCTCTCAGGGGGCTGGCCGCGTAGCTCCATGCTGTCCATCCAACTGGGGCAACTCCATTCGGGCCCTCAGGGGCTGGCTGATGGCGCCGGTGTCGGCCTCGCCGCTGGGGCTGCCCGGTGCCCTGTCTGTGCTGTTCCCGCTGGCTGGCGACTGGCTGAAGGTCCTGATCCTGCCTGGGGCTCCGCTGACCGGAGGAGCGCGCGACCGCCAGCCCCAAGCCGTGTCGGCGGACCGTGTCGGACCCGCCCTGAGGCCCCCTTCGGACCTGACGCGATGTCCATGCGGGGGATGTCGGACCCGCGCTGAGGGGCGAGACTGGACGGGGGGTGGGCTGATGCGGGCAGCCGCATGGCTTACAGTCGCCGCTCTGGCCGCGGCGGTCAGCGTCGGGGGGATCGCCGCGGACCAGCAGCTGCACATCGCCCCGGCGCCGGCCACGGTCAGCGAGGTGGCGCCCTCGCCCACCTCCGGCTCCACGTCCTCGGCGGATGGCGCAAGCGCGGGCACGCCCAGCACACCCGGCGACTTTGGGGCTCGCGTGCAGGATGTCCCGGCGAGCTGGCCCGTCCACGGCTGCGAGGTCGTGCAGGTCGACCCCGGCGGCACCGCCGCCTCGCTGGGGCTGGTGGGCGCCACACAGCGGACCGATCCCGTCGGGGACGTCGTCGCAACCGTCCAGGACACCTCCGCGGCCGGCGCGCCTCAGCCGGTCGCCAGCTGCGCCGCGCTCACGACGGTGCTTGCGGGCATGCAGAGCGGTGACTCCATCACGGTCGCCTATTACCACAGGGCGGTCGGGGCGCTCGGCGGGAAGTGGGTGCCGGAGACCGCGTCGGGCATTTTGGCCGGTAGCGGCATCCTGGCCTGTCCGCCGCCCCTGGTCGGCACGATCACGCCGTCGTCCACCGGCAACCGCATTCAGCTCCAGATCGACATCCGCGGGCCGCATTCCGGCGCCACCTATCCGGCCGTGCTCGACACCGGCGCCGACCAGACGATCGTTCCCGACGCCTACCTTCGTGCCCTGGGCTTCAAGCCGTCCGCGACGACGGCGACGGCAGGCCTCGTCCCGGGCACCCAGACCACCGCCTACGTCTACCGCATCCCGGGCAAGGACATCCTCGTCGACGACCAGGGACGATACGTGCCGCTCGCGACGGGGACCGTGATCGTCTGGGGCATCCCCAACGAGAGCGGGATCTGGCTTGGCCCCACCCTGCTGGAGCGCGGGCTCAAGCTGACGACCGCCGGCCGGCAGTGGACGCTCAATGTGCCATGCCTCCAGTGAGGTGCGTGGGACGCCGATCGACAAACGACCCGCGACGCTGACCATCCAAACCGCCACGCTTCGTCGGGGAAGTATTGTTCGACATCCATTTGTCGAATAGCGCCGCTCTCCAACGATAGGCCAACTGTAGCAAGCTATTCATCGTCCTCAGCCGTTCGACAAGCCCCGAGCGATCCGAGAAGGACCCGCTCGCCGCGGGTGGAAGCCTCCTTGCGCGGGCGAACACAGGCCTGAACGCAAGTGGAGATAACTGTCGAAGTGTGTCGCATCTGCTCGCGGGCCGGATGAGTGACACAAATCGACATGTTATTCAGCTTCGGTTGCGGGGCCCGGCCGCCGGCCAGGGTCGGCAGCCCACCCTGCTGGCCGTCCGAGGAGGGCGAGCGGTGCGAGCCCGCACGGACACGGCTTTTGGCGCCTCTGCCCGCGGAGTTCATGTCAGGGGGGATCGGATGTGGCGGACGTGCTGAGTATCGGCCCTGGCGACTTCCTGGCGAGCGGCCCTTTCATCCTGTCCAAGCCGGAGTTTGTGCTGGTGCAGACCTACGTCGAGGCCGGCAAGCGCCTGCCCACGACCTCGGATGCCTTCGTGACGGAGGTCGGCGTGCGCAAGGAGGACGTTGGCCAGTTCCAGGGCCTGATCGGCGCGTACGGCCAGATCGCCGGCCACTGCACCTACTTCAGCACGACCACGTTCCCGATGAGCGTCAACCTGGCCTCGGACGTCGTGCACTACAACACCAAGGTCCCCATCTACTACGGAGCGCTCAACCCCATTATCCAGGCCTGGAACGACGGCACCATGTCTCCCGAGGACGCGCAGAAAAAGCTCAGCGCGATCCTCGACAACCTGAAGACGGCGGCGCAAAGCTACGCGGACGATGCCGGCAAGGTCAAGGCGGACATGATCAAGTTCGTCGAGGACAGCAAGTCCGACCAGACGGCCCTCGAGGCCAACTCCGCGGACATCAGGGCCAAGTACGCCGGCGACCAGGTCACTCAGAACTACATGGACCAGATCGCGAACGCCCAGCGCCAGATCCAGTACTGGAACGACCAGTACAGCTACGACGTGACGGTGGCCGCGACGACGCCGACGTACGCGTGGGTCTTCCCATTCGGGACGATCGCGGCGGCCGTGGTCGCGGGCGTGTACGGCAAGCGGGCGACCGACGCCCTCGACGAGGTCCACAAGTACAACGACATCCTGGCGAAGGCGCAGGGCGATCTGCGCATCGCGCTCAACCTCAACTCCGATCTCCATCTGGCGGACCAGAGCCTGCAGGGCATCCTCGACAAGGTCAAGCAGGCGCTGCCCGTGCTGGAGAAGATCGAGGGGATCTGGGGCGCCATCGCCGACGATCTCCAGAACGTGCTGACGGCCATCGCGCGGGACATCCAGCAGGCGCCGGCCATCATCAAGGACCTGGGCGTCGCCGAGGCCATCCAGCAGTGGGCCCAGGTGGCGGCGATCGCCGACACGTATCGCGCCAACGCCTACATCACCGTGAAGCCCGAGTCCGAGATCAAGAACCATCCCCAACTTTACGCGGTGCCGCGCATCGTGGCCTGAGGCGCGCCCGCGCCATCCATGACCGGAGGTGAGCCGAGTGCCGGATGTACCGGCGGCGCCCAGCGACTGGGGCCCGTTCTATACAGATCTCGTGCAGCGCGCCGCGATCCCGTGGGCCGCGGCGCAGGACTATCAGGCGAGCCGGGTCGTCGTGCGCGACCTGTATGTGGATCTCGACCGCGTGTACGGGCAGATCCGCGCGGGAGGCCTCTCCCCGCGCACGGTGTCGATCTACGCCGACACGGCGCGCCTGTCTGCGGCCTCGGAGATCGTCCTGCGGGGCAGCGCGCTGCTGCTCGCCGCG
>DAHVAF010000226.1 GCA_027314765.1 Clostridia bacterium | reverse complement strand
GCGGCACCTGCGCGACCTGGACGCCAGCCGGCGCGCGTTCCTGGCGGACGTCTCCCACGAGCTCCGCTCCCCGCTGGCCGCCCTGCGCGGCGCCCTGGCCGGGGCCGACGCCGGCGGCATCGGCCCCCAGCAGCGGGCGCGCGCCCTGGCCCTGGCCAGCGAGGAGACGGAGCGGCTCGGACGGCTCGTGGACGACCTGCTGGTCCTGGCCCGGTCGGAGGCCGCGCGGCTGGAGCTGCGGCGCCGCGCCGTCGACCTGCGCGAGGCCGCCCTCCGCGTGGCCCTCTCGCTGGAGCCGATCGCGACGGCGCGCGGCGTCTCCTTCCGCTTCACCGGGGATGGCGCCGCCGCCCGGGTGGACGCCGACCCGGACCGCCTCAGCCAGGTGCTCTGGAACCTGCTCGACAACGCCGCCCGCCACACCCCGGCGGGCGCGGAGGCTGAGGTGGCCGTCGCCAACGGCGGCCCCATGGTCGAGCTGCGGGTGAGCAATCCGGGCGAGCGCATACCGCCCGAGACCGTCGCGCGGCTGTTCGAGCGCTTTGAGCGTGGCGGCGATGAAACGGGCGGCGGCACGGGCCTCGGCCTGGCCATCGCCCGCCGCCTGGTGGAGGCTCACGGCGGCAGCATCGCGGCGGAATCGCCCGCGGAGGGCGGCCTGACGGTGACCATCTCCTGGCCGGCGGCCCAGCAGGCCTGACCTGGTGGTGCTGGCAGCCGCGGCCCCCGTTCCGAGTCCCGGCCATCCCGGTGGGGCCCCCGTGCGGCCAGCGGCCGGGCGACTTCTGCTCGCCAGGTTGCCCTCCACCTTGCCTGGAATCGTGGAGGCCGCTCGCCTGGTGGAGGTCCACGGCGGCAGCATCGCGGCGGAATCGCCACCAGAGGGCGGCCTGACGGTGAGCGCCACGTAGCCGGGGGCGCAGCAGGCCTGACGTGGTCGTGCTGGCGGCCGCGGCCCCCGTGCCGAGCCCCGGCGATCGCGGTGGGGCCTACGTGCGGCCAGCCGCCGGGCCACTTCTGCTCGCCAGGTTGTCCCCCGCCCCGCCGAGCGTCGTGGAGGCCGCCTACCTCCCAGGTTGGCCAGGGCCATCCCGGTCTGCGGGTCATGGTGGCCGACGGCCAAGCCCGCGACGGCACGGTTGAGGTGAGCGCAGTCTCGCAACTCGGCGCCCCGTGCCGGTGGCCGCCGGGTTGTGCGCGCTGCTGCCATTCCGTCTTCCTCGGCCCGGTGTCCGCCATCGCCGACCGTGGCCGCCCACGCGCGCGACCAGGTCACGCCGCCCGCCCCCGCGCCGCCCGCCCTCGCCCACCCGGTGGGGGTCGCGGTGTACGCCCGGGAGGCGGTCGCATCGGCCTGGGTCACGCTGCGCCAGGGCGTGGTCGGGTGGTGGGATTCGCTGTGTGAGCTGCGTGCCGGACTCCGCCGGCGACGCCGATCACGTCAGCGCCCGCTTCATCCACTGCACGACGTCTTCGCCGAGGGTCTCCCGAATGTGGTCCGTGGAGTCCATGGCCCTCACCTCGCCCCTGTCGAGCAGAATCGCCATATCCAACAGGGGTTCGACCTCGCTGACCTCATGCGTGGACAGCACCACGGTCTGCCGGTCCAGGTCGACGAAGGAGATGAGCCCCTTCAGGACGGACTCGCGCACAAGCGGATCGAGGCCGGCCAGCGGCTCATCCATCACAATCAGCGGGGCCTGACGCGAGACGGCCAGGACGATCTTGAGCCGGCCGAGGTTGCCCTTGGAGAGCGTGCGGACCCCCTGACTTGCCTCCAGGCGCATGAAGGCCAGCATTTCGGCCGCCTTGGCTGCGTTGAAGTCCCGATAGATCCCGGCGTAATACGTCAGCATCTGCTGGACCGTGAAGAAACCGTATACCGCGCCGTCGTCCGCAAGGTACGCGATGTGCTCCGCCATGGTCCGGCGTACCCGCTCATTCTGAAAGAGGACCTGGCCGCCGCTCGGATGCAGGAGTCCGGTCATCAGCTTGAGGGTGGTCGTCTTCCCGCTGCCGTTGGGACCGATGAACCCAATGACCTTGCCCGCCGGGAGCTCGAAGGTCAGGTGATGGACGGCTTCTCGAACCTGATAGCGCTTCGACACGTTCTGGAAAGACACGATCGGCTCTGCCATGGCACCCTCCCGTGCGGCCCTATTCCTCCGGCAAAGACAGGGCCCGCAGCTCGTTCCAGCACTGCAGCACCTCTTCAGCGGTGAAGCCCATCTCCCGCATGTCGTGCAGAAACGCGGTCACGTGACTGACCATCAGCTCCTCACGCAGCCGTCGGAGACGACCCTGGTCACTGGTCACGAACGTTCCCTGTCCCCTGCGCGTCTCGGCCACCGTGATGCGCTCCAACTCGCTGTACACGCGCTGAACCGTGTTGGGATTGACGCCGACCTCGATCGCCATGTCGCGAATGGACGGGAGCCTCTCGCCGGGAGAATACGCGCCGCGCACAATCTGGCCGCAGAGCCTTTGAACAAGCTGAAGGTAGATCGGCTGCGCCGAGGCGAACTCCGCTGCCATCGCCTACACTTCCAGGTGACGGTCGATGATGAGCCCCGTGATCCAGAAGAGCAGGACCACGATGACGGCACTGAACGTGAAGTGACCGATTGCAAGCGTCGGCGACACATACCCCGCCAACAGCGAGCGCACGTCGGCCGGGAACAGTTTGACCCCGGGAACCCTGCCCCAGCCAAACAGCTGGTTGTAGAGCGCTGTCCCCTTCAGCGCGCCAAGTCCCCAGGTGGCGGCCAGACTCCCGAAGAGCGCCACGATCCAGCCAAGGCGCGGCGCTCGGTTCTTCAGCATCTGAACCGCCATGTAGACCAGCGCGATCCACATGGCGAGGTAAACGCCGTAGCAGAGGAACAGGAGCATGACGTACAGCTCGATCCGGGGGATCTGAGCCAGAAGAATTGCGATGTGGGACTGGGTGAGGCTCGCCAACGCCGTTGCAGTCCGCGTGGTCACGGTGAGCCCGCTTGAGTGAACCTGAGTCTGATAGTGCAGCAGTGGCAGGGCATCCGCGATGTTGACGGAGCGGAATAGCGCCAGCGCCAGGCCGTAGCAGATGACAAGCCACGGCAGCGAGCCGATCAGGCTGCTCACAAGCTTGGAGCCCAGCATGGCCCAGCCCGACTGCGGCGTTTGCAGCCACAGGGCCGCCGCCTCTTTCATCTCTTGGTTGATCCCGCGATACGCCTGCGCCGGAAAGGCAATCAGGGGCGTGCACGTCAGCACGATGCCCACGATCAGGGCTGTGCGGGCATCCACGATGCCGAGGGCATGGGCCGCGAGATCGGCTCCGGCCGAAACGACGGCAACGGCGAGAAAGCCCAGCCACTGATTCTTCAAGAGCCGGAGGTCCTTCCTGAGCATGGTCAGCCATGCCGACACCGTAACCCCACCCCTGCGCTAGTGTACTAGACACATAATACACTAGAGCAGGCAGCCGACCGCGTCAAGCGATCGCGGCGGAAGGGTGCGCGGCCCGTGGCGCCACGACGCTAACCCTGACGATGAGGCCGGAACCGCCTCCGCCCTGTGGTCGTCAGACAGGACATGAGCCGACTCCACCGGGTCTTCCCGTTGATCGTCGCCGCCGGTCTCCTGACCGCAGCCTGCAGTGCGGCCGCCCCACCCCCGGACCTCGCCCGCAGGCCGGCCCCCCCTGCCACGCCCTGCTCCTCGGACGCGATCGACCCAGCGGCCGGCGCCTCGGCGCATTTCTGCCTGACCGCCGCCGGCGGCCTGGCGCCGCTGTGGTCGGGGCACACGGGGTGGATCGCCGCCACGTCAGGGCCGGTGGGCTTCTCCGTCGAGGGGCGATGCGTCCTGGCGTTCACAGTGTCCGACGGCCACCAGATCTGGAGGTGGTCCGACCCGCGGCATCCCGTCGTCGGTGGGGCCATCGCCGCTGGCGCGGTTGTCGTGGTGGCGGCCGGCAACACTGGCGGCACCCCTCCCGCGGCTGTGTTTGGGGTGACCGATGACCTCGTCGGCCTCGACGCCAACACCGGTCGCGAGCTGTGGAGCCGTCCTATACCCGACGATGGACAGTCCATCCCCGCCGTCTTGGCCGGGCCTGACATTGTCGTCTCCCTCGCCGATGGCGCCATCCTCGGCATCCACCCCGCGACGGGCTCGACCGTTTGGTCCGACAGGGCGCCCGCTTCGTGCCAAACCAGCACGGCGCCGCGCCCTTCGTGAACGCGGTGTCGTGACCGGTGGAGCGACCGCGGTCGTCGAGTACCTGTGCGCGACCCATGTCCCCGGCGGTGGCATGGTCGCCGGGCTCAACCCTGCCAACGGGGCGCGGAAGTGGATCTGGCGGCCGGGCGGCCTGGCCCTGCAGGACCAGTCGACCGTCGCTTCCTCGGACGGGGTGATCGCCGTGGTCGGGTCGGGTGCCTCCGACGCCAGGATCCCGGCCGCCCATGGGGACCTCGGCCCCAGCGGCTACCGGACCGACGAGGTCATCGGTCTCCACCGGACGGATGGCCGTCGCCTCTGGAGATTACGCGGGATCCCGTCTGACGGCGCCGTCTACGCCGGACCGGCCCAGCTCTGCGTGGTCTCGCGGTTTGGCGTGTCCTGCCGAGCCGCCCGGACCGGACATCCGATCTGGCAATGGCGGCCAGCCGTCGTGCCCGCGAGGGGCCCCGTCCCCGCAACGGGCGGCGCCGCTGCCGCCGCCGGTGGACTCCTCTACCTCGTCGCGCCCACCGCGGCGGCCGGTCAGATCAACACCGAGTCGACCACACAGCGGTCCGCGCCAGGCACGTTCCGGCTGGTCGCCATGAGCATGGCCAGGGGGACCGTGGCCGTCGCGGTCCCGTTGCCGGCCTACCATGGCGGTCCCAACGGCGTCGTGGTGTCCCCGATGTCACCCCCAGGCGTGGAGGGCGCGAGCCACGGGATCGTCCTCGTCACGCCCCAGTTCCACGAGACCGGCATCGTCGAGGCACTCAGAGCCGGGTGAGCCCCCGATCGCCGCCACATTCTCCTGCGCCGGCACGCCTGCCCCACCTGGCCGTGCGCAAAGGCCAGCCTCAGCCGCGTGCGGGCTCCGCCTCGCCGCGGCAGATGCGGCACCCGCCGCACAGGTGCAGCCGCCCCCCGAACACCTCGCGCACGGTGGCCAGCCCCTCCTCGCCGAGCGCGTGCTCGCCGGCCGGCCGGTGCAGCACCACGCGCCGCGGCGCCAGGGTGACGAGGGCGCTGATCACGCGGTCCTCCGGCGCCAGGTCCGCCGGCCCCCCAGCCTCCACCTCCGCCGCGTCGCGGCTCAGCGCGTGCCCGTCCGCGTCCGTCAGGCGGAAGGCCCCGCCCGGCTGCATGACCGCGTGCACGAGGTCGTGCCGCGGCGGCAGCGTCTCGACGAAGTGGCGCAGCAGCTGGATGAACTCCTGATACTCGCGCTGCAGCAGGAACGTGTCGACCGAGCCGTCCACGGCCACCTCGGCCTCGGCGACGAGGTCCTGCAGGCGAAAGGTGAGAAAGCCCTCGACGATCAGGGTGTTCTGGCGCTCCAGGTACTGCAGGATGCGCATGCGGATGCGCTCGCGCCGCTCCCCGGCGAGCAGCTGGCGCCCGGCCGCGGCCACGATCTCCGCCTGCTCCGGCGGCGTGAAGTAGCTGTACCGGCTGGTGACGAGGCGGTGCAGCAGCCGCTCCTGGCAGCCGTCCAGGATGAACTCGCAGACGCCCTCCGCCAGCGCCGCGCGCACCCGCGCCTCCGCCTCCGGCGCCTCACCGGCCGGGCAGGCCATGAACGTCCAGCCGCCGCGCTCCGTCGCGCGCAGCCCGGTGGCGACGGCCGACCCCGCCAGCCGCTCCAGCGCGCGTTCGATGTGCGGCCGTGCCGTGGCCGCGTCGCCGCTGGCCGTGGCGATGGCGATGGTCTCGATGCGGCCGGCCCTCCCGCGGGGTAGTCTATGCCGATCACGGGCCGGCCAGTGGCCGCACGCCGCCGGCGCCCCGTTCCGATGGCGCCTGGCCGGGCGCGTTTGGGCGCGCTGTCGCGCGCCATGACCGTTCCCGGGTGCCGGCTCCGCGGCTGGTGACCGGCACGGTGCCGGAGCGCTGTGCCGTTTGACGCGCTGTTGCACCTCATGCTTTCTGGGCTCCGTCATGCTCGTCACCATCGGCGCGGTTGCGATGCGCGTGTCCTGTCGGGTCCGGCCGCGCTGTCGCGCGCCATCCGGGTACCTTGGCGTTGTCACTCGTGCCGCTGGCCCACACGCCGCCGGAACGCCGTGCCCGCGCGCTGCCGCAGCACGGTTCCGCCGCACGTCCGCGATCGGGTCTGGACGCGCTTTCGCGCGTAATCGTCGCTTCTGGCGCCTGCACCGCGGTCGCTGGCGTGCGCAGCCGCCCGGCGGCCCGCGCAACCGCGGTGCAGGCCGCCTCCACCCGCGCCTCCACCCCCCGGCGGATGACCGCGACGCCGCGGCGGTCTACGATCGATAAAGATCGCGCTGGGGGGCGCCGCCACGCTGTCGTCGCGCTGGTCGTGGGAGATCACGGGGTACATGATGCCAGTCGGCATGGTGGCCCTCGCCTTGGCCTTCGGCCTTGCACAGGGCGGGGCGCCGCTGCCGCTCGCGTTCTGGATCCCCTTCGCAGCGGCCGGCGCCATCGTCGTGTCGTGGGCTCCTCGCACGGCCGGGCCGCCTCCGGCGCAGCTGGTGCTCGCCCTGGCGATCGCCGGCGTCTGCGCATTTCAGGCTCCGAGGAGCGCCGCCTCCGAGCTGCTGCTGATGGGCACATCCGGCACCGCCTTTGTGCGCTACACCGACACGAAGCGGGCCGTGACCTGGGCCGTGGTCGGGCTGCTGATCGCCGAGACGGCCACGCTGTCGCTGCTCGGCACCTTCCCTGGCCCCCTGCCCGCAGCCTGGGCCATCCTGAAGGACTTCGTCGTCTTCGACGCCCTGGTCATCGCCGGCCGGCAGCGGCGGCTGCGCCAGCGCGAGACGGAGCGGCTGCTCCGGGAGCTGGAGGCCGATCACGCCCGCCTCGAGGCGGCGCACGCGCGGCTGCAGGAATACGCCAGCCACGCCGCCGAGCTCGCCGCCTCCGAGGAGCGCAACCGCCTGGCCCGCGAGATCCACGACGTGCTGGCCCACACGCTGACCGTCATCATCATCCAGGCGGACGCCGCCGTCGTGCGGCTCCAATCGGACGCGGCCGGCGCCACCGAGCAGGTGCGCACGGTCGCCCGCCTGGCGCGCCAGGCCCTGCAGGAGGCGCGCCTCTCGGTGGCGGCCATCCGCGCCGACCCGGGCGCCGCGGGAGTGGATGCCCTGCGCCGCCTGTGCGAGGACGCGGGCCGCCTGGCCGGCCTGCGCTGCGAGCTGCGCGTGGCGGGTGAGGAGCAGCCCCTGCCCGCGCCCGTGGCCCTGGCCGTGTACCGCATCACCCAGGAGGCGCTGACGAACGCCCGCCGCCACGGCATGGCGGAGCGGGCCGAGGTCTGCCTGACGTTCGCGGGCGAGGCCGTCAGCCTGACGGTGCGCGATGACGGCGCCGGGGCGCCGGCCCCCGCGGATGGTCAGGGTTCCGGCCTGCGCGGCATGGAGGAGCGGGCGCAGGCCCTCGGCGGCTCCCTGTCCGCCGGCCCCGCGCCCGAGGGCCGCGGCTTCCTGGTGCGCGCGGAGCTTCCCCTGACGCCGCGCGTGCCGGAGGTGGTCGGATGAGCCGGGCACCGTCCCCGCGGGACCGCCCGCCGGCCGCGCCCGCCCGACGCGGGGCCGGAGCCTGCGACCGCGGGACCGACCACCCTGGCCTTGGCGCGCCCGGCGTCCCAGGCCCCCATGGGGAGGCGCTCACGTGATCCGCGTGCTGCTCGCGGACGATCAGGCGCTGCTGGTGGATGGCCTCCGCGTCATCCTCGGGGCCGAGGCCGACATCGAGGTCGTCGGCGCGGCCCGCGACGGCGAGGAGGCCGTGGCGCTGGCCCGCTCGTTACGGCCCGACATCGTCCTCTGCGACCTGCGCATGCCCCGCGTCGACGGCGTCGAGGCCACCCGGCGCATCGCCGCCGAGCTGCCGGGCATCCGCGTCATCGTCCTCACCACCTACGACCACGACGAGCTGGTCCTGCGGGCGCTCCAGGCCGGCGCGGCGGCCTACCTCCTGAAGGACCTGCCTGCCGCGGACCTGGTCCACGCCGTGCGTGCCGTGGCCGGCGGGCAGACCATCCTGCAGCCGGCCGCCGCCGGCCGCATCCTGACGGCCCTCACGCGCCAGGTCAGCCCGCGCGAGATCGCCGCGGGCGGCGGCGAGCCTGCCGAGCGCCTCACGGAGCGGGAGACGGACGTGCTGCGCCTGATGGCCGCCGGGCTCCGCAACCGCGACATCGCCGACCGACTCGTCGTCAGCGAGGCGACCGTCAAGACCCACGTCAACAACATCTTCGCCAAGCTCGGGTGCCGCGACCGGACGGAGGCCGTCCTGTGGGCCGTCCGCCACGGCCTGGCGCCCGGCGCCGAGGAGGACCGACCGTGAAGGACCTGACGACCAACACACTGATCGTTGTTTGCTGGGGGCTGTGGGCGGCCGTGTGGAGCGTGGGCTGGATCGCCAACCTCGCCCGCGGTCCCCGCACGCAGCGGCGCTCGCTCGGCTGGTCGTTCTGGATGTGGGTGCTGGTCCTCATCGTCTGGACCGGCGGGCACCTGCAGCCCTTCGTGACCGTCGTCCCGGGCGGCTCCGTGCTGCCCGCCGCCGGCGCCGTCCTGCTGGTGGCCGGCACGGCCTTCACCCTGTGGGCGCGGTGGATCCTTGGGGCGATGTGGAGCTCGCAGCCCAGCGTCAAGGCCGGCCACCAGCTGCGCACCGACGGCCCGTACGCCATCACCCGCCACCCCATCTACACGGGCATGGTGGCCATGATCGTGGGCGCGGCGCTGATGGAGGGCGGCAACTGGCTCGTGCTCACCGTGCTCTTCGCCGTCTACGTCGCCCTCAAGATGCGCGAGGAGGAGCGCCTGATGACGGCGACCTTCGGCGATCAGTACGAGACTTACCGCCGCACGACCCCGCAGATCATCCCCGGCCTGCGGTGGAGCGCCCGGTAGGGGGCAGATCCACCCGCGCCTCCACCCGGCGGCGGATGTGGGCGATGCCGTCCCGGCGGTACCCTCCATGCCGTGGGGGGCACGCAAAGTCGTGAATCCGCTGGAGATCCTGCTGATCCTCGCCGCCGCCGTCTTCTTCATCGCCCGGCAGTTTCTGCCCCGCCGCGTGAACCGGTTCTCGCTCGTGCTCCTGCCGGCGGCCCTCGCCTACCTGGCGTGGCGCAGCCTTCCGGCCAGCATCCCGCCGGCCCAGTCCCTGGAGCTGATGGCCAACGTGGTCGTCGCTCTTGCGGGCGGCCTCTGGCAGGCCGCGGCGACCCACGTGTACGAGAAGGATGGCGCCTGGTGGATGCGGGGCGGCGCCGGCTACCTGCTGGCCTGGGTGGCCCTGCTGGCCGGCCGCATGGTCCTGCGCCTCGCGTTTGAGGGTCCCGCCGGCGCCTGGGGCGCGGCGGCCATGTCGACCATGTGGATGATGTACCTCGACGCCGCCGTGGCCTGGGGCGTCCGCTCGATCGTGGTGTACCTGCGCCACCCGCGGATCGGCGCCGCCCTGGCGCGGAGCTGACAGGAGGCCATCGCGACATGATGCGGCGCCCGCCGTGGGGTTACCTTGGCGCGGGCCAAGCGCTCGGCTGGGGTGCCCATGCCGGCGCGGGATCGCACGAGTCCCAATGTGGGGTTACCTTGGCGCGGGCCAAGCGCTCGGCTGGGGCCTGCTGGCGGTCGGAGCCGCGAACCTGATCTGGCACCTCGTCGTCGGCGGAGGCATTGCGCTGCTGCTCCGCGGCCGCCGGGCCGGCTCCGCCCGGTTCGGCGGCCCCGCCGGCGACCCGAGCGACGTCCTCGCCATGCGCCTGGCCCGCGGCGAGATCTCCGAGGAGCGGTTCGAGGGGCTGGCCGGCGCGATTCGGGCACGCTCGTCCGCGCCGGCCAGCCCGCTGGGCCCCGCCCACTGACCCAGATCCCCGCTTCCCGCCTTCGAGCGGATGCGTCATCTCGACGGGCCAACCTCCGGCGCTTGGCCCCGTGCGCCGGACCCCCGCTTCCCGCCTTCGAGCGGATGGATCATCTCGGCGGGCCAGGCTGCTGCGCTCCGCCCGGCGACCCGCCCGTCACCCTTGGAGCGGATGCGTCATGTCGGCGGGCCGGACCCAGCGGTCGAACTCCTCCCCCGTCACGAAGCCGAGCTGCAGGGCCGCCTCGCGCAGGCTGAGCCCCTGCCGG
>DAHVAF010000220.1 GCA_027314765.1 Clostridia bacterium | reverse complement strand
AGACCCACCGCGCAGAGGCTGCCGACGGCGACCCCCGGCCAAAAGCCCTTCACGAGCACCCCTCCCCCTGCGGCTCCTCAGGGGCGGCGACGGGCGTCAGCATCCCCTCGAGGTCGACGTTGAACGCCCGCACCTCGCCGCCCTCCAGGGCCAGCTCGACAAAGCAGTTCCAGCAGTAGTAGTGTTCCGGCGCGATGCGGCCGACGTCGCGGCCCCCGCACAGCGGACAGGTCAACACCGAAGGCTCCTCCCCAGTCATCCCCGCGGTCAGGGCGCATGCCCCGGCGGCAGCGCCTCCGGGTCCCCGAGCAGTCCCGCGCCAGCGCCGCTCGCCATGTCTGTGTCCGCAGGCCCCGACCCACCCACCCCGCCGGCGCCATCCGGCCCCGCCTGCGCCAGCAGTGCCTCCGGCAGCGGCTCGGCCGCCGCGGCTGCATCCAGGACCACGGCATGCGCCCGCCAGGCGAACGCGGCCGAGGCCGGCAGGAACCCCTGGCCCTCCAGCAGGTCGTGGATCAGCCCGCCGGAGACCAGAAAGCCGAGGACCTGGCCGCCGACGCCGTCGAAGACCAGGTCGTCGATCACGCCGACCTCGTGCCCGTCGGCCGCCAGGACGCGCCGGCCCACGACCGCCGCCGTGCGCCGCCGGACCTCGCGCAGCCGCGGCCCCTCACCCGCCGGCAGCACCACCGGGTTGCGCAGCAGCACGGCCGTCGGCCCGATCGTCGCCACCTCTTCGAAGGGCACGACCCGCCGCCGCCGCCCGCGCCCCTCAAGCAGCAGCCCGATGACGTGGGCCACGTCCTTGCCGCAGAGCACCTCCGCCACCCGCCCGACCGCGGCCCCCGTCGCCTGCGCGTAGGCCGGCAGACCGACGACGTCACGGCGGGCGACGGGCACGGCGGCACCTCCGGCGGCTCTAGGATTCACCGCAGCAGGCAGGTTCATGCAGAGGGGCGCGCCAAGAGGCGCGCCCCCTGGGCAGCCGGAGGGCCGGGCTCCTACGGAGTCATGAGGACAACGCGCGTCTCGCCGCCGATCGGCGCTTGCTCGACGAATTGGAAGCCGAGCTTCCGTGCGACATCCTGTGAGGGGAAGTTGTCGAGGTGAATGATGGCGAAAACCTCGCCTCGGAAGTGGAGCTGAGCCCGGTCCAACAGCGTGCGGCTGGCCTCCGTCGCGTACCCCATGCCGCGGAACTCAGGCGCGAGACGCCATCCGAACTCCAGGCGCCTCTCCCCTCGGTGATCGCTCGTACCAATCCACGCCCACGCAGCCCGCGATGGCGCCTGTCGCCCGCTCAACGACCGTTCGCTTCGAGAACGTGAGCTGGCCGCACAGTGCAACCATCTCGTCGCACCGAGCCTCTGCCGCGCCCGCAGACATTGTCCCACCCGAGAAGGCCTCGTCTCGCCAGAGGCCGACCAGCCGCACGCGGTCGCGCTCCTCGGGCGGGCGCACCTCCAAGCGTGGTGTGATCACGTGCGCGCCGTCCACGCGGCCACCCATCTCCATTCGGCCAGCATTGGATGCGCGGTGCCACGATGTCGAGCGTGAGCCCCGGAACAGGGGCACGAGCGGCGTTGCGGCCCCCCTGCGAAAGGCCCTCGCGGTGCCGCTCAGGCGCTTTCGCAGGGGACCCCTGGGGGCTACGCGCCGTCGCTCACGAATTGCGCTGCGTATGCGTCCGCGGACAGTGGCGCCCCCGTCGCGCGGCGCACCAGCTCGTCCCAGCGCCACCTCGCGCCCGGCGCGAAGACGCGGCCGCGCAGCCACTGCCCCACCTCGGGCCGGCCCGTGACGGGCGCGCCCATCGCGGCCAGCAGCTGCGAGGCCGTCAGCTCGCCCAGCAGGTAGTTCTGGTAATACACCGGCACCGTCGCGACGTGGATCTTCGCGGCCCAGTCCGGCGCCCGCCGCCCCTCCGGCCGCGCGACGCCCTGCAGGTCCTCGACCAGATCCCACCACAGCGCGTCGAGGTCGGCCGCCGGGTCGGCGTAGAGCGCCCGCTCGAACCGGAACATGACGAGGCCCCAGCGGGCGAAGATCAGCTGGCTGAGGCGCAGGTGGCTGGCCAGGGCGGCGGCCGCCGCCTCCGCCTTCGCCGCTGGCACGCCGAGGACGGCCTGGAGAAAGGTCGCGTCCTTGCTCTGGCGCCCCATGAGCTGGGCGATGGCCTCGGTGGTGCTGATATGGGCGGGCGTGCGCAGCAGCCACGGCAGCGTGGGGTCGTGGCCGCGGTCGTACATGGCGTGGCCGAGCTCGTGCAGCGCCGTGCTGGCCCACCGCTCCCCCGGCGCCATGTTCAGCAGGATGCGCACATCGCCCCCGCGGTCGATGTCGATGCAGTAGGCGTGCTGCTGCTTGCCGGGCCGCTCGTACACATCGCTCCTGGCGAGGACCGGCTCGGGGTCGAGGCCGATGCCGCGGTAAAAGCGGCGCGCCAGCTCCAGCCCGTCGTGGCCCGCGAAGAGCTCGTCGAGGTCGACGGGTCCAGCCGCGGGCGCCTCCTGAAAGAAGGGGTCGGCATAGTGCCACGGGCGGATCTGTTGGGACGCGACGCTGTAGCGTCGCGCTAATTCGGCGTCCAAGCCGGCCTTGGCCTGGAGGAAGGGTTCGCGCGTGCGCGCCGCGAGGTCGTCCAGGAGCGCCAGCAGGGGCGCCGGCTCGAGCTCCTGCAGGCGCAGCGCGAGGTCGAAATGGTCCCTGCCGCCCGCCTGGCGCGCCGCCTCGTTGCGGAGCTCGGCCAGGGCGCGGACCTTCGGGGCCGCCTGGACTCCGATCTGCTTGCTGGCCTCCCAGGCCTGGCGGCGGCGGTGCTCCACGGTGTCCCGCTCCAGCACGCGCCGCAGCTCGTTGTCGGACACCGCGCGGCCATCCAGGTCGGCGCGGAAGCGGGTGAAGATGCCCTCCAGCTCCGCCTCACGGGCCACGATGTCCTCCAGGAGCTTGGGATCGGCCTGGTAGCCCTGGTAGCCGAGGCGCAGCAGCGTGATCTGGCGGTCGAGGATGGGGTCGCGCGAAGGGGATCCGGCGGCCTCGGCCAGGAAGGCGTACTCGGCGCGGTCGCTCAGGCGGCGGGCCGTCTGGGCGCGGATGGCGGCGTAGCGGGCCTCCGCCTCGGGCCCGCCGCCCGTGGTCGCCTGCCAGTACGCCTCGGCCCCCTCGCGCTCCAGGCGCGCCAGCTCAGGCACGACGCGGTCCAGAAACGCGCGGCGCTCGCCTTCGGTGGGCATGGCACACCTCCAGGTGGGTGGCGGGCGATCAGGCCTCCACGCGGTCGATGACGGCCCCGCCCACCACGTCGTCGCCGTCGTAGAAGACGATGGCCTGGCCGGGCGTGACGGCGCGGGCGGGCGCGTGGAAGGCCACGTGGACGGTGCCGCCCGCGCCGGGCCGGATCTCGGCCGGGATGTCCGCACCACTGCTGCGCACGCGCGCGCTGACCTGTCGCGGCTCGTCGAGGTCGTCGATGAGCAGCCAGTTCGCGTCGGTCGCCGTGCAGCCGTTGGCGTAGACGTCGTCCGGCCCGCCGACGATGACGGCGTTACGGTCCGGGTCGAGCGATACCACGTAGCGGGCCGGGCCGCCATCCAGCCCAAGGCCGCGCCGCTGACCCACCGTGTAGGCGGGGAGGCCGCGGTGGCGGCCTAGGACCTGGCCGTCGAGGGCGAGGATCGGCCCTGGCTGAAACGCCTCCGGCCGCTGGGCGGCCACCACGGCGGCGTAGCCCTCCTGGCCGACGAAGCAGATGTCGACGGAATCCGGCTTGTCCGCGACCGGCAGGCCAAGGCGGCGCGCGTGCCC
Organism: Clostridia bacterium; assembly: GCA_027314765.1. GTDB lineage: Bacteria > Bacillota > Sulfobacillia > RBS10-35 > JAJYVM01 > JAJYVM01. The sequence continues at coordinate 21,664 of DAHVAF010000220.1, read as the reverse complement.
GCGCGTCTCCTCCTTGGGCTGCTCGCCCACGGGAAAGAGCAGGCGCGGCAGCAGCTCCCGCTGCAGCGGGTAGAGCACGTAGGACTGGTCCTTGCGCGGGTCGGCGGCCCGGCGCAGCGCGGGGCGGCCGTGGCGCGTCGCGATGCGCGCGTAGTGGCCCGTCGCCAGGAAGTCGGCGTCGAGGGCGTCGGCCTTCTCCCACAGGGCCCGGAACTTGACGTGCTCGTTGCAGGCCACGCAGGGGTTCGGCGTCCTGCCGCGCGCGTAGGCGTCGGCGAAGGCGTCGATCACGTGGCGCTGGAAGACCTCGCGCATGTTGAAGACGTAGTACGGGATCCCGAGGACGTCGGCCACGGCGCGCGCGTCGCTGACGGCGCCAAGGCCGCAGCAGCCGCCGTGGCGGTCCTGGCGCGCCGGCCCCTCGTCAGGCCAGACCTGCATGGTGACGCCGATGACCTCGTGCCCCTGCTCATGCAGAAGCCCCGCCGCCACCGACGAGTCCACGCCGCCTGACATCGCCACGACCACGCGGGGCACGGCGCAACGCGCCTCCTTTGGCTACCAGCCAGGATACCTGTTCGCCGGGCGTGGCGCACGCTCAGCCCCGGCGGATACCGCGCTCGGGGACGCGAGTCGGTTTCGCGGGCCGGGGCTCACGCCACTCCGCCGCACGCGCAAGAACGCCACAGCGCCCCGGACCCCGCCGGGTTCAGGCCCTCACGGCCCGCTTTTCGCGCATCCGGGCCACCGTGGCGCGCAGGATGGCGGCGACCTCGTCCACGTCGTCCACCGTCGTGTCGCGGCCGAAGGAAAGCCGTACGGACGTCAGGGCAAGCTCCGCCGGCAGGCCCATGGCCAGGAGCACATGCGAGGGCTCCGGCGCGCCGGAGGTGCAGGCCGAGCCGCTGGCGGCGGCGACCCCCGCCAGGTCCAGTGCCGCCAGCAGCGCCTGGCCGTCGACGCCCTCGAACACGTAGCTGGCGATGCCCGGCAGGCGCTGCGCCAGATCGCCCGTCGGCTGACCGCAGTCGACCTGCGCCGCAAGGCGTTCGGCCATGACCCGCAGGTGCGCGGCACGCGCGGGCAGCTCCCCCCGCGCCAGGGCCGCGGCCCGCCCGAACCCGACGACGCCGGGCACGTTCTCCGTCCCCGGCCGCCACCGCCGCTCCTGGCCACCGCCATGCAGCAGCGGGTCCATCTCGACCCCGCCGCGCACATACAGCGCGCCCACGCCCTTGGGCCCGTAGATCTTGTGGGCGGACAGCGTCAGCAGGTCCACGCCCAGCGCGCCGACGTCGACCGGCACCTTTCCGGCCGCCTGCACGGCGTCGGTGTGGCAGAGCACGCCCGCCTCGCGGCAGATGGCGGCGACCTCCGCCACCGGCTGCAGGGTGCCGACCTCGTTGTTTCCCAGCATCAGGCTGACCAGGGCAGTGTCGGGGCGCAGGGCGCGCCGCACATCGTCCGGGTCGACGCGGCCCCGCCCATCGACGGGCACAATTGTGGCGTTGCCCGCCCGGCGGCACGCATCCAGCACGGCGTGGTGCTCGATCGCGGCGCATACGACGTGGTTCCCGCCGCCCGCGCCGGCGATGGCGAGGTTGTCGGCCTCCGTGCCGCCGCTTGTGAAGACGATCTCCTCGGGCCTGGCGCCGATCAGCGCCGCGACCTCGCGCCGGGCGGCCTCCACGGCCGCGCGCGCCGTCCTGCCCTCGGCGTGCAGGCTCGACGGATTACCCCAGGGGGCGGCCAGCATGGCAGCGACCACGTCCGGGTGAATGGGCGTGGTCGCTGCGTGGTCGCAATAAATTCGGCGCATCAAGCGCCTCCTAGATGTAGTACATCAACTGCTTGTCGGTGTGGCGGCGGCTCTCCTCGACGAGGTCGGCCAGCGTGATGTTGTCGACGACCTCCTCGATCGATTTGCGCACCTTGATCCAGACGTCGCGGTCCGGGCACGTCTCCGGGTTCAGGCAGCATTTGCCCGGAAGCTCAAAGGTCTCCAGGGCGCACTCCGTCGGCGAGACGGGCCCTTCCAGAACGCGCAGGATGTCGCCCACCGTGATCTCGCCGGGGTCGCGCGCCAGCATGTAGCCGCCCTGCGCGCCGCGCACGCTGTTGACCAGGCTGGCCTTGCGCAGCGGCGCCACCAACTGCTCCAGGTAGTGCTCGGAGAGGCCCTGCTTCTCCGCGATCTCGCGCAGCGCGACCGGCCCGGCGCCGTGGTGCTGCGCCAACTCGAACAGCGCCTTGGTGCCGTAGCGGCCCTTGGTGGAGATGTACAAGCGCGGGCCCTCCCAATTCCCTGTCTTCACCTGTGATTGCAATCAATGTACCCCGGGCGCAGGGAATTGTCAAACGATCGCCAGCGCGCGCGCCTCAGCCGATCTCGCGGTATTTCGGGTAGAAGCGGGCGACGCCGGCGACGAAGGCTGCCGTGATGGCGCCCGCGATCCCGATCGTGAGCGGGGCCCCGATCTCGTCGGCCAGCGCGCCGATCGGCACCACGCTGATCTGGCGCACCGACTGCAGCACCATGTACGCGCCCATGACCCGGCCATACATGGCCCGCTCCGTCTGTTGCATGACCATGGTGCTGTTGAGGGCCATGTACGAGTCGCCGCAAAAGCCGACGATCAGCAGGGCCAGGATGACGCCGGGCATGAAGTGGCCGGCGGCCGACACCGTGAAGAGCACCAGCGAGAGGCCGAAGGCCACGCCGAGGTAGCCCTGCAGGGCCGCCTTGCCGCCCCGGTCGCTCTCGTGGGCGATGGCCAGGCTGCCGGCGAGCCCGCCGACACCGACGATCGTCAGCAGGACGCCGAGGCCGGTGGACCCGACGTTCAGCGTGCTGAGCGCGAAGACGGGCATGAGGTTCTGGTACGGGAGCCCGATCGCCAGCGGGATGAAGCCGAGGCCCATGAGGGCCAGCAGCGCCGGCGAGCGGAAGAGATAGGTGAAGCCGCTGGCGAAGTCCTGGCTCATCCGCTTGCCGCCGGCCCCCTCCGGGTTGCCGACGACGCGGAAGCGCAGCACCGTGAACATCACGTAGACGTAGCACAGGCCGATGATGAAGAACACGCCGGTCAGCCCGAAGAGCGGGATGGCGATGAGCACGCCGGCCACAGACGGCCCGACAAGGCGCGTCACGTTGACCCCGGCGTTGTTGAGGGTGATGGCGTTGGCCATCTCCTGCTCCTTGCCGACGGTCACCGGGATCAGGGCCTGCCGCACGGGCGTGTTGATGGAGAAGCCGATGCCCTGCATGAAGCCGAGGATGAGGAGCCACCAGATCGTGATCTCGTGCCGCCAGACCAGGAAGGCCAGGGCCATGGCCGTGAGGGCCATGAAGGCGTTGCTCCAGAACATGATCGTCCGCTTGGGGTAGCGGTCGGCCAGCACCCCGCCGACCGGCGAGAGCACGATGCGCGGCAGGCCCATGGCCAGGGTGACCATGCCCAGCCAGAAGGCCGAGCCCGTCAGCTCGTAGGCCAGGTAGCCGCGGGCCACCTGCTGCATCTGCATGGCCATCCAGCCGCCGATGAAGCCCACCCAGAGCAGCCGGTAGTCGGGGTTCTCCAGGGAGTGGAAGGTCTTGTGGAGGAAGCCGCCACGCGCCGGAGGCGCCGACGCCGACTCGGAATCAGGCTTCGGCCGCGGGGTCGAGGGGTCGGACGCGGCGCGGGCCATGCGGGATCCCCTCCATCGCTCCGGCCCACAATATCGAATTTCGCGACTCTGAACAATAGCGTCCCGAGGCACTCAGGCCGGGTCGAAGAACCGCTTGCCCGCCAGGGCCTCCGGCAGGTGGAGCTGGGCCTTCGCGCCGGCCGCGTCCTCGTGGGCGTAGATGTAGCCCTCGCCGTAGCCCATGGCCCGCATGAGCCCGGTGACGGCGTTGCGGAGGTGCACGGGCACCGGCAGCGCCCCGGAGGCGGCCACCTCGTCGCGCGCGGCGCCGTACGCCCGCATGGCGGCATTGCTCTTCTTGGCCAGGGCCAGGTAGATCGCCGCCTCCGCCAGGGGCAGCACGGCCTCCGGCATGCCCACGAAGTGGGCCGCCTGCTGGGCCGCCACGGCCAGGGGCAGGGCCTGGGGGTCGCCGAGCCCCACGTCCTCCGCCGCCAGGATGACGAGGCGGCGGGCCACGAAGTCGGGATCCTCGCCCGCCTCCAGCATGCGGCAGAGCCAGTAGATCCCCGCGTCGGGGTCGGAGGAGCGGATGGACTTGATCAGGGCCGAAGCGAGGTCGTAGTGCTGCTCGCCGGCCTTGTCGTAGAGCAGCGTCCGCTGCTGGAGCGCCTCGGCGATGTCGGCCGCCGCGATGCGGTGCCCGCGGTTGGCCGCGAGCTCGAGCGCCGTGAGGGCGATGCGGGCATCTCCGCCGGACATGCGGCAGAGCGCCTCCAGCGCATCCTCGTCGATCTCGGCCGCCACGCCGCGCTCGTGGTCCCCGAGGGCCCGCTCGACGATCGTGCGGATCTGAGCCGGCGTGAGCGGCTCCAGGTGGAAGACGCGGCTGCGGGAGAGAAGCGCCGCGATGATCTCGAAGCTGGGGTTCTCGGTGGTCGGGCCGATGAGCGTGATGCGGCCGCTCTCCACGTCGGGCAGCACGGCGTCCTGCTGGCTCTTGCTCCAGCGGTGCAGTTCGTCGATGAACAGCACGGTCGCGCCGGAGGCCGACCTCACGATGGCCCGCAGGTCCGCCACGCCCGAGCTGACGGCGGAGAGCTGGTGCCAGCGCGCGCCGACGGCCTCCGCCAGGATCCGGGCCAGGGTGGTCTTGCCCGTCCCGGGCGGGCCCCAGAGGATCAGGGAAGGCAGGTGGCGGGTCTCCGCCGCCACCCGCAGCACGCGCCCGGGCCCGATGAGGTGCTCCTGGCCGACCACCTCGTCCAGGCTGCGGGGCCGCATCCGCGCCGCCAGCGGCTCGGATGGGTCAAAGAGCGTGGACTGCTTCACGCGAGCGCGGCCGCGAACGCGCTGAGCGCACGCTCAACGCCCTCCCGATCCACGTCCTTGTGGGTCACCAGCCGTAGCCGGGTGCCGCCGGCGCTGCAGAGCACCCCCCGCTCGCGCATCCGGCCCACGAGGTCCTTCGGCGCCACGCCGGTGTCCGCGTAGTCCATCATGACGAAGTTGGTCTCCACGGGCTGCACCCGCACGCCGCGCAGGTCCGCCAGCCCGGCCCCGAGCCGCTGCGCGTTGGCGTGGTCCTCGGCCAGCCGGTCGACCATGGTCTCCAGGGCCACGATCCCGGCAGCCGCGATGATGCCGGCCTGGCGCATGCCGCCGCCCAGCATCTTGCGGGCGCGCCGCGCCCGGTCGATGAACGCGCGCGACCCGCAGAGCAGGGAGCCCACGGGCGCCCCGAGCCCCTTGCTGATGCAGAACATCACCGAATCCACGGGCTTTGTGACCTCCGCGGCCGGCACGCCGAGCGCCACGGCCGCGTTGAAGAGGCGCGCGCCGTCCATGTGGACGACCAGGCCGCGCTCGTGCGCCAGCCGGGTGACCTCGGCGACCCGCGCCAGGGGCCACACCGAGCCCCCGCCGTTGTTGCTCGTGTTCTCGATGCAGACGAGCCGCGGTCGGGGGTTATGGACGTTCGGGCCCCGGATGGCCGCGGCCAGCACGACCGCCGTGAACTGCCCCTTCTCCACGGGCAGCGCGTTCGGCCACACGCTGGCGATGACCGCCGGGCCGCCGGCCTCGCTGCTCATGATGTGGCAGCGCGGGTCGAGGAAGATCTCATCCCCCCGCTCGCAGTGGGCCATCACGGCCATGCAGTTGCCCATGGTGCCCGAGGGCACGAAGACGGCGGCCTCCATCCCGACCTGGGCGGCCGCCATCTCCTCCAGGCGGTTGACGGTCGGATCCTCACCGTAGACGTCGTCGCCGACCTCGGCGGCGGCCATCGCCCGCCGCATGGCCTCGGTGGGCAGCGTCACCGTGTCGCTGCGCAAGTCGACCGGCCGCATGGGACACCCCTCCCGCCCAGGATGGTTCGCAGGGCGCGCCTGCGCCACCTGCAGGGCCCTGTGTGTCGTCTGCCCATCCGTGCGCGGCCTCCGGCATCCATGCCTTCGGGGACTGGAAAAGTCGTATGCTAAGGCGCGGGAGGCAAACTGGACGTCCTCCGGCTGCGATGTGCTGATTCTCATGGCAAGCTACGGCGGCGGCCACCGGCAGGCCGCGCGCGCGATCGAGGAGGCCCTGCGCGGCAAGCGCCCCGAGCTCGCCATCTCCACGACGGACTACGTCGACCTGGTCAGCCCGGCGTTCAACCGGGTCACCCAGTCAGCCTACGTCCTCTCGGTGAAGTATGCGCCACAGGCCTTCGCCTGGTTCTACCACGGCACGAGCCGCATCGGGCCCCGCTCCGGCTTTCAGCGCTACCTGAACAGCCTCGGCCGGCGGCGGGTCCTGCGCGTCCTCGATGAGCGCCAGCCGCGCGTCGTCGTCTGCACCTTCCCGACCCAGGCCGGCGTCATCTCCGAGCTCGTGGGCCGCGGTGCCGTCGACGTGCCGACGGTGAGTGTCGTGACCGACAACACCATCCACAGCCAGTGGATCCATCCCCACACGGACGAGTACTGCGTCTCGGCGGAGGAGATCGCCGATGGCGTGGTCCGGCGCGGCATCCCCCGCGAGCGGGTCCACACCACCGGCATCCCCATCCGGCGCGCGTTCCGCGAGCGGTACGACCGGGCGGAGACGCTGCGGCGCCTGGACCTGGACCCCAGCCGGCCCATGGTCCTGATCATGAGCGGCGCCTTCGGCATGCTGACCGGCGTGGTGGCCGCCTGCCGCGCGCTGCTCCACCTGCCCCAGGCCCCGCAGATCGTCCTGGTCACCGGCCGCGACCGCAAGCTGGCGGAGGACGTGCGCCTGGCCCTGGGCGGCCCCGAGCGGCCCCTGCGGGTGCTGGGCTATGTGGACGAGGTCGCCCCGCTCATGCAGGCGGCCCACGTGCTGGTCACCAAGGCCGGCGGGCTGACGACGTCCGAGGCGCTCGCCTGCCGGCTGCCCATGGTCATCTACCGGCCGATTCCGGGTCAGGAGCAGGCGAACACCGCCTTTCTGACCCGCCTCGGGACCGCGTGGTCGGTGCGGACGGCCCACCAGCTGGCTGGCTGCGTCCGCGAGCTGCTGGCCGACCCCACACGCCTGGAGGCCATGCGCGCCGCCTGCGGGCGCATCGGGCGGCCCCAGGCTGCCGACGCCGTGGCCGACGTCGTCCTGCGCACCCTCGACCTGACGGCCGCCCAGCCGCGCCGGCCGGTGGTCAACCCCGCCGCCCTCGTGCTCCGCCGCCGCTTCATTGACTCGGTCGCGGTGCATAAACCCGGGGCATGATGGCCACCCGGACCGAGGGCAGGACCCTCTCGCAGATGGGCCTCTACATGGCGGCCATCGCCAGCATCGAGTTCGCTCGCGGCGCCATGTTCATCTCGATTCTGCCAGCCTTCCTGCCCGAGCGGGTCGGCATCGTCACGGCCCAGGTCGGCATCATCGTGTCGGCGCAGTACCTGGCCGACAGCCTGCTGCGCAGCCCGTGCGGCTGGCTGATCGACCGCTTCGGCGCATGGGTGGTCCTGGCCCCGGCCCTGTCCGTGGCCGCCGCCGCCGCCATGCTGCTGCCCCGTGTCCACACCTTCTGGCCCCTGCTGCTGGTGGCCGTGCTCTTCGGCGTCGGCACGTCGCCGAACTGGCCGGCCGCCATCTCCGGCAGCGTGCGCGCCAGCGGCCTGCGCGACCGGGCCGCCGGCATGAGCCTGGTGTTCATCGCCTGGCTGGGCGGCGGCGGGCTCGGCCCCGTGCTGGTGAACTTCCTGATCACCCGCGGCTACCGCCTGGCCTTCCAGGTGGCCACCGGCGTCGCCCTGATCGCGCCCGTGATCGCCATCGTCCGGCTGCTGACGCTGCCGCCGCACCAGCGGATCCAGCATAACCACGACGGCGGCGCCGGCCAGACATCGCGCCTGCCCCAGTTCCTCCGCCACCTCTGGCGGATCCGCGCCCTGCTGCCGGGCATGTTCGTGCAGACCCTCTCGCTCGGCATGCTGGTGCCCGTGCTCGTCCCCTTCGCCAAGCTGGAGCTGGGCCTCAGCCAGCCCCAGTTCGGCCTGCTGCTGGTCGCCGGCGGGGCCGTGACGGTGGCCCTGCTGCTGCCGATGGGGCGCATGGCCGACCGCTTCGGCTTCCGGCCCTTCCTGGTCATCGGCTTCGCCGTCGCGGGCATCAGCGCCCACTTCGTGGGTCGCAGCTCGGACGGCATGGGCGTGCTGCCGCTCGTGCTCCTGCTCGGCGCCGCCTACGCGACCATCCTGCCAGCCTGGAACGGCGTGATGGCGGGCGCGGTGCCCGAGCAGGTCCGCGCCACGTTCATGGGCCTCTTCATGACGGTCGAGGGCCTCGGCCTCGCGCTCGGCCCCGCCATCGGCGGCGCCATCTGGACCCTGGTGGGCCACCGCGCCCCGTTTGACGCATCCTCGATCGTGCTGGTGGCGATGGCGGCGACGTACACATTCATCCCCGTCGAGCGCCTGGCCTCCGCCGGCAGCCGCTGGGAGGACTCGCGATGAAGCCGGGCTGGTACCTCGGCGGGGCGGCGCTGGCCGGCCTGTGCGCCTACACCCTCGGCGCGCAGGCCCAGGGGCGGATGTGGGATCCGGCCATCCTGCGCCGTGGTCCGGCGGCTGGCCGCCCGCGCATCGCGCTCACCTTCGACGATGGCCCGCACCCGCTCCTGACGGCGGCCACCCTGGACATCCTGCGGTCGGCCGCCTGCCCGGCGGCCTTCTTCTGCATCGGCGAGCGCGCCCTGCGCCATCCCGAGCTGGTGCGCCGCGCCCGCGACGATGGCCACCTCGTGGGCAACCACACCCTCAGCCACCGCCACGCCTGGCTGCTGACCCCCGGCGCCACGCACCACGAGATCGTGGGCGGCGCGACGGCGTTGCGCGGCGTGCTGGACCAGCCCATCGCGTGGCTGCGGCCCCCGTGGGGGGCGTTCAATGCCGCGACGTACGTCGCGGCACGCAAGGCCCAGCAGCGGATTGCCCTGTGGTCGGTGGCGGCCCCGGACTGGGCGCCCGGCGCGCGGGCGGAGTCCATCCTGGCGGCCGTGCTGGCCCGCGCCCACCCCGGCGCCATCATCGACCTGCACGACGGCGGGCGCGATGAGGCGGCCTCGGCCGAGATGGTGGCGGCCCTGCCCGCCCTGGTGGCCGGGCTGCGCGCCCGCGGCTACGACCTGGTGCGCATGGACCAACTGGGTGCGGGCGAAGGGGCGGCGCCGTTCTGAGCACCGCGCGGCGCAGCCTCCTCATGCCCCTGGAGGCCGCATTCCGCGCCGCCACCCGCTCGCGGCCCCTGCCGGGCTCGCGCGGGACGTTCCTGCTCTCCATCCACCCGCACCACGGCCGGCCGATCCGCCTGTGCGACGGCACCGCCGTCGAGCGGGGCGCGCCCGTGGCGGAGATCCACTTCTGGAACGAGCACATCGCCGCCTATGCGGTGCGGGACGCGGGCGAGCTGCTCTGGGCCTTCGTGCGTGACCTGCGGGCCGACCTCCGGACCCTGGCCGGAGCCCTGGCCGAGATGCCGGAGGGAAGGCGACCACTGGCGGTCTACGGTGTCAGCCCCCTGGCGGATGGGGCCGTGCGCCTGGGCTTTGAGACCCGCCCGCTCCCGGCGGGGCTCGGGCGCAGCGTGCTCAGCTGGTGGCAGGGCCGGGTTCTCGGCGGGACCTTCCGCCCGGTGGCCAAGAGCGGCCGCACGGCCTATGAGTCGCAGGAGGTCTGGCTCGCCTACGGGATCCTGCAGCGGCGGTTCGGCGGAAAGGGGTCGGCATCGTGAGTGTGACGGCGGACCTGGCGGCCTTCGCCGGGGGACTCGTGCAGCGCTCGGGCAACCTCGGCGTCTTTGTGGCCATGACGATCGAGAGCGTGGGCATCCCGCTGCCGAGCGAGGTGGTCATGCCCCTGGCCGGCGCCCTGGCCACCGGGAGCGGCGCCCTGACGGCGGCCGTGGTGGCCGGTACGGTCGGCAACCTGGCCGGCTCGCTGCTGGCCTACGGCATCGGGCGGGGCGGCGGCGCGCGCTGGCTGCGGCCGCGCCACCTGGAGGCCGCGCACCGCTGGTTTGGCCGCTACGGTCCCGGCGCCGTATTCTTCGGCCGCCTGCTGCCGGTCATCCGCACGTACATCTCGTTCCCGGCGGGCAGCGCGGCAATGCCGCTGCCCGCCTTCATCGCCTACACGGTGGTGGGCTCGCTGATCTGGTCGGCGGTCCTGGCCTACGCCGGCTTCCGCCTGCGGTCGGGCTGGCCGGTCCTGGCGGCCGCGATCGGCAAGGTGGCCCCCGTCATCGCCGTGCTGGCGGTGCTGGCCATCGCCTGGGCGATCGCGGCCCGGCTGCGCGCGCGACGGTGACCCGGCCTATTTCGTCGCCTTCGGCTTCATCGCGCGGCTCAGGTCGGCGCCAAGGGCGCCGCCCACCAGGACGAACAGCAGCCAGCCCGCGACGGCGGCGGCCCCGATCAGAGACAGGAGCCCAGCGATCGCGAGGGCGGCCAGGGCCAGGATCGCCAGCAGCGGGCTGTCGACCAGGAAATGGTAGACGTAGCCGAAGAAGTTGCTGATTGCCCTCAATTCGATCCACCTGCCGCACTCGCCTGGGCCCGCGCCGGCTGGACGGCCATACGCCGCGCCCGCACCCACGCCACGGCACCCCAGGTGATCAGGATGTAGCCAGCGAGCAGCCAGATGGCGCTGGCGTCGGCGTCCCACCAGTGGACGCCCAGGCCCTCCCCGGCCCAGAGCGTCCCGAACGTCGTCAGCATGACGCCGACGGCGAACTTCATGGTGTTCTCCGGCACCTTCTGCAGCGGGCTGCGCAGGGCGACCCCCGCGATGAGCACGATCAGCAGAGCCACAGCGGCGCCGCCGATGGCCGGCCCGAACGCCCGCATCGAGGTGCCGAGCGAGATGACGATGAAGACGACCTCGAGCCCTTCCAGCAGCACGCCGTTGAACGAGGTGACCAGGCCCTCCCAGTCGGTGGCGCCCTTTTTCAGCTGCTCGACCTCGTGCGCGAAGATGCTGGCCTCGTCGTGCATGCGCAGCACGCCGCCCTGGCGCAGGATGGCCTTTCTCAGCCACTTCAGGCCGAAGAGCAGCAGGAACACGCCGACCACCGTGCGGAGGACGTCCAGCGGGATGTAGCGCAGCAGCGCCACCCCGAAGACCGCCACGATCGCCGCCAGCGCCACGATCGCCAGCACGGCGCCCTGCAGGGAGGAGCGCCAGTTGCGGCCGGCCGCGACGGCCAGGACGATGGTGAAGGCCTCGACGAACTCCACGCCGGAGGCCAGCCCGGACGCGATGGCGACGCCCCAGTCCATGCATCAGCCTCCCGATGCAGTTTACCAGGAAAGGCTCGGGAACCGAAGTTAAAAATAGCGAGGGCGGATCTTCCGATCCGCTCCCGCGCGCGATCTCCGCCATGCCGTCCCCTGCCGGCGATAGAACCTGCCCGTCGGCAGGTGGGCGCCTCCCACGCGGCTCATGGGCTCGCGGCGGCGACTGCCGCTCGCGTGCACGCCACCGCGCGGAGTCCGGCTCCCGAAGAAGTGGTGTAGGTTCCACATGTCCGGCAGGGTCACGCACACAGCCGGGACCGCGCAGGAACTAGGGTACCACCGCGGGCGGAGCCTACGCAAACGGCTCAGGTCACACGGAGGTGCAGCTCGCGCAGCTGCGCGGGCGTCACGGCGGCCGGGGCGCCCGTCATCAGGTCCGCGGCGCGTGCCGCCTTCGGAAACGCGATGATGTCGCGGATGGACGGCGCGCCCGCCAGCAGCATGACGATGCGGTCCAGGCCGAGGGCGATGCCGCCGTGCGGCGGGGTGCCGTACTGCAGGGCCTCGAGAAAGAACCCGAACCGGTCGACCCCCTCGACGCCCATCGCCTTCAGGACGCGGTCCTGCACCTCGCTGCTGGCGATCCTGATGCTGCCGCCGCCGATCTCATAGCCGTTCAGCACCAGGTCGTACTTCATGGCGCGCACCCTGGCGGGCTCGCGCTCCAACAGCGGCAGGTCCTCCTCGCGCGGCATCGTGAACGGGTGCTGGGTCGCGTGCCAGCGGTTCTCGTCCTCGTCCCACTCGAACATCGGCCAGTCCGTGATCCAGCAGGGCCGCCACGCCGCCGCCTCCGTCAGCTGAAAGCGCTCGCCGGCCCAGAGGCGCGCCCACCCCAGCACGGCCGCGGCGACGGCGGGCTGGTCGGCCACCAGCAGGACGAGGTCGCCGCCCGCCACCCCCGTCTGCTGCGCCAGCGCCTGGATCTCGCCCTCACTGAGGAACTTGGCGATGGGCGAGCGGAAGGAGCCGGCCGCCTCCGCCGCGAGCCAGGCCATGCCCTGGGCGCCCCGCCGCCGGGCCTCCTCGACCAGCCCGTCCAGCTCGCGCCGGCTGAGGACGGCCCCGCCCGGGACTCGCAGCCCGCGCACCACACCGCCGGCGGCCAGGGTGCGCGCGAAGGCTTCAAACCCCGTCCTGGCGAAGGCGGCGCTGAGGTCGACGATCTCCAACGGCAGGCGCAGGTCCGGCTTGTCGGCGCCGTACTTCAGCATCGCGTCGGCGTGCGTGATGCGTGGGAACGGATGCGGCAGCTCAATCCCGGTTGCCGCCTGGACGGCGCCGATCAGCATGCGCTCGGTCTGCGCCATGACGTCCTCCTCCTCGACGAAGGACATCTCGACGTCCAGCTGGGTGAACTCCGGCTGGCGGTCGGCGCGCAGGTCCTCGTCGCGGAAGCAGCGGGCGATCTGGAAGTACCGCTCCAGGCCCCCGATCATCAGCAGCTGCTTGTAGATCTGGGGCGACTGGGCCAGCGCGAAGAAGGTGCCCGACTCCTGCCGGTTCGGCACCAGGTACTCGCGCGAGCCCTCCGGCGTGCTCTTGGTGAGAAACGGCGTGTCCACCTCGACGAAGCCCTCCGCGGTGTAGAAGTCGCGGATGGCCGCGAAGAGGCGGTGGCGCAGGCGGAGGTTCTCCTGCATGCGCGGCCGGCGCAGGTCGAGGTAACGGTAGCGCAGGCGGAGCGCCTCGTCCACGGCCTCGCCGTGCGCGATGTCGTACGGCAGCGGCCGCGCGACGGAGTAGGTCTCCACGGCGGACGGGACCACCTCGACCTCGCCGGTCTGAAGGCGCGGGTTCTCGTTGCCGGGCAGGCGGCGACGCACGGCGCCGCGCACCCCGACCGCGCTCTCCGACCGCCAGCCCTCCGCCGTGCGGAAGAGCTCCTGGTCCTTGCCGGGGTCGAACACCAGCTGCACGACGCCCGTGCGGTCGCGCAGGTCCACGAAGAGCAGGCCGCCGTGGTCGCGCGCGGAATCCACCCAGCCGCCCAGGGCCACCTCGCGCCCCGCATCGGCGGCGCCCAGAGTGCCGCAGCCCGTGTCGCGGTGAATCTTCATGCCGATCGCAACCTCCTTCGCGGGTCGGGGGCTCACGCGCCGACCTGGTCCCGGGGATCGGCCAGCAGGGCCGTCCACGCCACCTCGCGCTGGGCGGCCCCGGGGCTGCGCAGCGGCCGCACGACGGCGACGCCGCGCTCCCGCTCCGGCGCCGCGCGAATCACCGCCACGCTCGCCCCGGAACGGTCGGCCGCGCGCATTTGCGCGCGCAAACTCCGGCTCAGGGGGTCCATGTCGGCCGCCAGCCCCGCCCTGCGCAGGGCCTGGCACGCGGCCAGCGCCTCGCGCCGGTCGTCCGATGCCACGTAGACATCCAGCGCCGGATCGGGGGCCGCGAGCGTCGAGGCCACGGTGAGCAGCCGCTCCATGCCCACCGCGAACCCGGCCGCCGGCACGGGCGGGCCGCCCATCGACTCGACCAGGCCGTCGTAGCGGCCGCCGCCCAGGATGCTGTTCTGCGCCCCCAGCTCGCCGCTGACGAACTCGAACACCGTGCGCGTGTAGTAGTCGAAGCCGCGGACCAGCGTGTGGTCGATGGTGTGGTCGATGCCGATGTCGTCCAGGTAGCCGCGCAGGGTCGCGAAGTGCGCCGCGCAGTCCGCGCACAGGTGGTCCGCCGGCCGCGGCGCGCCGGCCACGGCCTCGCGATCCTTCTTGCAGTCCAGCAGCCGCAGCGGGTTGTGGTCGAACCGCACCTGGCAGTCGTGGCAGAGCCCCGGCAGCAGGGGGCGGTAATAGTCGCGCAGCGCCTCCAGGTAGGCTGGCCGGCAGGCCGGGTCCCCGATGGAATTCAGGCGCACCGCGAAGTCGCGGACGCCCAGCTCGCGCAGGAGGTCGGCCACGAGCGCGATCAGCTCCGCATCGGTCGTGGGGTCGGCGCTGCCGAACGCCTCGCAGCCGAACTGGTGGTGCTCGCGGAGGCGGCCGGCCTGCGGGCGCTCGTAGCGGAAGGCCGACAGCGTGACGTAGCAGAGCTTGCGGGGCAGCGCCCCGCCCTGGAGCCCGGCCTGCAGGAAGGCGCGCACCGCGCCGGCCGTGCCCTCGGGCCGCAGGGTCAGCTCACGCTCGCCGCGGTCCTTGAAGTCGTACGTCTCCTTCTGGACGACGTCGGTCGCATCGCCAAGGAAGCGGTGGAAGACCTCGCTGTGCTCGAAGGTGGGCGTGCGGAGCTCACCGTAGCCGTAGCGGCGGGCAAGGCCATGGCACACGGCCTCCAGCGCCCGCCAGCGGGCCGCCGCCTCCGGAAACACATCCTCGGTGCCGCGGGGCCGCGCCAGATCCATGCGCTCAGCCTCCCGTCGGACAATCAAAAAAGGCCCCGCCCCATGGTGAAAGGGGCGAGGCCGAAGCTCGCGGTGCCACCCTCGTTCGCCCGCTTGGGGCAGCCGTACGGCTGCCGGGCGGGCCTTGGGCCGGCGGTAACGTCGCCGGGGCCGGCCGCGCTTTGGCGTCGCGGCGCTCGGGGGTGTCGGGGCGGGCTTCCGCGCCGGCTTGCACCAGCCCGGCTCGCTAGGGCGGAAGGATGGGCGCCCGGGTCCCCCTCATCGCGTTGCGACTGAGTCTACACGGGGCCGCGCGGGCATGTCAAGGCGGCAAGCGGGTGCGTGCAAGCGCGTGCGCCCCGAGCGATCGCGGGCCGGCCGCGCGCGGCCCCCGGTCTCTGCGAGGGCCCGGCGAGAGGCGGCGGTCAGCGCGTGGCGCGCAGAGCGACCGCGGGCCGGCTCAGCCCACGGTCGCCCGCAGCGCGTAGAAGGCCGTCCCGAGGGGCACTGCCGGCTCTGGCCGGAACCCCGCCGCGCGCAGCCACTCCCCCGCGCGCGCGGGGGGCACCCGCTCCTCGGCGGCAGGGCCGCGGCCGGTCGCGGCCGGATCCCAGTCCACGATGCCCAGGCGGCCCCCGGGCCGCAGAACCCGCCGGAGCTCCGCCAGGGAGGTCTGGGGATCCGCCAGCTCGTGCAGGACGTTCACGATCAGGGCGGCATCCACGCTCGCCGCGGCCAGGGGCAGCCGCGACTCCTCCACCACCAGCGTGGTGACCTGCGGCATGCCTTCGGCGGCCTCCCGCAGCAGGGCCAGCGGCTCCTCCGCGATGTCCGCGGCGATCACCCGCCCGGCCGGGCCGACGCGCTCGGCCAGCGGCAGGGAGACGTACCCCGGCCCGCTGCCGAGGTCGAGGACGGTTTCGCCGGGCCGCGGCGCCACCAGGGCCAGGATCGCATCCGGCGGCTGGGCCTGCGCCCGTTCGGGCCGGAGCAGTCCCGACCAGTTGTGACCGAACTTGTGCGGCATCCATCTCACCCCCGGGCAGGCTGCGGAGGAAACCGGCGCGAATCCTGGCTCATGCCCAGTCTACCGGATGATCTCGCTCTGCACTCCCTGGCCGACCGCTTAAGCCTGCGGTGGTTTCACGTGCCCTTCGACGGCCGCGCCGTCTGGGCGGACCGCCTGCGCTACCGGGCCGGGGAGTTCCGGCCGGCGGAGGCCACCATCCGGATCTCGCGCCCCTACCACGAGAAATACGGGACCGCCGTGACGGAGGGCATCCTCCTGCACGAACTCTGCCACTGGTGGCTGCATCGCTGCGGCATCGCCCACCGCGAGGACGCGGAGGAGTTTCAGTCGCTGCTGGGGCGCACGGGCGCCCCCCGGCGGGCCCCGGCGGCACCCATGCTCCCCCGCCGCACCTACGCGTATCGCTGCCCGGCCTGCGGCCGCCGCTACCTCTACCGGCGGCGCATCTCCGGGTATGCGTGCGGCGACTGCTGCCGCCGGCACGCCGGGGGCAGGTTCGACCCGCGCTACCTGCTGCGGGCGGAGGTGCCGGCGTAGGCCGGCGCTGGTCGCCGCATCTGCGCGCCTACGCGGCGGAGGCCCTGGGCACGGCCCTGCTGGTGTTCGCCGGCCTCAGCGCCGTGATCTTCGACTTCGCGCCCCGCTCGCCCGCGGCCGCGCTCCTGCCGAATCCCTGGCTGCTGCGCCTGCTGACGGGCCTGCTGTTCGGCGGCACGGGGGCGCTCCTGGCCATCTCCCCGATCGGCCGCATCTCGGGCGCGCACCTCGACCCGGTGCTGTCGTGGGCCTTCTGGCTGGCGGGAAGCCTGACGGCCGCGGATGCGGCCCTCTACACCGCGGCTCAGTCGATCGGCGCCATCGCCGGGGCGCTCGCCCTGCAGCCCGTGTGGGGCGCGGTGGGCGCCGCAGTCCGGTTCGGAGCCACGCTGCCCACCGGCGGAACGGCGGTCGCGGTCGCCGGCGAGGTGGGCGCCACCTTCGCGCTGGTCGGATTGATTCTCTACTTTTCCGGGCGGCCGTCCCTGCGGCGCTTCACGCCCGCCGCCATCCCGCCGCTCGTCGCCCTGCTGGTGGCGATCGAGGCGCCCTGGAGCGGCACGTCGATGAACCCGGCGCGGTCGCTCGGTCCGGCCCTTGTGGCGAACACGACAGGCGTGCTGTGGATCTACCTCGTCGGGCCGGCGCTGGGCGCCGCCCTGGCCGCGCTGGCGGTGGTCCAGTCGGGGCGGGTGCACGTGGCCAAGGTGGCCCACCACGCCCACGACCCGCTGGGCCGCTTCCACGGCGAGGCCGCCCGCGGGCCCCTCGGGGGGCTCAAGCGGCGCGTGCGGTGACCGAGGCGGCTGGGCAGCCGCGCTCCTTCGCGCGGGAGACCAGGGTCATGCCTCAGCCCCGCGACCCCCTGGGCCGCTTCCACGCGGAGGCCGGGCACGCTCCAGTCGCGCGGGGGGGAGCGAGCTGGCTGGACAAATGGCGGAACGCGTCCGACCCGCCGGCTCGCGCGGCGAGCTGAGGGTCATGGCCCAGCCCAAACGTCTGCTGGGCCGCTTCCACGGTGAGGCCGCCCACGGGCCCCTCGGGTGGCTCAGAGCCTGGCGGTCCCAATGCACGGGCGCCGGAGCAAGCTCCGGCGCCCGCGATGCTTCCGGCCTTAGGGCTTGGCGACGAACCAGGTGCCGAGCGAGTCGGTGACGTTCTGACCCGTCACGTCGCCCGCCTTCTTGTCCGCGACGTAGGTGTATAGCGGCTTGCCGTTATAGGTCACCTGGGTCTTCCCGTTGGTCGTGATGGTGCCGAGCTTGCCGGTGACGCCGCTTCCGCCGGTCGGCGTGCCGCTGACGGTCAGGTACGGCCACAGGGCGGTGCAGCTCTGCTGCGTGCAGGCCGACTTGTTGGTCGAGTCGGCGGTGTAGGTGTACAGGGTCATGCCCGAACTCGTGCAGAGGACGTTGCCAAGGGTCGTCTTGCACACGTTGACAGTCGCGCTGCCGCCGCGTGTGCCGCCGCCGCTGTTGCTCGTCGTGCTGGTGCCTGGGGTCGTCGTGCTGCCACCGCCCGGATTGCCGCAGGCGGCCAGCATGGCGGCCATGAGCGGGACGGCGACGGCCAGCAGCAGGCCGCGCCCGAGCCAGGAACGACGCATCCGAGTTCCCTCGCGCATCTCCGATACCCCTCCCGTGCTCACCCGGGGCTAGCCCCGATGGGCCATTGCCCCATTTCGCGCCGAGGGCGCCGCAGCGCGGCGCCTCGTTAAGCCAGCACTCAGATTAGCATTCGACCGATGGCACCTGCAATACGCGCAGGTAAAGAAGAAGTCATCAAAACGCCCTTGCGCTGTCCACCAGGATCGTCACGGGGCCATCCCCGTCCACATCCACCCGCATGTGCGCGCCAAAGCGCCCCTCCGCGACCTCCAGCCCGGCCGCGCGCAGAGCCGCCGCGACCTCCCCGAGGCGCGCCCGGCCCGCCTCCGGCGGCGCGGCCGCCGTGAAGTCCGGCCGCAGCCCCCGCCGCACATCCCCGTACAGGGTGAACTGCGGCACCAGCAGGACCGCGGCGCCAGCCTCCCGCGGCCCGAGCGCCATGCGCCCATCCGCCCCGGCAAAGACCCGCAGGCCGGCGATCTTGGCGGCCGTGTAGCGGACATCCTCGGGCCCGTCGCCCTGACCCGCCGCGAGGAAGACGGCAAGGCCCGCGCCGATCGCGGCGACCTCCGCGCCATCCACCAGGACCCGGGCCGACGCGCACCGCTGAATGACGGCCCGCAACGCTACTGCGCGTGGGAGCGCAGGACCCGGTCGACGCGGTACACGTCGCGGACCTTGAGGATCTTCTTGCGGAGATGCTCGAGGTGCTCCAGGTTCTTGATCTCCAGGACGAAGCCGATGACGGCCCGGTCAGAGCGCCCGCGGCCGCGGGCGCTCGCCTCCAGAATGTTCGTGCGGCTATCCGCCAGGATCTGCGTGACATCCGACAGCAGCCCGGGCCGGTCCAGGCCGTGGATCTCGACCTCCACGGGATAATAGGCGGCGTCGACCTGCTCCCACGCCACCTCGATCAGCCGGCCCTCCTCACCGCGGTGGCTGAGGAGGTTCGGGCAGGACGGGTGGTGGATGGACACGCCGCGCCCCCGGGTCACGTACCCGACGATCGGGTCGCCCGGCACGGGGTTGCAGCAGCGGCCGAAGCGCACCAGCACGTTGTCGATGCCGCGGACCCGCACGCCGTCGCTCCGCCGCGGCGTGTGGCCCTTGCGCCCGGCGGCCGGCATCTCCAGGAGCGATTGCGCCTCCGCCTCGGCCATGGCGCGCTGCTCCTCGGCCTTGCGCCACTGGTCGCGGAGGCGGCCCACGACCTGGGCGGCGCTGGTGCTGCCAAACCCGACGGCGGCCATCAGGTCCTCCACGCTCTGGTACGAGAAGCGGCGCATCGCCTCCTCGAGCCACTCCGCCCGCATCAGCTGTGGGGGCTCCATGCCCACGCGCTTGCACTCGCGCTGCAGGGCCTCGCGGCCCCGCACCACGGCCTCCTCGCGCTGCTCGCGCTTGAACCACTGACGGATGCGGTTCTTGGCCGCCGAGGTCCGCACGATGCCGAGCCAGTCGGCCGACGGGCCGGCCTGCTTGTGCGTCAGCACCTCGACGATGTCGCCGTTCTCCAGGGGGCGGTCCAGGGTCACGATCCGCCCGTTGATCTTGGCCCCCACGCAGTGGTGGCCGATCTCCGTGTGGATGCGGTACGCGAAGTCGAGGGGCGTGCTCCCGGCCGGCAGCTGGATCACTTCGCCCTTGGGCGTGAAGACGAAGACCTCGTCCGAGAAGATGTCGAGCTTCAGCGACTCCATGAACTCGCGGGGATCCTTCAGGTCGCGCTGCCAGTCCAGCGCATCGCGCAGCCAGCCGAGGCGGCGGTCGAACTCCTCGTCCGTCGCCCCCTCCTTATATTTCCAGTGAGCGGCGATGCCGTACTCCGCCGTGCGGTGCATGGCCCAGGTGCGGATCTGGATCTCGAACGGCTCGCCGCGCGGGCCGATGACCGTCGTGTGCAGCGACTGGTACATGTTCGACTTCGGCATGGCGATGTAGTCCTTGAAGCGGCCTGGCATGGGCTTCCAGGTCGCGTGCACGATGCCGAGGACGTTGTAGCAGTCCCGCACCGAGTCCACGATGACCCGCACGGCCATCAGGTCATAGATCTGGGACAGGTCGTGGTGCTCCTCATACATCTTCTGATAGATGCTGTAGAAGTGCTTGGCCCGTCCCGAGACCTCGGCGGTGATGCCGGCCGCCTCCAGGCGCTCGCGCAGCTCCGTCATCAGCTCGCCGGCGTACTCCTCGCGCTCCTGGCGCTTGTGGGGGATGCGCCGCGCCAGCTCCGCATACGTCTCCGGCTGGAGATGGCGAAGCGAGAGGTCCTCCAGCTCCCACTTGAGGCGGAAGATCCCAAGCCGGTGCGCGATCGGCGCGTAGATCTCCAGGGTTTCGCGGGCCATGGCCTGGCGCTGCTCCGGCAGCAGCGGCTCCAGGGTCCGCATGTTGTGCAGGCGGTCGGCCAGCTTGATCAGGATGACCCGGATGTCGTGCGCCATGGCGATCAGCATCTTGCGGAGGTTCTCCGCCTGCTGCTCGGCGACGCCGCCGACCGGCAGCCGCGCCAGCTTCGTGAGGCCGTCGACCAGCATGGCCACCTCGTCGCCGAACTCGGCGCGGATGGACTCCAGGCCGGCCTGCGTGTCCTCGACGACGTCGTGGAGCAGCGCGGCCGCGATGCTGACGCCGTCGAGGCCGAGCTCGGCCACGATGCCGGCCACGGCCAGGGGGTGGCCGATGAAGGGCTCGCCGGAGGCGCGGTTCTGCCCGGCATGCGCGCGCTCGGCGAAATCGTGGGCACGGCGGATCAGGGCTCGATCCGAATCGGGCAGGCCGCTCGTGCGATCGAGCAAGCCGGAAAGCGTGGCCACCGGCGCGGTCTTCACCATGCGCGCACCCATTGCGCGGTGCCTCCGGATTTCGCCCCGATCTAAGGAATTATAGCACGGCAGCGCGCCCGGACCTGCGTGGCCAGGCGGTAGCTGGGGCTCGCCGCCAGATCCACGGGCTTCGCCAGCAGCTCGGAGCCGGCGACCAGGCCCAGCTCGGCGAAGATTGTCGCCGCGGCGCGGGCGGTGGGCAGCGGCAGGCTGGCGTGGGCGCTCAGCGCCACGGGCAGCGTGGCGAGGGGCGGCAGGGGGCCGCGGGTGGCCATCGCGCGCAGGCCGCGATACGCGTCGACGAGGGGCTCGCGGTCGGGGAACGCGTCCAGAAAGGCACTCCAGGAGCCGCCGCCGGGCCGCAGGTCCACGACGTCCAACTGCAGGCGGACGCGGCCACCGTAGGTGTCGACGCGGGGACGCAGGCAGGCATCCCAGCGCGAGCCCTCCGCCATGCCGGAGGCGGCGAAGCCGAGGTCGAAGCCGATGGCGTCGATCCCATCCAGCGTCAGCTTGAGGTGGCGCCCGTCCTGGCCGACCGTGCGCACCCTGCGGGCCGCAGCTCCCGCGAGAAGGAAGCGCGGCGGCGGATTGCCCTCGCCGTGCGGCTCCAGCGCGGCCAGGGCATCGGCGGTGTCCAGGGTCAGATCGTCCGGGCCAAGCACGCCGTCGAGGCGCCACGCGTCGGGAACGGCCGCCATGGGCGGCAGGTTCCGCCGCAGCGCGTCCGCCAGGGCCTCCGGGTCGCGGCACTCGAACCCGGCCGCGGCGGCATGGCCGCCGAAGCGGTCGAGCTGGTCGCCGCACGCCGCCAGCCAGGCCGTGAGGTCCCACCCGGCCGGGGCCCGCGCCGAGCCCCGCCAGGACGCCCCGGCGCGTCCGAGCAGGACCGCCGGCTTGCCGGCGGCATCGGCC
>DAHVAF010000214.1 GCA_027314765.1 Clostridia bacterium | reverse complement strand
ATCGTCTTCACGTGCCTGAACGCGCTGGCGCCGCAGGCCTGGCCCGGCGGCGGGCGCGACGCCTTCAACGCTGTGTACGTCGCCTTCATCGTCGGGGTGGCGCTGGGGCCAGTCGCCGCCGGGCTGGTGGCCGGCGCCGGCTTCCGCTGGACCTTCCTGGCGGCGGGCGCGCTGCTGTTGGGGCTGTTCCTGCTGGTGCTGCGCGCATACCGGGGGCCGGCCTTCGCGCGGGTGGCGGGGGCGGGGGCCGGACGGCCCACACGCGAGGGCGCGCGGGCGCTGGCCGTTGCGCTCGTCGGCCCGGCCACGCTGCTGCTCGCTCTGGGGCTGGCGCTGGACTGGGTCGGCTACGCGCAGTGGCTGACCACCACGCCGAACTTCATGGCGGCGCAGGGGCTGGCCCTGCCCCTCTACAGCCTGCTCTGGACGCTGAACGGGGCTCTGATCCTGCTCGGCCAGCCCCTGGTGCTGCGGCTGGTGCGGTGGATGCCGGCCGTCAAGACGCAGATCATGGCCGGCAACGCGGTGTTCGTCGCCGAGTTCGTGCTGCTGGCCCTGGGGCGCGGGTATCCGGTCTACGTGGCCGCCATGGTCCTCTCGACGCTGGGGGAGATGCTGGTGTGGCCCGCCGTGCCGGCGGCGGCTGACCGCTGGACCGGGCCGGAGCGGCGTGGGGCGGTGCAGGGCGTCGTCACCATGGCGGGCTTCGTCGGGCGCATGATCGGGCCGCTGCTCGGCGGGGTGCTGTTCGCGGCCGGGCCGTCGGCCGTGTTCATGGTCATGGCGGTCGCCGCGGCCCTGGCGGGCGGGGTTTACCTGGCCCATGATCGCGCGCGCGTCGCCGCAGCGTCGGCTGCCTGAAATTAGTAGGAATAACTTGCCGTTGCCATCGCTCCGCGCCGCTCCGGATAATGGAGGCACGGGTGGTGGCGGGTCTGCGCGGTCGAGTGTGGGTCAAGGCGGCGCGGTTCGGCGCCTTCTTCGGGCGCTCCGACGTGGCGCTGGATATGGGGACCGAGGCGTTCCGCCTCGCCTACGTCGACCGGCGCTCCGTGATCGAGATCCCGGCCCGCGTGACGTGTGATCAGCGCGGGCGAATCGTGGCGGCCGGGCGCCGCGCCCTCTGGATGGAGGAGCGGCTGCCGGAGAACTGGCACGCCGTGCGGCCGGTGGAGATGAGCCGCCTGTCGCATCCCGCGGCCGCCCGCCACCTCGTCCGGCTCCTGTTCAAGCAGAGCGAGCGCCGCCACCTGCAGAAGCCGCACCTCTGGCTGCCGCGGCCCTCGGGCCTCACGCCGCTGCAGCGCCAGGTCCTGGAGTCCTTTCTGCGCGATGTGCCGGTGGCCGGGCGAACGTGGTGCGACGGGCCGTACGCGGCCGCCGTCGGCTCAGGCCTTGACCCGGAGGTCGAGTCGGGGCTGCTCGTGCTCGATCTGGGCGCCCAGCGCACCAGCGCCACGATCATGTCGTTCGGGCGAGCCGTGATGGAGGAGACCTGGCCGGACGGGGGCGCTACGTGGACCGATGCGCTCCTCAGCGTCCTGGAGGACGACCTGCGCGTGCGCGTGCCGCGTCCGGCGGTCGAGACGCTGAAGCGCACGGCCGAGGGCTGCCTGACGGTGACCGGGCAGGACCGCATCAGCGGCCGCGTGCGCGAGTGCCCGCTGGCGCCGGACTACGTGCAGGCCACGCTGCACCCGCACATGGCGCGCCTGTTCGACCGGCTCGGCGCCATGCTGATGCGCGCCTCCCCGGCGCTGAGGATGGACGTGCAGTCGACGGGCGCCTTGCTCGTGGGCAGCGGGGCGCTGCTGCCGGGGCTCCGCAGGCGGCTGGAGGACGGGCTCGGGCTGCCCGTGCGGCAATCCGAGGATCCCGGCCGCGCCCTGGTCCGCGGCCTGACGCGCCTGGCCCGGACGGCGCCGCCCAGCCGCCAGATGCCGGCGCAGCAGCGGCCGGCGGAGGTCGACCTCGGAGCGGAGCTGCTGCCGCTGGAAATCTGAGTACGCTCCCGCTCCTTCACAGGAAATTTGCCCGCACCACTCCCCATCGCCGTATCATTGGGGTGGACCCACCCCGGATGGAGGGTTGGTGATGGCGCTGCGTCCAGAGCCAGGGATGGCGGAGGACACGCAGGACGAAGCCCAGCAGGTCGAATCCCCGCAGCAGGCCGAGGGGCCGAGACCGAGGCGCCGGCGGCCGCGCTGGGCCCGCGAGCCCCAGGTGGAGGATCTGGAGGACCATGGGCCGCCCAGCTGGGCGGTGCGCAAGCTGCGCCGCAGCTGGGGCTGGCTGGTTCTCATCGGCCTGCTGCTGGCGGCCTATTTCATGCTGTTCGTGCCGAATTACGGCTGGGGCGGCAGCGCGCTTTCGACGCTGCTCGGCCTGGGCGCGCAGCTCCTCTTCGCCGCGTTCTTCCTGATCATCCAGTTCGGCGCCCTGTTCTGGTTCCTCGGGCGGGCGCGCGTGTATTGGCTCGGCCCCGGCGAGACCGGCGTCACCTTCAAGGACTATCGTGGCAACCGCGAGGTGCTGGACCTGGCGGACCGCGTGGTCATCCTGCTGCGCGGCGTCAAGAAGTTCAAGCACATGGGCGGCGAGGCGCCGAAGGGCGTGCTGCTGGTCGGCCCGCCCGGAACGGGCAAGTCCTACCTCGCCCAGGCCATCGCCACCGAGGCCCAGGTCCCCTTCTGCTATGCTTCCGCACCGTCGTTTCAGAATATGTTCTTCGGCGTCGGCAACCTGCGCGTGATGATGATCTACGCCGCCGCGCGCAAGAAGGCGCGCGAGTTCGGCGCGGCGATCGTCTTCATCGACGAGATCGACGCGATCGGCATGTCGCGCTCGGCGGGTGGCGGCATGGGCGGCGCCGGGATGATGGGCGGCATGTTTGGTGGCGGCGGCATGGGCCTTTTGAACGAGCTGCTGCTGCAGATGGACCCGCCCAACGTCGAGCACGGCTGGCTGCCGCGCCTGCTGCGCACGCTTGGCCTGCGCAGGGGCCGGGCCAAGAACGACCCCGTGCTCACCATCGGCGCCACCAACCTGCCCGAGGTGCTCGATCAGGCGCTGCTGCGGCCCGGCCGCTTCGACCACAAGATCACCGTGGACGCGCCGGACCTGGACGGCCGCAAGGACGTCCTGGGCTTCTACCTGGAAAAGGTGCAGCACGACGCCGACTTCCCGGTCGACCGGGCGGCGGCCGACACCATCGGTTACACCCCCGCCATGATCCGCCACGTGGTCAACGAGGGTGTCGTCTATGCCCACTTCTCAGGCCGCGACAGCGTCGGCTACGAGGACTTCACCCGCGCCCGCGAGGGGTATGAGTGGGGCCTGCGCCAGCCCATCCGCACCATGAGCCTGGAGGATCGGCGGCGCCTGGCCTACCACGAGGCCGGGCACGCGGTGGCGCAGTACCTGCTGCTGCCGAGCGACCGCATGATCAAGGTGACCATCATCCGCCACGGACAGGCCCTGGGCCTGGCGGCGACCAAGCCGCTCGAGGAGCGCTACACCCGCTCGCGCGACGAGATCTTCGCGGAGATTCAGTGCGCGCTGGCCTCGCGGGCGGCGGAGGAGCTCTTCCTCGGCCAGAAGCTCTCGGGCGTGGTCCAGGACCTCACCGACGCCACACGCCTGGCGGCCGCCGCCATCGGCTGGCTCGGCATGGACGGCAGCCTGTACTCGGCGCGGGCCTTCGGCGAAATGGTCCCGGATGCCCACACCAAGCGGCGGATCGAACGCATCCTCGACGAGCAGCTCACGTCGGTCAAGGGCCTTCTGGCGAGCCACCGCACCTTCGTGCACCAGGTGGCCGAGGGGCTGCTGGACCGGCACGAGCTCTCGGGCGACGAGGTCGACACGATCGCGGCGCGCCTGGGCATCCGGCCGGGCATGGGCGCCACCACCGCCGGCGTCGCCGTGGCCAGCGCGGCCGTGGCGCCAGCTGCCGGCACCCTCCCCGTGATGGGGTCACGGACGGAGGGATCTGGGGAAGGCCCGCCCGCGAACCAGCCCTGAGGGGGCGGCGTCTGTGCGTTGGCAGCTCGCCGCCGTCATTTTGGTCGTCCTGCTGGATGTGGCCGCGGTGTGGCGCTGGTATTCGGCGCCCGCGATGGTCGTCAGCCGAGCGGCCCTGGCCACGGCCAGCGCCGGCGGCTGCCGCGAGGAGCTCCTGGTGCGCGCCGCGGGCGTCGACCGCCTGTATCTGGTGGACGTGGCCTCCGGCAAGATGGGCCCGCAGGTCACCATCGGCACGGCCGCGTTCGTGTCAGGCGCCATGACGGCCGGCTCCATCGCGGCGGTCGCGGCGGGCCAGGATCTCGACACCACCGGCAGCAACCCGACGACGCCGCAGCCGACCCTCGCCAAGGGGTACGCCGCGGCGGTCAACAACCGCGACTCGTGGATCGGCGGCCCCTGCATGCCGCTGGCGGATCCGCTGGCGGCGACGCTGCGCCCCGACGGCCAGGTCAGCCTTCATAGCGGCACCGATCAGGTGTATTCCGGATCGATCCGGTACAGCAAGGGCACGTTCGACCTGTTCAACCAGGCACAGGTCCGCGTCGGCGTGGGCGCCAACGGCCACCTGGCCTTTGAGGGCCTCGCCGGTCGGGGGGCGCAGGGGGCCGGCGGCGTGGTCACCGGCTTGACGCAGGTGCTCATCCGCTTCCTGCCGCCGGCGCCCCGTCTCATCTCCATGACCTCCGCGATGCGCGTGCGCGCGTATAAGCAGTCGTACAGCCAGGTCGTCAGGGACCTGCCCCTGATCGTCCCCGTCGTCAGGGGCGCGGCGGGAATCTGAGCCGGCGGGCGATGAAGCCGACCTGCCCCCGCTGGTGACGAGGGATTCGTCCCGTCCGCGCGGCGGCGGGCCGATTTCGACCGGCGGCCAATCCGGCAGCAGCGACCTCGTCGACGCCGCACCGATCTCCGGTTTGATGCCCACCGCGAGCGCCACCGGCGCCCCACCCGTCCGGATGGTGAGCTGCCGCGCGCCGCTGTCGTACGCGCCGGTGACCTCGCCAGCCCGCGCCTGCGCGACCAGACGCATCGGCGCGGTCGCCGCGCGAGTCTTGGTGACGGAGCCCGGCACGAAGAGGGCGTTGCGGCCGTGGCAGGCGCACATCCCCCGCCCGTCGCCTCCCACGTTGACAGCGGCTCCGGGAGCGCCCTGTCGGGTCGCCGGTTCCCCGAGGAAGTGAGCCAGCATGTGGCGCGCCACCCCGTTTCACGCACATGCTCCAACGCTCAGCAACGGCAAGGGGCGCGATGGTACACTCGGGGGGTGGCTACGAAAACCAGCGCCATTTCGCTGATTGCCGGCCTCTCACTCACCCTCGCCGCCTGTGGCGGCCCCGCCCGAGCCCCAGCCAAGCCAGCCCCGACCCGCTCGCCCACGCCGGCCGCGACCGCGACCGCCACGCCGCCCCCCGCTGCGACGGGGCCTGTGCGGGCCGCGCGCGTCACGGCCCTCGCCCTGCCCGTCGCCCTGGACGCGGAGAGCGCGGTGGCCATCGGCAGCCGGATCTACGTCATCGGGGGCATCGACCCCGCGGGCGCGACCGTCGCCGACATCTGGACGGCCGACCTGGCCACGGGCGGGCCCTGGCACAAGCTCGGCACCCTCCCGCAGGCGACCCACGACGCCGCCGCCGTGGTGCTGGATGGCGCCATCGACGTGTTTGGCGGCGGCGTGACCGTATCGGCCGATACCGCTTGGCAGATCAATCCCACATCCGGCGCGGCCAGACCGCTGCCCAACCTGCCGCGGCCGCTGTCGGATGCCGGCGCCGCGGTGCTCAACGGCACCGCGTACATCGTGGGTGGCTTCGACAGCACCAACTACCGCGCCGAGATCCTGTCGTGGCGGCCAGGCGGCTCGTACCAGGTGGTGGGGCGCCTGCCCGCGGGGCTGCGCTACGCCGCCGTCGCTCCGAGCGGCGCCAGGCTGCTCATCTTCGGCGGGGTGACGCCGGCCGGCGTCAGCGACGCCATCCTCAGCTTCGACCCGGCCACCGGGACCGTCACGCGGATCGGCACGCTGCCCCAGCCGACCATGTACATGAGTGCGGCACCCGCGCCGCGCCAGGGGGCCATCTGGGTGCTGGGCGGCCTCAGCCACAACGGGGCGCTGGGGGAGGCCTGGTCCTGGTCGGCGGGTGCGAACGCCCTCACCCATCTGGTGGCCCTGCCAGCCACCGACTACTACGGCGCGGCCGTGGCGGCGTCTGGCGGCGTGTACCTGATCGGCGGGCGCGGCCCAAGCGGCGGCCATACGTCCGACGTCGTGCGCGTGCGGTGAGGGTCAGGCTGGCCCTGCCCGGCACGGAGTGCCGTGGACGCCACGCGCGGGCCCTGATTTTCAGGAAGATCCGCGCCCCGGCGCCATAGGCATGCGTCCGGGGGGCTCCGTGCTTGCGCTGGGTCGCGCTGGTCCTGGCCGCGGCCGTCGCGTTGGCGGCCGTGGCCGTCCGCACCCGGGCGTTGGCGAGTTCCGCCGTCGCGGCCGCGACCGCGCTGCTGCAGCGGGAGGACGACGCCGTCATCGCCGGGGATGCGGCCGCCCTGGCGGCCGTCTTTGCGCCTGGCGCCACGGCGAGTCTGCAGGCCGCCCGCAACCGCCTGCAGTATGTGCGGGACTGGGGCACGGCGCGGGGCGCGCGGTTTCTGGGCGTGGGGGTCAAGGTCGCGGTGCGGAGCGAGCGGGTCTCGCCCGACGGCGCCACGGCGCGGATGGCGGTGGTGGTCTCCGAGGCCTTCACGTACGTCTGGGACACCCATCCCGAGAGCCCGCAGACGTTCGGGCTCGGCACGCGCCGCACGCTCGTGCTCGTGCGTGAGGACGGCGCCTGGCGGGTCGGCGCGCAGACCTTCATCGACCCCCTGGACCAGGAGACCCGGCTTCCCGGCCCGGCCACGCCGGGCCACGCAGCCTACGTGCCCGCGCCCCTGCCCGCGCCGAGCCCCCGCCCGGGCTATGACGCCGAGGGCGCCGTGCGGTACGCGAACACGTACTGCGGCAGCGCCCCCGGCTGCGGCAACGGCGGGCTGTACAACAGCGCGTTCCGCGACTACAACAGCGGCGGCGGCGACTGCACCAACTTTGCGTCCCAGGTCCTGCACGTGGGCGGCGGCCTTCCGGAGGGCGGCGGCTGGCAATACGCCGGCGGTGCCGAGGGCGACGGCAGCCTGTCCTGGCTGCGCGCCCCGAGCCTTCTGGCCTTTCTGCTGGCCAGCGGGCGCGTCCAGGTGCTGGCCCGCGGGACGTACGCGGAGCTGGTTGCCCGCGGCCCCGATGGCCACGCGGCGGCCGACGCCCTGGCGCCCGGCGACCTCATCGCGTACTTCGAGGGCGGCCGCGTGGTCCACTTCGGCCTGGTCGCCGGCCGCGACGTGGGCGGCTACCCGGTGGTGGACACCCACACGGCCGACCGCTTCCACGTGCCGTGGGACCTCGGGTGGGACCACAGCACGCAGTTCATCTTCGTCCGTCCAGGAAAAGCCGTGCCCACGGCGGCCGACCGCACGCTCGCGGCGGCGGTGGCCGCGCGGGGCCCGAACCCAGGCTGCGCAGGCGGCTGACAGGGGTTGCTTCCCGGACCAAGCATGCGGGACAATCAGGAAGGCGGCACACGGAGCCATGGACGCCGGAGCCACGGACGGCGCCAGGGTTGCTGGAAGCCATGGCTCTGCGTCAGGCAGTCGTGCCGCAACCCGCAATCCCAATCCACGAGGAGGCGACCGCCGTGCCCAAGTTCGAGGTGCCGCCGCTGCCGTACCCGGCGAACGCGCTTGAGCCCTACGTCGACGAGCAAACGATGAACATCCACCACGACCGCCACCACGCCGCCTACGTCAATAACGCCAACGCGGCGCTGGAGGGCCATGCGGACCTGCAGGGCAAGAGCGTCGAGGACCTGCTGAAGGGCCTCAACGCGGTTCCCGAGGCCATCCGCACGGCGGTGCGCAACAACGCCGGCGGCCACGCGAACCACTCCCTGTTCTGGCCGCAGCTCAAGGTCAACCCGAACGGCCAGCCCAAGGGCGCCCTCGCCCAGGCCATCAACAGCACCTTCGGCAGCTTTGACGCCTTCAAGGACCAATTCAGCAAGGCGGCCGCGGGCCGTTTCGGCAGCGGCTGGGCCTGGCTCGTCGTGAACAATGGCAAGCTCGCCGTGACGAGCACGGCCAACCAGGACAGCCCCCTCTCCGAGGGCCAGACGCCGCTCCTCGGCCTTGACGTCTGGGAGCACGCGTACTACCTGAAGTACCAGAACCGGCGCCCCGACTACATCGCGGCGTTCTGGAACGTCATCGACTGGGACGAGATCGACCGCCGCTACGCAGCCGCCACGAAGTAGGCTGACGAGAGAAGGAAGGGGCCGAAGATCCGGCCCCTTCCCCCTATCCCCACGGTGATTCGAACAGGACCCCGTCGATCGTCGCTCCGGTCGGCCCATCCTCGCTCAGGATCGCCGCCACACCGTTCTGCTTCGCAACCGCCCAGATCATCGCGTCCCAAAAACTGAGATGGTGCCCGGATACGGCGGTGAGCGCCAGGACGATAGACCGCGCGTCGGGCGCCAGAACTGGCCACGACGCGCTGAGGACGGCCACCTCGTCGCGAACGGTGTCGGCCCCGCGGCCCTTGCGGAGCATGACGCTCGCATATTCGGCGAGGACCTGAATCGCCAAGACGCCGTGAGCGTGCCGGTCCCGCAGGAGCTTGATCGCGGCGCGCTGTCGCGCCGCGTCCCCGTCGGCACCAGCGGCGTAGACGAGGACGTTGGTATCAACGAGGATGGTCGCCATGCCTGGTCAACCGCTCCTCGTAGAGGTCCTCCCGTCGCCAGTCGCGCCCGGCGCCCGATGCGGGCGAGGCCGCCCACCTTTGCAGGAGGGCCTCCCACTGCGCATCGGCGTCCTCCGCCTGCGCCAAACGTGCATCGATGGCCTGGCGAATGAGGGCGCCCTCCGATGTGCCCGACCGGCGCGCGAGTCGCTTGAGCGCCTCGGCCTGCCTGGGCTCGAGAAAGATTTGCTTGCGCACCACGCCCACGCTCACCTCCCCAGCGGCAACACACATCATATGTGTCGCACGCGGCGCGAGCAAGGAGGAGGCCTGGCATCGCCGCCAGCCGGTGACGGCGCCCAGGAACGACAAATGCCGCGACGCTTGCGCGTCGCGGCACCCTTGGGCGCCCTTGGCCTACTTGCCCTCGGCGGCCGCCAGCACCGACGCGACGATGTCCTGGTAGCCGGTGCAGCGGCACAGGTTGCCCGAGAGGCGCTCGCGGACCTCGGCGGCCGTGGGGTGGGGGTTCTCGCGCAGCAGGGCGGCGGCGGCGCAGATCATGCCGGGGGTGCAGAAGCCGCACTGCATGCCGTGGTTGTCCCAGAAGGCCTGCTGCAGGGGGCCCGGGTCGCCGTCGGGGGTGGTGAGGCCCTCGACCGTCGTGATCTCGTGGCCCTCGGCCTGGACGGCCAGCATCAGGCAGCTGCGGACGGCCTCGCCGTCCACCAGGACGGTGCAGGCGCCGCAGACGCCGTGCTCGCAGCCGAGGTGGGTGCCCGTCAGCTCCAGGTCCTCGCGCAGGAAGTCGGCCAGGTTGCGCCTGACCTCGACGGTGGCGCGCCGCTCGGCGCCGTTGACCTTGACGCGGATCGTCTTTTCCTTCGCCATGGCTTGCTTCTAGCGCCCTCCCTGTCCGGCGGCCCGCTCGGCGGCGGTGGTCAGCGCGCGCTCGGTCAGCGTCCGCGCCAGCTGGCGGCGGTAGCGCGCCGAGGCCTTGATGTCGCTGTCGGGCTCGATGGCCTCCGCCACCTGGGCGGCGGCGGCGGCGATGTCGGCGGCCTTGGGCCGGGTGCCCTTCAGGGCGGATTCCGCCTGCCGGGCGCGGAACGGGGTGCCGCCCACGCCGGTCAGGGCGAGGCGGACGTCCTGCCAGGCGCCATCGCCGCCGAGGGTCACGGCGGCGGCGATGCCCACGACGGCGAAGTCGCCGACGCGGGGCGCGAACTCCACGAAGGTGCTGCCCGTGTGCGGCGGCAGGACGGGGAGGCGGACCTCCGTCAGCAGCTCGTCCGCCCGCAGGGCTGTCGTCAGGTAGCCAAGGAAGAGCTCGTCGGCCTTCAGGGTGCGCTCGCCCTTGGCGCTGCGGGCAACGACCTCGCCGTCCAGCGCCGCGAGCACGGCGGGGTGCTCCGCCGTCGGGTCGGAGTGGGCCAGGGACCCGGCCACGGTGCCGCGGTTGCGGATGGCGTCGTGGCCGATCTGGGCGGCGGCCTCCGCCAGCACGGGCCAGCCCCTTACCACCTCGGGGTGCTTGGCCACGGCGGTGTGGCGCGCCAGGGCGCCGATCCGGAGCTGGCCGTCGGCCACCCGGATGTAGTCGAGGCCGGGCAGGCGGTTGATGTCCACGATCAGGGCGGGGCGAGCCAGGCGCATGTTCAGCATGGGCATCAGGCTCTGCCCGCCGGCCAGGATCTTGGCGTCATCGGACCTGGCCTGCAGGAGCGCGAGCGCCTCCTCCAGGCTGGCGGGTGCCTCGTAGTCGAACGCCGCTGCCTTCAACGCGTGCCCCCCTCTTCGAGGCCGTTGAGGATGGCCTCCGGCTTGATGGGAACATTCAGCACGCGCACGCCCACGGCCGCCTCGACGGCGTTGACCACGGCGGCGGCGCCTGGGACGGCCGGCGGCTCGCCCACGCCCTTGGCGCCGAACGGGCCGAGCTCGGACGGCACCTCGACCAGGACGACGTCGATGTCCGGGATGTCGGCCGAGGTCGGCATCGCGTAGTCCGCCAGGGTGGCGTTGGCCAGCTGGCCGCCCTCGTCGTGCTCCATGGCCTCGAACAGGGCGCGGCCGATGCCCTGGACGGCGCCGCCGCGGATCTGGCCGATGACCTCAGCGGGGTTGAGCGCGCGGCCCACGTCCTGCACGGCCACATAGCCGGTCAGGTGCGGCATGCCGGTGGCGCGGTCGACCTTGGCCTGGCAGAGTTGGACGGCGAATCCGGGCGAGGCGGTGTGGACGGCGGCGCGGCCCTGGCCGTGCAGGGGCTTATACCGGCTGCCGAAGCGGTTGGCCAGGCGGGCCAGCTCGCCGATCGTGACGCCCCGGTTCGGCGCGCCCTTCACGAAGACGCGGCCGTCGGCGATGTCGAGGTCGGACGCGGCGGCCTCCAGGCGGTCGGCGGCCATCTCCAGGACCTGCGTGCGGGCCTCCTGCGCGGCGGCCAGCACGGCGGCGCCGACCGTGTAGGTCGTCTTGCTGCCGCCGGAGGCACCGGCGTAAGGGGCGTGGTCCGTGTCGTTGGTGGCGATCTGCACCTTTTCCACCGGGAGGCCGAAGACCTCGGCGGCGATCAGGGCGAACGTCGTGTTGACGCCGGTGATGTCGACGGAGCCGACCTGGACCGTGAGGCTGCCGTCGGGGTTGACGCGGCAGCCGCCGGTGGCGGGCTCGGTGCCGCCGCCCCAGCCGCCGACCGCGATGCCGACGCCCTCGTCGGGGCCGAGCTTCTTGCGGTTGCGCCACATGGGGTGGGCGCGCGCCGCCTCCAGGCATTCGATCAGGCCGATGCGGGTCCACGGGCGGCCGTCGGGGCGGATGTCGCCCTCCTTGACCGCGTTCTTCAGGCGGAACTCGAGCGGGTCCATGCCGACGGCGTCGGCCAGGCGGCTCATGTGGCACTCCAGGGCGTAGTAGCCCTGGGGGGCGCCGGGGGCGCGGTAGGCGCCGGGGTCGACCTGGTGGGTCAGGACCTCGTAGCCGACGAGGTCGAGGTTCGGGCAGCGGTACGTGCCGCCGAGGAGCAGCGCGGCGATGCCCACAGGGGCGCCGGGCGCGCAGCCCGAGTCGAAGACCAGCTCGGCCTCCAGGGCGGTGAGGGTCCCGTCCTTCCTGGCGCCCATCTTCATGCGGATGATGGCGCCGGGGGCCGGGTGGCTGACGAGGAAATCCTGCGTGCGGTCCAGGATCACGCGGACCGGACGGCGGACGCGGCGCGCGAGCGCAGCGGCCAGCGGCTCCACCAGCACGAACTTGCCACCGAAGCCACCGCCCACCTGCGTGGGGATGACGTTGACCTCATGGGCCTCGATGCCCAGGAACTTCGCGGTCGCATCGCGGGCGCCGAACGCGGCCTGGGTCGTGGTCCAGACGGTGAAGCCGCCGCTCGGGGCGCGCTCGGCCACCGAGCCCTGCGTCTCCATGTAGCCCTGGTGGACGCGGGCGATGCGGTAGGTGTCCTCCAGGACGACGTCGGCCTCGGCGAAGCCCTTGGCCAGGTCGCCGCGCTGGAACTCGACCATCTGGTTCACGTTGCGGGGCTTCGGGCGGCCTGTGCCGGCGCCGCCGACGGCAGCGCCGTGGGCGCCCGCGTCGTCGTGCGACTCGCCCTTGGAGGCGCGGGTGAGCGGGGAGTCGGGCTTCATGGCGGCGATGGGGTCGCTGACGACAGGGAGGGGCTCGTAATCGACCTGGACGGCGTCGGCGCCATCCTCGGCCGCGGCCTCGTCCTCGCCGACCACGACGGCGACGGCCTCGCCGGCGAAGAAGACCTCGTCGATGGCCAGGATCTCCGCGCCGCCGATGTCCTTCCCTGAGAAGGCGCCGATGACGCCGGGGACCTTGAGGGCGGCGCTCACGTCCACGGACTTGATGCGGGCGTGGGCGTAGGGGCTGAGGACCAGACGCGCGCAGGCGGCGCCGCGGGGGTGCACGTCCGCCACATAGGTGGCGGTACCGGTCACCTTCTCGCGGCCCTCGACGCGCCGCGCGGACTTGCCGATCGCGGCGAAGGCGCTCATGGGAAGATCCCTCCCGACTCAGGGTAGCCGATTCGGGGCGATGGGCCGCGGGCGCATCCGGGGCAGGGGCGCTAGGGTAATTCGCCTTGGGCGGCGCGATCCTCCTGCCGGGTGGGCGGTGGACGCGGGCCTGGGGGCCATGAGTCCTTGGGCCCGCGGCGAGGCAGACGTTGACCGGGGAGCGGGCGCTGAGCCTGCTGGAGGAGACGCCGCCGCGGATCGCCGTGGTGACGGCCGGACTCACGGCCGCGGAGCTGCGCACCGCGCCCGGCCCGGACGCGTGGTCGGCGATCGACGTGCTCGCCCACCTGCGCTCGTTTGCCGACGTGTGGGGAAGCGCCATCGGGGCCACCGTCGGCAGCGAGCAGCCGACGATACGCGCGGTCAATCCCCGGACCTGGATCAAGCGCACGGACTACCACGAGCTGGAGTACGCGGACGCGTGGCGGTCGTGCGTGCGGCAGCGGGACCAGCTGCTGGTGCAGCTGAGGCCGCTGCCGGCCGAGGGCTGGATGTGGGTGGCCACTGTCACGGGGGCGGGCGCGCCGCTGCAGCCGTCCTTCCTTAGTATACGCCAGTATACGCCGTGTACGCGTCGTGGCTGGCGCGCCATGCGGCGCACCAGGTGCAGCAGTTCGAGCGGATCGACGGCGGCGTGCGTGGGCGGTGACGGCAGGGGCAGGGGCGCATTCCATCCAGCAGGTCAAGCAGGTCAGTCTGAGCGTCAGCGCTGTCCGGCCGCGGTGGGATCAGAGGCGGGCCGCGCGCGGCAGTTCGAGCGGATCGACGGCGCCCTGTGTGCGCCGCAGCCGTCGGGGCAAGGGCGCCAGGCGCCTGAGCCGGCCGTCAGCGCTGTGCGTGAGCCGGCTGAGGCATGAGGCGCACCGGGTGGCGCATCTCCAGGGAATCGTCAACGCCGCGCATCCGCGGCAGGGGTGGGGGCGCGCCGGTGCCGCAGCCAGGCCGTGAGACGCGGTGCCGCCAGGAACGCGAGGGCGCCCAGCGCCGCTTCCGCCACAGCCTCGGCGATGTAGGCGGCCGGATCAGGCGGAATGCGGGGCTGGGACGGCGTCGCGATCACGATGGCCCAGTACACGATGCCGGGAAGGGCCACGAGCACGATCCAGAGGCCAACCGCCCGGAGGACCGTCGTGTCGACATCGGCGCCGACTCGGGCGGCGCCGCTGCACAAACCGTCGCGCGCGTCCAGGCAAGAGTCCTCCCACCGGGTCGGACGCCAGAGGCCGCACCGCGGTTCCGCCTAAGCCGTCAGCGCCGCGGCGTGGATCACGAAGTACGCGATCTCGTAGGCGCCGATGACGGCGAAGAGCCAGCCCACGGCGACCTGGCCCGCCTCACCCCACAGGCGGCCGCGCGCCGGCATGGCGGCCCGGCCCACGCTGACCGTCACGAGCAGGCTCACGGCGATGGCCACGCCGTACGCGAGCACGGTCCACACGGTGCGCGCCACATCGCCGGTGGCCAGCGGCACCAGCACGATGCCGAGGAAGATCGGCAGGCTGCAGCCATGGGCACCGGCGCCGTAGAGCAGTCCCAGCGAGACCATGGACGAGGCGCGCGGCCGCGGCGCGGGGGCCGCGCGCTCGTATGCGCCAAGGGCCGGGTTCAGGCGCGCGATGCGGTCCATGAAGGCGGTGCGCCCCGTCAGGATCAGGGCGCCCAGGACCAGGAAGACCGCCCCGAGGGTCGGGATCAGGTAGCCCATGACCCGCTCGACCGCCGCCCCCAGGCTGCCCAGCGCCAGCGCGAGCACCGCGTAAAACAAGAGGATGCCGACCGCCACCCACAGGGCGGTGCCCAGCACCCGCCGCCGCGGGTCCTCCGCCGAGCCCGCCGCCATGAGAATGGTGGGCGCGAAGACGATGCTGCAGGGCGAGAAGAACGAGGCGACGCCGCCCGCCAGGCCGAGGCCGACCAGCACGGGCAGCGGCAGGACGGCGCGCTGGCCGCTCGCCACGATCGCGCCGCCGAAGCGGTTGTAGATCAGGTAGCCGACCAGGGCGAGCAGGGCCAGCAGCAGCACGGTGCGGCGCATGCGCGGGGAGTTCGCCGCCGCCGCCGCCGCTCCTGGCGACGTGGGCCGCGCGGCCCCCACGGCGCGCGCGCAGGGAACGGTCCGCCTCGTCACGTCACCCAACCCACCCCGCCGCTGGGTAGGCCTCCGGACGCGCCGGGGCGAAGGCCCCGGCGCACCGATATCGAGGCCGGTAAAGGGAGAGCGGCGTGCGCGGCCAATGCCTCCGCGCATGGCCTTCGCCATCCCTGGCCACGGGGTCGATATCGAGGCCAGCGTGCACCCGGACGTGGGAGGTGGCGCGGGCGCGGATCCGCGAGGGCGCGGAGGAGGCGCTGCGGCGGGTGCGCGGCGGCGGTGTGGCGCCCTACCGCGTGCAGACCCCCGTGCGCATCGAGATGGACCTCCACTACAGCCAGCAGGCCGACGTCGCGGCCCTGATCCCCGGGGTCGAGCGGCTGGGCGCCCGCACCGTCGGCTTCACGGCCACGGACGGG
>DAHVAF010000213.1 GCA_027314765.1 Clostridia bacterium | reverse complement strand
TGCATGAGGCGCGGGCGCGGGTACGGGCAACGGAGCGCCCTGCCCGCGATCGCCGGCCGCGAGGCGGGGCGTCGGCGCGGCGGCCACTCCGGCCGGCAGACCGTCCCGGCCCGCATGGCTGGGTAACCGCACGCCCGGCCGCTGCGCCGGAGCCGCAGCCCGCGCGGCCGCCATCCTCGCCGCGATGCCATCGTCGACAATGGTCCCCCGCACGGGCAACGGGGCCTCCGTCGCCGTCGACCGGCCCACTTCCGCCGTCGACTCGTCGCTCCCCCCCACGACGGGGGCCCCTTCCATGACCTCCAGTCCCGGTGCCGGGGCGACCCACCCGCCCGTCGGCGCCACGAAGGCGACCTCCGGCGCCGGCGCCATGACCTCGTACGTGTGCATGCCCGCCGACGCCGGCAGGTCGATCCGCGGCGGGTGCGCGGGAAAGCGGAGGACGGGGCCCGTTTCCGCGCCCGGCTCCCGGTCGCTCGCAGCCCGACGCTCGTCGAAGGCCCGCCAGTCACAGTCCACGCCCGCGGCGACCAGGGCCGCGACCGCCTCCGCGGCCTGCCGGACCCCGTCGCGGCCGGGGCGGTCCAGGGCGACGGCCAGATGCGGCCTGTCCGCCAGAATCTCGCCGATCCAGCCGGTGCACAGCCCCCGCGGCCCGTGCTCCACGAAGACCCGCACCCCGTCGTCCCATGCGTGGCGCACCATCGCGGGCCAATCCACCGTCGCGCCCGCCATGCCGAGCAGTGCGTCCGCCACCTGGTCCGCGTCCCTGACCGGCCCGGCGCCGCCCGCCGCCCCGTAGAACCGGACGCCGGGCACAGCCGCGGTCGGCCGCCGGTGGATGGCCCGCCAGATCGCCGCGACCTCGGCCACCTCCGGGCAGTGCACCGCGAAGTCGTATTCGAGCGGCACGGCTCCGCCCCCGCCCAGGCGCCGCAGCACCCGCACGCAGGCCTCCGCTTCGCCGCCGATGACGCAGTCCCGCTCCGTGTGGACCATGGTCAGCGCCACCCGCGGCTCGCCCGCCACGGCCGCCCGCACCTCCGCCACCGGCCGCAGCACCCGCCACGCCCGCCAGCTGACCGGGTCCTCCCCGCGCACACCCCATGCCCGGCGCAGGGCACGCAGCTCGCCGCCAAGCTCGCGGTCGTACAGCCCCTCGCGGCGCAGGTCGTCGAAGAGGCCGCCCACGTCGCGCCAGGCGCCGAGCGCCACAAGGGCGTTCGTCTCGCCGGAGGAGAGGCCGATTGCGGCGTCCGGCCGCAGGCCCAGCACGCGAGTGCTGAGGTCGGCATGGACCTGGCAGAGCAGGGACGACCCCGCGAGCTTGGCGAGGGGGTCCGCATCACCGCCGTGGTAGATCCAGCCAGCGGCGGACCGGGGCGAGCCGAGACGGGTGCTGGCGGCGGCCAGCAGGTCGGGGAAGGCCAGGCAAAGCTCCCGGCCCATACCCGCGTAGGCCGTGGCGGCGCCGGTGAAGACCAGGGCCAGCTGGCCGGAAAGGGGCTTCAGGCGGACATGCACGCCGTCCTCGTCGGCTGCCGAAGAGCCCTCCCGCACGATTTTGAGGGCGCGTTCGCGCCCTCGAACGACTTCCGTTGCGCCGGCCGCCACCAGGACGGCACGGGCCTCCCCATGGCCCCCCTCCCGGCCTTCGGCGAGAGCGCGGGCGAGCTCCGCCGCATCGGCCGCGGCGTAGACGTGCAGCCGGGGGAGCGGACCAGCCGCCACGGCGGGCAGGTTCGGCTCCGGCTCCTCCAGGACGACGCGGGCCGACATGCCGCCCAGCGCCGTGCCCGTCACCGCGGCGCGGCGCGGTCCGCCAGCCGGAAGCCATGGCGTCGCCGACCCGTCGGGGAGCGCGCCGCGTCTGCAGGCCAGGGCGGCCGCTGCCACGTGCAGCAGCCCGGATGCCGCGTGGGCGTGGCCGAAGCGGGGCGCGAGGTCGTCCAGTCCAATCTCCAGGTCGGCGGGGCCCTCGTCGCGCACGATGGCATAGACGCGGCTGCCATCGCGCCGCGCGTCCTCGAGGCGCTTCAGCACCAGGACGGCCGCGGCATCGCCAGGATGCGTCCGCGGCCCCGCCAGCGCGGTCGCCGCGGCCGCCGCATGGACAGGCTCGCAGCACATATCGACGGCACCGACGAGCGCCGCGTCCACCTCCCCGGCGCGCAGGGCGCGGGCCGCGAGCCCGAGCGCGGAGATCCCTGACAGCTCCTCGGCTGACACGGTGAAGCTCGGCCCGCCCAGGTTCCAGTGATTGTTCAGCCGGTTGGCGGGGAGGTTGGGCAAAAGGCCCACCACGGCCGGAGCCGTCAGCGGCCCGCCCCGGGAGGCCGCGGCCTCCGGCAGCCGCAGCCAGGTCACGTGGCGGGCGATCTCGGGGTCGCACTGCATCCCCACGAGGACCGAAGTGCGGGCGGCCGGCAGGGCGCCGGCGTCGGCGACGGCCTCCTGCGCCGCCTGCAGGATGGCAAGCTGCTGCGGCAGGGCCTGCGCCAGGTCGTTGGGGGGGAAGCGCAGTCCGTCCGAGCGGACGGACACGGTCTCCATGGGTGAGGGGGACGGGGCCGGCCCCCGGAACAGGACCCGCTCGAACGCGGCGCGCGAGCCGTGCGGGCCGACCACGCAGCCGATTCCGACCACGGCGATCTCCGCCGCGGCTGGTCCGGTCCGGCGGCGGGGCGCTCGGCCGGCAAGCCCGTGCGAGGGCTGCGGCTCTGCCGGGGGTGGCGGCATTGTGTCGGCTTTGGTCTCCTGGACCGCGTGGGCCGCCGCCGCGGAGCCCGGCAGCGGGCGGTGCAACCCGCGAGAGGATTGCGACTGCTCGACCTCGGTGCGAGGTTGCGGCTTGGTCTCCGCCCACCCGCCCGAGGGGTGCGGCTGCCCGCGCGCTACGCCGACCGCCGCCGCGGGGCGCGGCGGAAGCCACTGCTCCACCACCACGTGGGCGTTTTTGCCGCCGAAGCCGAAGGCGCTGATGGCGGCGCGGCGCGGCCCCGCGTCCGGCCACGGCGCAGGCGCGTGCAGGACCCGCAGCGGCCGGCCATCCAGGCCCGGGAGCGGGGCGTCGACCCCGGGCGTCGGCGGCAGGACGCCGGCCTCCATGGCCGCCAGGACCTTCAGCAGGCCCGCCGCGCCCGAGGCCGTGAGCAGGTGGCCCGTGTTGGCCTTCAGCGAGCTCACCGCCAGGCCCGGCGAGCCCGCGAAGACCTGGCGCATGCTCTCCACTTCGGCCGCGTCGCCCACGGGTGTGCCTGTGGCGTGGCACTCGACCAGCTGTACGCTGGCGGGGTCGATGCCGGCGTCCGCATAGGCCTGGCGCATCGCCGCCACCTGGCCGGCCCGGGACGGGGCCAGCAGGGCCTGGCCGCCGCCGTCGTTGGTGAGACCGATGCCCCGGATCACGCCCAGGATGCGGTCGCCGGATCGCTCGGCGTCGGCGAGGCGCTTCAGCGCCACGCACGCGGCGCCCTCCGCGGGTACCAGGCCGTCCGCCCGCTTGTCGAAGGGGCGGCTGCGGCCGGACGGGCTGCTGGCCCGCAGGGCGTGGAACCCGTGATGGAGGAAGAGGGGGTCGGCAGCGTTGACGCCGCCCGCCAGGACCAGGTCGGCCCGGCCATCCTCCAACCAGTCGCGGGCGATCTTGATGGCATAGAGGGAGGAGGCGCAGGCCGCGTCCAGGGCCAGGACGCCGGCATCCGCGCCCAGGGCCCGCGCCACCCGCTGGATGGGCAGGCCGGACATGAAGCGGCTCTCCGCGCTTGGACCGGGGGTATCCAGCCAGACCGATTCGGCGAAGCGGGCAAAGGACCGGGTGGGGAGCGACAGGTGGCCGAAGACGGCCGCGGTCCGCCCGCCGGCGCCTCCCGCTTCGGCCAGGGCGGCGCGGGCGGCCGCCAGCAGCCAGCGGGTGAGGGGATCCTCCCCGCCGCCACTCTCGTCCGCCACGTAGCCGCCCGCCTGCGAGAACGGCGCGCCGGGCAGGAGCGGACCGCCGGGTGGCTCGCCGATCCACACCCGTCCAGCGAGCACGCCGTGCCACAGCTCGGCGGGAGTGCGGGCGCCCGGCAGGATGCACCCCCGGCCGACGATGGCCAGGGCTTGGCCGCTCATTCGGGCACGCGGGTCTGCTCGACCCCGCGCATCTCGGCCACGACCTCGCCGTCCGGACCCAGAAAGGCGATGTCGGACCGCGTCTGGTGCTGGCCGACGGCCTGGCTGCGCATCACGCAGCGCACGGGCGCCGCGGCCTGCGACGCGCGGCCGGGGACGTAGGCGGCGATGCCGGTGGGCAGCGTGGGGGCTCCCAGCGACCAGATCCCCCAGAGGCGGGCGACCTGCAGGCCGCCGTCAAGGAGGGCGGGATCCGTCCGCCAGACCCCGTCGCGCCAGCCGGCGCGCTCGGTCCCGTGCAGCAGGGCAGACGCGCCCGCCGGCGACACGGCCAGCAGGTCCGCGATCACGCGGAAGCTGGGCCCGTGGAAGAGCTTGCCGTCGTAGACGCTGCCTGCCAGCCAGGGCCAGGCCTCGCCGGCGGCCTCGTCCACGGGGGCCCTGGCTGCCATGGCGGGAAGCCCCATCCGGGCGGCCGCCCGGTACCGGGCCCTGCCCTCGGCGTCGAGGAGCTCCAGGTGCAGGCGCGCAGTGCGGCCCGCCGCCGGTCCCCGCACCCGCAGGAGCAGGCGGGTCGCCGCCTGGCCGAAGCCCTCCAGGGGGATCCCGCGCAGGACCGTCAGGTCTTCCACGGCTGCCAGCGGGAGATCCGGGCGGCAGGACGCTGCCGCCCGCACGAACCATTCCAGGGCGATGACCACGGGGAGGACGGGCACCTCCCGGATGGTGTGGTCGGCCAGGTACGGGTGCGTGTCGGCCGACACGGCCGCCTCCATGGTCCAGGTGTGGTCCTCGGCGCCGTCGAGACTGCCCGCGGCCATCACCACCTCGGGCGGGCCGGGGGTGGCCGCCTCCGCCACGAAGCGCAGGCACCCCTCCGCCAGGCCGAGCAGACCCACGCCGCGGGCCTCGAAGTGGCGCTGGAGGGCAGGGGTGACCATGCCGCCCGCCCAGGGGCCCCAGCCGATGGCACGCACCCGGCAGCCATCGCCCCGGCGCGCGGCCTCGGCGGCGGCGACCCGGTTCAGGACCTCGTTGGCCATGGCGTAGTCCGCCTGGCCCGCGTTGCCGGTGCGAGCGGCCACCGAGGAGAACAGGCAGAGCAGGCGCAGGGGGTCCTCCCGCGTGGCCGCGAGCAGGGCTCGGAGACCGGCCACCTTGGTGCCGTAGACCGCGTCGAACTGGACGGGCGTCTTGTCCGCGATGGACTTGTCCGCGATCACCCCGGCGCCGTGGATGACGGCGTCGATGGGACCCCAGGCGGCGCGGATGTCGGCGATCGCCCCGGCCACGGCGGCCTCGTCGCGCACGTCGGCGGTCAGGTAGCGGACCTCCGCCCCTGCGTCGCGCAGCGCGTCCAGGCTCGCGCGCACCGCGCGTGCGGCCAGGACCGCCGCCGCCCGGCGACGGACCTCGGCGGGCGGGAGGCTCGGATTCGCCTGGTGAAGGGCGTTCACGAGGCTGGCCTCGTCGGGGACCTCGCGCAGCTCGGCGGGCTCCTCCTCCAGGGAAGTGCGGCCAAGGATGGCGACGCGGGGGCGCAGGCCGGCCGCCAGCGCGCGGAGACAGGCGGCCGTGACGCCCCTGGCAGCCCCGGTGGCGACGATCACAGCCCCCTGGCGGAGGACGGG
>DAHVAF010000212.1 GCA_027314765.1 Clostridia bacterium | reverse complement strand
CGTTCGCCGCCCGGCTCACCCGGGCGGCGCGGGCGTGCGGTCACGAGCGGGTCCACGTGCGGGTCCACGAGCATACGGGGCTTCGGCCAGGCGGACGGCGGCCGCGAGGCGACCGCTGCCGCCCGCCAGGCACCGCGGGGGGGTGGGCGCGGCATTCGCCCCCGTGCGGAGCGCAGGACCACGAGGGTCGCGCGCTCCGTCCCCTCACGCTCCCGCCAGCAGCACCATCTCCGGGTGGGCGGCGGTCAGCAGCTCATGCCGCACGCGCCCGCCGCAGAAGCGGGCGATCAGATCGGCCACCTCGCCGCAGGCGGCCGCGACCTCGTCCGCCCCGATCGGCGGCAGCCCGTCCACGTTGACCTCCACAAGCCGCGTGCCGGGCCGGCAGGCCGAGCCCGCCGACTGGCGCCACGTCCAGCGCCGCGTCAGCACCTCGCCGCCGGCGGCCAGGATCACCTCGCCCGGCGCCACCTGCTCCTCGCCGTCCGCGCCGAGCGGCCGGAACGGCTCGCCACCTGCCGCGCGCCGCAGCACCAGGTCCTCCCCCACCCCGTCCAGCGGGTGCGCCCCCGCCGGCAGGACGTGGCGCAGCGCCACCACGGTGCCGATGTCGACGAGCCGGCTGATGGCGGGCAGGTCGCGGCCGTTCAGCACGCGCCGCCCCAGGCTCTCGATGGAGCTGTGGAACTCGCTCGGCCGGGCGCCGAAGGCGCGGTAGGCGGTGCGCCAGGCCTGCACGCGCGGGTCCGCCACCAGCTGCTCGACGCTGCCCATGCGCTGGCGCAGCGAGGTCTCGGCCGCCCGCAGCAGCTCGACCAGCTCGGCCGGCGAGCCCCCCTCGTTGTCGACGCCCTCGGCCACGACGACGCCGCGCGCGTAGCCGGGAGCCAGCTCAAACACAGGGCCGTCGATGCGATACCGCAGCGCGCCCACGATCCATCCCCCAATCAGGTGACCTCGAAATACCCCGCGCCCGGCGCCGGCCCCTGCCGCCGGCGACCATGGCTCCGTGTCCCCAGGGACGATATAGTCACACCGTGAGCATCACGCTGCAGCAGGCCCTCTCAGGCACCGGCTTCTGGGCGCTCTGGGACGCCGCCGACGTCGGCCTGATCGCCCTCCTGCTCGCCGCCGCGTACCTCGTGGTGACCGGGCCGCTCCGGGAGCGCATCGGCGGCGGCAGGGCGCCGACGACGACCGAGCGCACCTGCTTCCTGCTCGGGTGCCTGGCCCTCTACGCGGCTCTGGGCAGCCCGCTGGACATCCTGTCCGACCAGTATCTGATGAGCGCCCACATGCTCGAGCACATGCTGCTGATCTTCGCCTGCGCGCCGCTGCTGCTGGCGGGCACGCCGGACTGGCTGGCCCGCGCCATCCTCGGCCGCGGCTTCTTCCGCTGGATCTGGAGCAAGTGCGTCCACCCGGCGGCCGCCCTGGGGCTCTTCATCAGCATCCTGAGCCTGTGGCACTGGCCCTACCTCTATAACCTGACGCTGAGAAGCAACGCGGTCCACTTCACCGAGCACGCCATGTTTCTGCTCATCGGGTTCATCGTCTGGTGGCCGCTTTTGAGCCCGCTGCCCGAGATGCCGCGGCTGCAGGAAGGCGCCAAGCTGATCTACCTCTTCGTCGAAGAGGTCCTCATGACGGTGCCGTTTGCCATCATCACGTTCGCGTCGGCGCCCTTTTACACGTTCTACGCGCACGCGCCGCGCCTCTGGGGCATCAGCCCGATGGACGACCAGATCC
Source organism: Clostridia bacterium (assembly GCA_027314765.1). Taxonomy (GTDB): domain Bacteria; phylum Bacillota; class Sulfobacillia; order RBS10-35; family JAJYVM01; genus JAJYVM01. The sequence goes on along the minus strand of DAHVAF010000212.1, from coordinate 7,295 downwards.
TCGGCGGCATCATCATGCGCCTGGCCTCGGCGCTCTCCATGGGCGTCGAGTTCGCGAAGAGCTTCTTCACGTGGTTTGCCGGCTATCGCGGCATCGACCCGCTGCCGGATCCGGCCCCGCACGCCCAGCTGCGCTGAGTTCGCCGCGCCGTGTCGCGCCGGCGGCACGCGCGCGCGATCGGGCACGTTCGACAACCCCGCTCAGCGTGGTAGGATGGCGGGCGAGCGGAGGGGACGGGCGGATTGAAGCTCCGGCTCGTGCGGTGGATCGCCTGGGCGCTCGTGGGCGCCTGCGCCCTGGCCCTGCTGGCCACCCAGGTCCTGCCGCGGCTCCGCCCGGCGGCGGCCGACGCGGCGGCGCCGCAGCTCGACGCCCTGGGCGACCCCATCGATCCCGGCACGGTGCTCTCCCCCACGCCTGCGCCCGGCTTCACCCTCACCGACCAGTTCGGGCACACCCACACCCTGGCCAGCTTCCGGGGCCAGCCCGTCGCCCTTGCCTTCATCGACAGCCGCTGCACGACGACCTGCCCCCTGACGGCGCAGATGCTGACCGACGCCCGGGCGCAGCTCGGCGCCGCCGGCGCGGACGTGCAGATCGTGGCCATCAACGCCAACCCGACCGCCACCACCGTCGCGGATGTGCTGGCCTGGTCGCAGAGCCACGGCATGACGGACAGGTGGCTCTTCCTGACGGGCCCGGCGAGCGAGCTCAACCGCCTCTACAGCGCCTACCACATCTCGATCTCGATCGAGCCGGGCGGGGAGATCACCCACACCGACGCCACCTACCTCCTGGACGCGCAGGGGCGCGAGCGCTACCTCTTCACGACCGACCCGAACTTCAGCGGCACGGTGCCGGAATCCACCAACATGGCGCGACGCCTCGCGTCGCTTCTGCCCGGCGACCCGCCCGTGACCCCGCTGCCGCAGAGCCAGACCGCCGCCAGCACCGCGTTCCTGGTGCCCGCCCTGCTCCCTGGCGGGGCCACCGGCCAGCTGGCCGTGGGCAGCCCGGCGGCCGGCGGCACGCGGCTGGTCGACTTCTTCGCCACCTGGTGCACGGCGTGCCAGGCCGACCTGCGGACATTGACCCAGTACTCGTCCCAGGCGGCCGGCCGGGGCCTGCCGCCGGTCGTCGCGGTGGACCTGCGCGTGTCCGAGCCGTCGACGCAGTGGGTCGCGAGCTTTCTGCAGAAGGCCGCCGTGCCGTTCCCCGTGGGCCTCGATGAGACCGGGCGCGTGATGGACGCCTACCGGATCACGGACCTGCCGTACATGGCCGTCGTGGCCACCAGCGGCAAGGTCCTCTGGCAGCACACCGGCGCCCTGCCCCTTGACCAGCTGACAGGTGAGGTCGCCGCCGCCGTCGGCCGTTAGCCGGCGGCGCGGAGGGAGGAGCTTCCGCTGTCGTCCGGGGTCCGATACTCGCAGCGCCGCCCTGGCCGGCGCCGCGGATCGTGGACGCTGCCCGCGATCATCGCCGCCATCGCCGTCGTCGTGATCATCTTCATCGTGCGGGGGCTGGGCGGCGGAGGCGCCAGCGCGGACGTGCGGACGCCCGTGCCGTCGAGTGTGATGGCCGAGCTGACCGGCATCCCGGCCGCCACGTGGGATGCCGTCGGCGCCAAGGGCGCGGCCGCGCCCACCTTTGTCGGCGCCACGGCGACCGGCGCCGCGGCCCCGGCACCCGGCAAGCCGCTCGTCCTGTACGTCGGCGCCGAGTACTGCCCGTTCTGCGCGGCCGAGCGCTGGTCGATGGTCACGGCGCTGGCGCGCTTCGGCACGTTCCAGAACCTGGCGTACAGCCACTCGTCGACCACCGACGTCTACCCGGGCACGCCGACCTTCACGTTCTACGGCTCGACGTACACCAGCAGCTACATCGACTTCGAGCCGGTGGAGACCCTGACCAACGTCCCGGGCGGGCCGAACGGCTACACGGACCTGCAGACGCCGACCCCGGCCCAGATGGGGCTGCTGAACAAGTACAACGCCCAGCCGTACTTCTCGGCCAGCGTCGCCGGCCACATCCCGTTCCTGATGGTCGGCGAGCGGTACGCCTGGGTCGGCTCGGGCTACTCGCCGCAGGACCTGCACGGCAGCAGCCAGGCCCGGATCGCGGCCAGCCTTCCCGCCGGCAAGACGGCAGCCGCGAAGGCGATCCTGGCCAACGCCAACGAGATCGCGGCCTCCATCTGCGCCGTGGACGGCAGCCAGCCGACGAGCGTGTGCGGGAGCGCGGGCGTGACGGCCGCCCTGCCCACCCTGCCGGCCAAGGGGGTCGCGGGCCGGTGAGCGGCATCCCGCGCTGGATCCGCCCGGCCCTGGCCGCCATCGGCGTGGCCATCGCCGCCTACCTGACCCTGCTGCACTACGACACGGCAGTGCCGCTCTACTGCTCGAACACGGGCTCGGTGGACTGCCAGCAGGTGCTGACCAGCGCGCAGTCGGTGGTGCTCGGCCTGCCGGTCGCCCTGTACGGCCTGGTCTGGTTCGCGGTGGCGCTCTGGCTGCTGGTGGGGGGCTCGGCCTGGAAGGACAGGGCGGCCAACCTCTGGACCCTGGTCGGCGCCGTGGCCGTCGTCTATCTCGTCTACACCGAGCTCATCGTCATCGGCAAGATCTGCCTCTGGTGCACGTCGGTGCACGTCATCGTGCTGGCGATCTTCGTGCTGCAGAGCCTGGGCGCCCCGCGCGCCGCGGCGGACGGCTAGGCGAGAAAGGCCGTGACGGCCGCCGGCCTCGCGAAGATGCCAGGACACGCCGCCGGCGACGAGGACCCGCTCGGTGGCTGCCACCCCTACCCGCACCGCCGCTTCGCGCACATATTGGGCGCGCCGCGGCGCGGCGCGTCACGAAGGCTCCGCAGCCCCGGCCTCACTTCCCGGCGGCCTTGCCGGACGCGCTCGCGGTCGCGGTGGCCGTGGCAGTCCTGGCGCCGCCCGTCGCGCTCGCGGTCGCCGGCTTGGCCGTGGCGCTGGCCGTCGCCTTCAGGGGCGGCCTGACGACCGGCATCGGATACTCGACCGGCGGCGGCGACGGCTTCTGCGCGGCGAAGTAGCGCAGCGCGGCCAGGAGGGAGGCCGCGCTCTCGCCATAGGAGACCCGCACGCGGTCGAGGGTCATGGCGCCCTGCGCGGACGGATCGGCAAGGCCCGGCCACACCGTCACGGCGGCGAGGAAGCCGGCCCGGCGCAGCGCGGCGGCGACGGCTGGGTTGTAGTCGCCGGAGGGATAGCAGAAGAATCGGACGGGCACGCCGAAGGTGGCGCGGATCTTCTCCGCCGCGCCCACGGTCTGGGCCGCGAACTCGTGCGGCGACAGGATGGCGAGGTCGGCGTGGGTGAGGCCCTGCGTGTCGACCTCCCAGCCGTCGGCGATCATGGTGCGGACCTGGGCGGTGCTCAGGCCCGCGGGGATGTCGAGCCGGTCGACGACCAGGTTGAGCACGCCGGGCCAGCCGTACGAGTGGAGGATGGGCAGGGCCCGCGTGTATTGGCTCGTGTAGGCGTTGTCGAAGCTGAGCACGACCGGGTGGGCCGGGGCCGCCGCCCTGCCCCGCCAGATGTCGTACGCCTGCTGCATCGTGATGGCGCGGTAGCCGGCCGCCTTCAGCGCGGCCATCTGCGCCGCGAAGGTCGCGGGCAGCACGTAGAGGCCGGGGAACGGCGCGTTCCGCGGCGGCGGGGCGATGACGTGGTACATGAGCACCGGGATGGCGGGCGGCGGCGTGGCGGGCGCCGGGGTCGGCGACACCTGGACCGGGGCCGCCGCCGGCGTCGCGGTCGCGGTGGCCACCGCCGCCACGCGCGGAGCCGCGCCGGGTGCCGCCGTATGGCCGCAGGCAGCCGCGCCCCCAAGGAGCGCGGCTGCCAGGAGCGCCGCCGTCAGCGCGCGCATCGTCGTCATGGCGACAGAATAATTCGAAACGCGCCTCGCCGTCCCTGTCGTCCGCTAGTCAACCACGCGGATGGTCCAGAAGTCGCTGGAAAGGGTCGTCTCCAGCAGGTAGGCGTAGGGTAGGGTGAAGTATCCCCGCATGCCCCAGGCGCTGCCCCACGAGTTGCGCATCACAAACCACTGGCTGCTGTCGTCGTAGCCCACGGCCACCACGGCGTGGCCGCCCACGACGGCCTCGCCCGGCGCGGGCATGGGGGCATGGCCCGTCCGCGCCACGGCCTGGCTCTCAAAGCTCTCGTAAACCGTGAACCCGACCACGAACGGGTGGCCGGTGGCCAGGCACCCCTTCATCTGCGGCAGGGTCTGGACGATGCGCTGATAGCTGACGGCCCGGTGCGCCAGCGCGTCCTGGTAGCAGCGCGCCGGCGGCTTCTGCGTGAAGTCGGCGATGACATAGGGCCACATCGGCTCGGGGCAGGCGCCCTGGCCGGCGACCGTCTTGATGCCGTCGCGGATCTGCGCGCCGCTGTCGGAGGCGACCGTGCCCTCGATCACCCGCTCGTTGTAGTAGATGAACAGGCGCGAGGGCAGGAAGACCTCGGCCAGCCTCTCCTTCATCTGGTCGAACTCGATGGCGCCGGCGATGGCGTTGGCCGTGCAGCTGCCGAGCGCGCCCTGGTCCTCGATGGGCGGGCACTGCGGACGGAGGTCCACCGACGTGGGCAGGCGGGTCAGGATCGCGGGCGGCGCGGCGTACAGGTGGTCGCGGTGGTCCGGCAGGTCGCGGATCCAGCCATAGCGTTGCGTGCGTCGAGGCATCCGTCATCCCGCCTTTCTGCGGCGCGCTTCCCAGGCGTCCGGGCGATCTCCTGCTCTCCGGCAGGAGCGCGCCGCCTGCCGGAGAAGGGGAGCTTCCATTTGGATGGTCCGCGCCCACGAACATGAACGGTCTCTCTGACTCCCTGCGGGAGCTCTTCGGCTTCACGGCCTTCCGGCCCGGGCAGGAGGAGCTGGTGCGGCGGGCCATGGCGGGCCGCGACTGCCTGGCCGTGCTGCCCACCGGCTCCGGCAAGTCGCTCTGCTACCAGCTGCCGGCCATGCTGCGCGAGCGGCCGACGCTGGTGGTCTCCCCCCTGATCGCGCTCATGCGGGACCAGGTCGCCCACATGCCGCCCGGCGTGCGCGAGCGTGCGGCCTTCATCAACTCGACCGTCGAGGCCGGGGAGGCGGCCGCCCACCTGCAGGGCTTGGCCGCGGGGCGCATCCGCCTGCTCTACGCGGCGCCGGAGCGGCTGCGGCAGGCCAGGTTCGCGGACGCCATGCGGGCCGCGCGGGTCGGCATGGTCGTGGTCGACGAGGCCCACTGCGTGGCCCTCTGGGGCCACGACTTCCGGCCGGACTACCTCTTCATCCGCTCCATCCTGGGTGGGCCGCTGCGCGACGCCTCGGTCATGGCCCTCACCGCCACCGCGACGCCGGACACGGCCGCCGAGATCGGCCGCGGACTTGGCCGCGACATGGACGTTCTGCGCGCCAGCGTGGTCCGCCAAAACCTGCGCTACGACGTGGTGCAGGCCGGCAGCGAGGAGGGCCGGCTCCGCCACGTGCTGGGGGAGGTCCCCGGCTGGCCGGGGCCGGGCATCATCTACGTGCGGGCGCGGGAGCGGTGCGAGCGGGTGGCGGAGCTGCTGCGCCAGCGCGGGGTTGCCGCCGCGCCCTACCACGCGCTCCTGCACCGCGACCTGCGCGCCGAGACCCAGGAGCGCTTTCTGGGCGGCGAGCTGCGGGTCGTGGTCGCGACCACGGCGTTCGGCATGGGCGTCGACAAGCCGGACATCCGCTGGGTGCTGCTCTACAACTACCCCACCTCCATCGAGGAGTACGTGCAGCAGGTGGGCCGCGCCGGCCGCGATGGCCAGCCCAGCACCTGCACGCTGCTGGCGACCCCCGGCGATGCGGCCAACCTGCGGGCCTTCGCCCTGCGCGTCGCGCCCACGGTCGACGAGCTGCGCCGGGTGTGGTCGGCCCTGCGCGCGGCGGGTGGGGACGAAGTCGCCGTGACGCCGGAGGAGCTGCGCGCGGCGGCGGAGCTCCCCGAGGAGCGGGATCCCCGGATCCACTGCGGCCTGCTGGAGCGGGCCGGACTCGTGGAGCGCCGCTTCGACACCGGCCCCGCCATGCGGCTCACCGTGCTGCCGCCGCCCGGGGATGCCGCCGAGCGGGTCGCGGACCTGGTGGGCCGGCTGGCGGCGGCGGCGCAGGCCCGCTGCGAGGCCATGCTGGCGTTCGCGGCCACCGCGCGGTGCCGCCACGCGCAGATCGCGGAGCACTTCGGCGACAGCCTGCTGCCGCCATGCGGGCGGTGCGACGTCTGCGCGCCGCTTCGTGTGCGGGCCCCGGCGCCGGCGGCCGCGGCCCCACCCGTTCCCGCCGATCCGGCCCGCGTCATCGTGGACGCCGTCGCCAGTCTGCACTGGCCGCTGGGCGTGCGCGGGCTGGTGGCCCTGCTCTGCGGGTCGGTCGCGGCGGCCCCGTCGGCGCAGCGGCACCCGGCATGCGGGGTGTTCGCGGGAGCCTCCCAGAGCGCGGTCAGCCGCTGGGTGGCGGAACTGCTGCGGACGGGCCACCTGGTGCGGGTCGAGGGCGCGGGCGGCTATCCCCTGCTGGCGGTCGCGCGCCGCGAGGGGCTGCCCGAGCTTGGCGGCGCCCGCCGCCGAGACCCGCACGGCGGGGCCACCCGCAGCAGCGGGCACCCGGACCTCGATGCGGGCGCCGAGGCGCGGTTTGCCGCGCTGCGGGCATGGCGGACGGAGGCGGCCAGGGCGGCGGGCCTACCGGCGTACATGATCCTGCACGACAGCACCCTGCGCGAGCTGGCCGCCGACCCGCCGCCGGATCTGGCGGCCCTCGGGCGCCTGCGCGGCATCGGGCCCCGCAAGCTGGAGAGCTGGGGACAGGACCTGCTGGCCGTGCTGGAGGCAGACGGGCCGTGACCGGGCTGGCCGGGGGGCTGCGCTGCGCGCCCAGCCATCTGACGCGGCCGCGCACGACCAGGCCCGCCATGGACATGGGGCCCGCCGCCCGCGTCGTGCGAGGCCCTGGCCGCCACGCGGCCGGCGCCGTCCACGTGGCGAGACGGTGAGCCCGGAGCGCCGCACCCTCAGGCCGGCCGCCTGTGATGCGCAGGCGCGCATTGCGGGGTGGCTTGGCTGCCCCGTGGCCACCTTCGTGCACGTGGCGACCCTCAGGCCGGCCGCCGCTGCCTGCCGTCGTCGCGCGCAACGTGCGACCGCCGCGTGGCGCACCAACCGTCGTGCACGTGGCGACCCTCAGGCCGGCCGCCCCTGCCTGCCGTCGTCGCGCGCAACGTGCGACCGCCGCGTGGCGCACCGA
>DAHVAF010000058.1 GCA_027314765.1 Clostridia bacterium | reverse complement strand
TTCGTGCGCTTCGACCCGCCGCCGCGGCTGGGGGCCGTCACGGTTCTCGCGGCTCACCCGGTGGTGGCCCACTTCGTGCGCTTCGACCCGCCGCCGCGGCTGGGGGCCGTCACGGCCCTCGCGGCTCATCCGGTCGTGGCCCATTTCGTGGGCTTCGACCCGCCGCTGCCGCTGGGGGCCGTCACGGTTCTCGCGGCTCATCCGGTCGCGAACCGCCCCATGCGCTTCACCCTGCCGCTGACGCTGGGCGCCGTCACGGTTCTCGCGGCTCCGGGCCTCACCCGGACGTGACCCACTCCCGCGCTGCATCGCCGAGGCCCTCGCAGCCCGTGGCCGTGATGGCGACCGAGTCCTCAAACTTCACATGGCCGACGCTCTCGCGGCGGAACTCGGTCTCCAGGGAGAGCACCATGCCGGGTTCCAGCACCCGCGCCGAGCCGGGCTCGACGTCCGGGGGCTCGTGGCTGACCATGCCGAGCCCGTGGGCGATGAAGCGGCTGGCCCCACCCCACGGCGTGTCGCGCATCAGCGCCTCGCCGAGGCGCTGCACCTCCCCGCAGGTCATGCCCGCGCCCAGACGCGTCCGCAGGCCGTCCTGTGCCCGAACGCAGGCCTCGTACATCGCCCGGGCCTCCGACTCGGCGGGCCCGCCCATGCGGCAGATGTCGGAGGCGTAGTCGCCGATCTCACAGCCGGCGTCCAGGTGCAGGGCTGATCCGGGGATCCAGCGCTGCTCGCCCGGCTCGCGGACCATGCTGGGGCTGACGTTGGCCAGGCAGTATAGGAAGACGGCGCCGCGGCCGGCCACCCCGCGCTCCACGGCCGCGGCCAGCTCGCGCGTCGTGCGGCCGGGCCCGCCGTCGACCATGGCGGCGCGGATGGCCTCGGCCGTAACCCGGTGAACACGGCCCAGCCGCGCCAACTCGTCCGGCCGCTTGACCGCCCGCAGCTCGCCCAGCAGACGAGTGGCGTCGACGAGGCGGGCGGACGGGAGCTCGCGCTGCAGGGTGAGATAGGTCGCGGCCGGCAGGAAGGGCATCTCGACGGCGATCGTGGCGGAGCCCAGACCCCGGTCGCGCAATGCGCCCGCCGCGGCCGCGGCCGCGTCGGCGCCAGGTGGCAACCGCTCGCCCACCCACATGGCCTCATCCCCGTCGCCGCGCGTGCCCACATAGAACGAGTCCGTCATGTTCCGCGGGACCGCGGCCAGGGCCAGGTACTGGCCGCCGCCCTGCCGCTGGGTGCGCGCGAAGAAGTGGAAGTAGTGGCCGCCCGTGAGATAGCGCACGTTGTGGCGCGTGGAGGCCAGCACGACGTCCACGCCCTGCTCCGCCATGAGGCGCTCCAGCCTGGCCTGATCGAACGGGACCACGGCGCTCACCCCCATGGGCCGGGATTGGCGGCCTGCGGTACGATACCTGTTGGAGGTGTGATCATGCTCTTCGGCCACCCGAAGAAGACGGTGATGGTCGCGGCGGGGGACGCCCTGCGCGGGCGCGAGCGGCCGGCCTTCGCCATCGGCGAGCGGCACGCCGTCCTCGGCACGCCGCTTCAGCCGCCGTTCCCGGGAAACCTGGAGGTCGCCTACTTCGCCCTCGGCTGCTTCTGGGGCGCCGAGCGCCTCTTCTGGCAGATGGACGGCGTGTACTCGACGGCGGTCGGCTACATGGGCGGCTATACCCCGAACCCGACGTACCAGGAGGTCTGCACGGGCCAGACCGGCCACGCCGAGACCGTCCAGGTGGTCTTCGACCCGGCGCGGGTCAGCTACGCCGAGCTGCTGAAGGTGTGCTTCGAGGCCCACGACCCCACGCAGGGCATGCGCCAGGGCAACGACGTGGGCACCCAGTACCGCTCCGCGGTCTCCTGCGTCGACGAGGCGCAGATGCGGACAGCAACGGAGGTGCGGGCCGCGTACGACGCCGCCCTGCGCGCCGCCGGCCGGGGCGGCATCACCACCGACATCGCGATGGCCGGCACGTTCTACTACGCCGAGGACTACCACCAGCAGTACCTGCACAAGGTCCCGGACGGCTACTGCGGTCTGGCGGGGACGGGCGTCACCTGTCCGGTGGCCGCCGCCAGCCGGTAGGATCATGCGAAAGCTCGTGGTCAGCAACCTGGTCTCGCTGGACGGGTACTACGAGGGCAGGGGCCGGAGCCTGCCGGCGCTGTTCGAGCATGACCACCGCGACTACGCGAGCGACACGAGCTTTCACCTCTACAACGCCGAGCGGCTCCGGGCCGCGGACACCCTGCTGCTGAGCGGCCGCACGTCGTTTCTGGCCTTCCGCGACGACTGGTCCCGCGTCCCGGGCGATCCCGACGCCCCGGCCTTCCGGCGCGAGCTCGCGGGCCTGATGAACCCCGTCCCGAAGGTCGTGGTCTCCGACCGCCTGACCGAGGACGACCTGGCGCCGTGGACCCACACGCGCATGATCCGCCGCGCGGACTGCCACCGGGAGATCGCGGCGCTGAAGGCGGGGGAGGGTCGCGACATCCTGGTGTTCGCCGGCCGCCTGCTCTGGAACGACCTGCTGGCCCGGCCCACGGCCTGGTCGACGAGCTCCACCTGACGATCTTCCCGCTGATCGCGGGCGGCGGCACCCCGCTCTTCGAGGGCCGTCCGCCCGTCGCGCTGAAGCTCCTGGGCACGCGGACGTGGGAGGGCTGCGGCAACATCGTGGCCCGCTGCGGGGTCGATCCTTAGTTCGCCGCCACCGCCGGGGCCGGCTGGCCCAGCGCCTGGAGCAGCCGGCCCGCGTCCGCCATCAGCCGCGCGAACGCCTCCGGGTCGAGCGACTGCGCGCCGTCCACCAGCGCCGCGGCCGGGTCGGGGTGCACCTCAACCAAGAGCCCGTCGGCCCCCGCGGCCAGGGCCGCCAGCGCCAGGGGCGGCACCAGCGCGGCCCGTCCCGTCCCGTGCGAGGGGTCGACCAGCACGGGCAGGTGCGTCAGCTCCTTGGCCAGCGGCACGGCGTTCAGGTCCAGGGTGTAGCGGGTCGCCGTCTCGAAGGTGCGGATGCCGCGCTCGCAGAGGACCACCTGGTCGTTGCCGGCGGCCAGAACGTACTCGGCCGCCATGAGCCACTCGCCGACGGTGGCCCCCATGCCGCGCTTCAGCAGCACGGGCCGTCCGGCGCGACCCACGGCCCGCAGCAGTGGGTGGTTCTGCATGTTGCGGGCGCCGATCTGCAGGCAGTCGGCGTACTCGGCCACGAGCGGCACCGCCTCCGGGCTCATCACCTCGGTCACCACCGGCAGGCCGGTGGCCGCCCGCGCCGCCGCCAGGATCCGCAGACCCTCCTCGTGCAGGCCATCGAACCCGTAGGGCGAGGTCCGCGGCTTGTATGCCCCGCCGCGCAGGACACGGGCGCCCGCGGCGCGCACCGCCGTCGCGGCCCGAAGCGTCTGCTCCATCGACTCCACGGCGCAGGGTCCGGCCATGACGACGGCCGCGCCCCCGCCCACCGCCACGGGCCCGACGTGCACGACGGTGCCGGCGGGCGCCATCTCGCGGCTGGCCAGCTGGTGGGCGTGGCGCGGCTGCACGACCCGCGCCACGCCGGGCATGTCCTGCACGTCGGCGGTGGCCGCCACCCACCTTGCCACCCGGCCCGGGACGGCCACGGCTCCGGGCCCCAGCCTCGCTCCGACCGCCGCGGCCTCCTCCGCCGTGGCCTCCGGCCGCATCACGACGACCACCCGCACCGCCCCCCCAAATGAAAAGGCCTCCGTCCCCTGAGGGACGAAGGCCAATGCCTCCGCGGTACCACCCTGCGATGCCCAGCCTTCCGGCGGGCCGCTCGACGGCGCACCAACATGCGCCCGCCCAGATAACGGTGGGCATCCGTCTTTAGGACCTCGGGGGTGAAACTGCGCGCTCTCCGCCGCCGGCTCGCACCACCCGCCGGCTCTCTGAGGCCTCTGGCGCGCCACTTGTCCCCGTCATCGGATTGCGCTCACGATATCACCCGGTCCGCCCGCCTGGCAACAGCATCTCGTGGACGGCGGCGCCCGCCGGCACGATGGGCCACGTGTTCTCCGCCGCCGTGACCACGACGTCCAGCAGGGCCGGGCCTCCCGAGGCGAAGGCCCGCCGCACGGCGTCCTCCAGCTCGCCGGCGCCCCGCACCCGCTCCGCCGGGATGGTGTAGGCCTCCGCCAGCCGGCAGAAATCCGGGTTCCAGAGCTCCGAGGCCGAGTAGCGCTCGCGGAAGAACAGCTCCTGCCACTGGCGCACCATGCCGAGGTAGCCGTTGTTGACCACCGCCACGACGACGGGCAGCCGCAGCGAGGCGATGGTGGCCAGCTCCTGCACGGTCATCTGCAGCCCGCCGTCGCCCGTCACGCAGAGCACATGCCCGTCCGGGCGGGCCAACTGCACGCCGATGGCCGCCGGCAGCGCGTAGCCCATGGTGCCGAGACCCCCGGACGTGATGAAGCGGCGCGGCGCCCGCACCGTGAAGTGCTGGGCGCACCACATCTGGTGCTGGCCGACGTCCGCGACGACCGTGGCCGGCTCCGGGCAGGACGCGCGCAGGGCCCGCACGGAGGCCGGCCCGCTGAGGCTGCCCTGGCCGCAGGTCTCCTCGGGGTAACCGCCGTCGACCTGGGGCCGCCAGGGCTTCGGACGGCACGACACTCCGAGAGTAGTCACGAGCGCGCCAAGCGCCTCGCGGCAGTCGGCGGCCAGGCCGACGTCCACCCGCTTGATCTTGCCGATCTCGGCCGCGTCGATGTCGATGTGGACGATGCGCGCCCCTTGTGCGAACCGCCGCGGGTCGCCGGTCACGCGGTCGTCGAAGCGGATCCCGGCGGCGATCAGCAGGTCGGCCTGCGCCGTGGCGTGGTTCGCGACAGGCGCGCCGTGCATCCCGAGCATGCCGAGGTAGGCGGGGTGGTCGCCGGGAAAGACGCCGAGGCCCATGAGCGTGGCCGCGACCGGGCAGCCCAGGATCTCCTGCAGTGCCCGCGCTTCGTCCGCGGCGCCCGCTTGCGCGGCGCCGCCCCCGACGACCAGCAGCGGGCGCTCGGCCGATCGGCACAGCTCCGCCGCGGCCGCAACATCCGCCGGATCCAGCGCCGCTGGCAGCCGGTAGCCGCGGATGGCCACCGGTCCGGGATTGCCGGGCGGCACCGCGCCCAATTGAACATCCTTCGGCACGTCGATCAGGACCGGCCCCGGCCGGCCCGTCGCGGCGAGGTGGAAGGCCTCGCGGACGACCCGGCGCAGGTCCCCCGTCCGCCGCACCTGGTAGGAGTGCTTAACCACCGGCAGGGTTGCGCCGACGATATCGGCCTCCTGGAACGCGTCGGTGCCGATCAGCGTCGTAGCTACCTGACCAGTCACGGCCACCATCGGGACCGAGTCCAGGTGGGCTGTGGCGAGGCCCGTGATCAGGTTGGTGGCGCCGGGTCCGGACGTGGCGAAGCAGACACCGACTCGGCCGCTGGCGCGGGCGTACCCGTCCGCGGCGTGGGCGGCCCCCTGCTCGTGCCGGCAGAGGACGTGGCGCAGGGTGCTGCCGTGGAGGGCGTCGTAGATGGGCAGGATGGCGCCGCCCGGGTGGCCGAAGACCACCTCCACCCCCTGGCCGAGCAGCTCTTCGATCAGGACCTCGGCGCCGTTCACGGCGATGCCCCCTTAATCCCCCGCGTGCGCGCGGGGGGACCCGCGCTTACCATGTGCGCGTGGGTGAAGGCGCGGGCGATAGGCCCGCGCCACCAGATCAGGTCGACTTCAGCCAGCTCATCATGTCGCGCAGGCGCTTGCCCACCTGCTCCAGCGGGTGCTCGGCGGCCGCCGCCCGCATCGCGCCCAGGACCGGGCGGCCCGTCTGGTTCTCGCTGATCCACTCGCGGGCGAACTCGCCGTTCTGGATGCGCCGCAGGCTATCGCGCATGGCGGCGCGCACATGCTCGTCCACGAGCTTGGGGCCGTTGCTGAAGTCGCCGTACTCGGCAGTGTCGCTCACCGAGTAGCGCATGCCGGCGAGGCCGCCCTCGTAGACCAGGTCCACGATCAGCTTCATCTCGTGCACGCACTCGAAGTAGGCGATCTCGGGGGCGTAGCCGGCCGCCACCAGGGTCTCAAAGCCCGCCGTCATGAGGGCGGTCAGGCCGCCGCAGAGGACGTTCTGCTCGCCGAAGAGGTCGCTCTCCGTCTCCTCGCGGAAGGTCGTGGCGATCACGCCGGCGCGGGTGCAGCCCACCGCGCGGGCGTAGGCGAGGGCGCGGGCGGTGGCCTCGCCGCTGGCGTCCTGGTCGACGGCCAGCAGGGCGGGGACCCCCTGGCCCGACTGCACCAGGCGGCGGAACATATGCCCGGGGGCCTGTGGGGCCACCATCACGACGTCCACATCGGGCGGCGGCACGACCTGGTGGTAGTGGATCGAGAAGCCGTGCGAGAAGCCCAGGGTCTTGCCGGCGCGGAGGGCGGGGCGGACGTGCTCGGTGTAGACGGCCGCCTGGCGCTCGTCGGGGATCAGGACCTGGATGTAGTCGGCCGCCTCGGAGACCTGGCGCACGGTCCCGACCTCGAACCCGTCGTGCTCGGCGGTGCGCCAGCGGGCGCTGCCCTCGTAGAGGCCGACGATCACGCGCACGCCGGCGTCCTTCAGGTTGCCGGCCTGGGCGTGGCCCTGCGACCCGTAGCCGATGACGGCCACCGTCTTGCCGGCCAGGGGCAGAAGGCTCGCATCCGCGTCGTAGTACACCTTCGCTGCCATCAACGCACCTCCGTGGGGGACTCGGCTAGGGCGGCCGCCCCGCGGGCCAGGGCCACGCGCCCGGTGCGGGCGACCTCGGCGACGCCGTGCTGCTCGCTGTCGAGAAGGCCGATCATGGCCGAGATCTTGTCCTCGGTGCCGGTCACCTCGAGAGTGAGGCTGTCGGCGCCGACATCGACGACCCGCGCCCGGAAGACATCGGCGATCTGGAGGACGGCCGCCCGCGCGGCGGGTGGGCAGCGCACCTTGCACAGGGCCAATTCGCGAGCCACCAGGCTGTCGTCGTCCAGGGCGTCGACGGCGAGGACGTCGACCAGCTTGCCGAGCTGGCGGACCATCTGCTCGCGCTGGGCGGGCTCGCCCTCGAGCACGATGGTCATCCGCGCCAGGGCCGGGTCCTCGGCCGGACCGACAGCCAGGCTCTCGATGTTGAAACCGCGCCCGCTGATCAGGCTGGCCACCCGGGCCAGGACGCCGAAGTGGTTCTCGACCAGGGCCGCGAGCGTGTAGCGCACAGGCGCCACCCTTCCACCCCCGCTGGCAGGGGCGGAGGGGATGCCGCGGTACCACCCTGGTTCGCCGATGGCATACGCCACCAGCCTTGGTCCGCCGGCGGCAGCTGGGCCGCCGCGGTGGGGATAACGGCCACACGGGCCGTGCTGGCCCGCCATGCCGGGGCCGCCCTAGTGCCCGCCGGTGGGCGGGGTTCGGGCAGCCCGCTCGGGAGAGATCGGCTCCGCCGCGTGGCGCCGGGTCGCACCGACCCCCGGCTCTCTGCGCCGCCCGGAAGGCGGAGCCCGCTCCCTCATCGCATTTGGGTATTGGTGCGGGCGGATACGCCATCGTTCTGAGAACTCCTCCTTGGCGGATCTGTGAATTTTTCTCGCGCAGCCAGGAGGAGTTCGGGAGGCGCCGTCGTATTTCAATCGCCCAATATCCGAAATCGCGCATCGGCGATGACGGGACAGGGCCCGCCCGCGCACAGGCCGCAGAGAGCCGGAGTCATGGTGCGATCCGGCGCCGGCGCGGGGCATCCGGCGGGCCATCTCCTCCCCGAGCTGGCTGTCCCAACGCGTGGCCTGGGTGGCCGCGCCGGTAGGATGGCCCGGCCGTGGCGGGCAATTGCCGCCCGTGGGGCCGTTACCCCACAGCCGCGCCCCCGTCCCTGGCTGGGGGGGTGTGGCCGAGGCTGGCCGCACTGTGCCAGCGAAGCAGGGTGGTACCGCGGTTTTCCTTCGCCCCTCGTCAGGGGGGCGAAGGATTTTTTTTACCCTCCGGACGGTGACGCCGCGCCCTGCCGGGTCGCCGTGGGCGGCGGGTGTGACGCCGTGGGCGAGCGCGGCGACGGGCGGTCCGAAGCCTGTGGATTCCCAGGGGGTGGCTGCACCTGCGGCAGACGATCGCGGCCGTGGTCGAGAACCATGCCGGCGTTCTTGTGCGCGTGGCGGGACTATGCAGCCGCCGGGGTTGCAACATCGAGAGCCTGACCGTCGGGCCGGCCCAGGACGTGGCCCTGGCGCGAATGACCATCGTCCTGGCCGGCGACCTGGCCCAGGCCGAGCAGATGGTGCGGCAGCTCAGCAAACTGGTCGACGTGCTGCGGGTCGAGGTACTGGCCGAGTCCGCCCTGGTCGCGCGCGAGTTGGTCCTCTGCAAGGTGCGCTGCGGCGCGGAGGGCCGGACCGCCGTGCTCCAGGTCGCCGAGGTCTTTCGGGCGCGGGTGGTGGACGTGACGCCGACGACCGTCACGCTGGAGGCCACTGGCGACGAGGAGAAGATTTCAGCCCTGCTGGCGGTGATGGCGGAGTTCGGGATCGCGGAGGTGGCTCGCACGGGTCGCGCGGCCCTGGCGCGGGGCGCGGAGGCGCTGGGCTTGGAGGGGCGTGGCGACGGGCCGGCGCGGACGGTCGGCTGACACGGGCATGGGGGTGAAGGCGCTTCAGCCGGGGGGAGTCTGGCGACCCTCGGCCGCGGACGGTCGGCTGTGGGCGTGGCGGGCATGAAGGCGCTTCAGCCGGGGGGAGTCTGGCGACCCTCCGCCGCGGACGGTTGGCTGTGGGCGTGGCGGGCATGCAGACGCTTCAGCCGGGGGGAGTCTGGCGACCCTTGGCCGCGGACAGCCGGCTGTGGGTGCGGTGGGCATGAAGACACTTCAGCC
>DAHVAF010000205.1 GCA_027314765.1 Clostridia bacterium | reverse complement strand
GCCGTCGAGGGCCAGCGCCGGTAGAGGTCGGCCTGGCGCGCGATGTTGTTGTGCATGAAGCCGTACACGGGGAAGCCGTGCTCGGCGATCTCGATGGCCGGGGCCAGGGCCTGGGCGGCCGTGAAGGTGCCGTACCGCGCCAGGGCCGTCAGCCAGGCGTCGGCGGCGGCCGGGATCACGGTGTGCAGGACGCCCGGCTCGATATGGTCCCCCAGCCGGTCCAGCGTCGCCGCCCGCGGCCAGCGCCCCAGGCCGGAGATGGTGACGGTGCGCCGCTCGCGCGCCAGGTGGATCATGATCGGCGCCACGCCGGTGAAGGTCGTCATGTCGGGGTGCAGCATGTTCAGGGCGATGCCGGCCGTCACCCCGGCGTCGACGGCGTTGCCGCCCGCGGCCAGGGCCTGGGCCCCGGCGTGCGCGGCGATGTAGTGGCCCGCGGTCACCATCCCGCGCGTGCCCATGACCAGCGGACGGTACATCAGCGGGTCACCCCCGCTGCGCTGGTTCGCCAGCGGGCGGCGCCAGCCCTTGGGCGGATCGCGGACCGAAGGGCTCCGGGGTGAAGGGGCCGTCGCGCGCCTGCAGGAACGCCCGCAGGCCGCCCTCGCGGAAGGCCGCGTCCAGCTTTCCGCGCTCGGGCCCGCCGACGGAGGCGTGGACGATGGCGCTCAGGGGGCCGTTCAGCAGCAGGCCGTTGAACAGGCCGGCGCTGAGCACGCCGAGCATGGTGACCGCCTTATTGACCCGCACGGACGCCTCCGGAACCATGGCGATGCGCGCGCCGAGTGCGCGCGCACGCGAAAGCAGCTCGTCGTGCGGCACGACCTCGTTCACGAGGCCGATGCGCAGGGCCTCGGCCGCGTCGATGTGGTCCCCCGTCAGCGCGTAGCGGTTGGCCACCTTCCACCCGCACAGGGCCGCGAAGAGGTAGGTGGTGTTGGAGACCATCCGCACCTCCGGCTGCGCGAACACGGCCCGCTCGGAGGCGATGGTGATGTCGCAGGCTGTGGCGTACCACATGCCGCCGCCCATGGCCCAGCCGTTTACGGCCGCGATCACGGGCTTGGTCAGCTGGAAGATGTGCATGAACTTCTCCACGTCGCGCATGTTGCTCCGGTACCACTGGCCCAGGAACTCGTCCGCGCTGACCTCGGGCGGCTCCCGGCGGCCGCCGTCGGCGCGGGCGATGTCGTAGCCGGAGGAGAAGGCGCGCCCGGCGCCCGTCAGGACGATGGCGCGCACCTGGGGGTCGGCGTCGGCCGCGTCCAGGGCGGCGTGCAGCTCGGCCTCCAGGCCGCGGGAGATGGCGTTGAGCGCGTCGGGGCGGTTCAGCGTGATGGTGCAGACGGGTCCGGCGACCTCGCAGAGGATGCTCTCGTACGGCATGCGGCAGGCCCCCCGTTCTGGGGGGCACGTTTGCCGTGGCGGCGCGGTCTTCCTCTTACCGGGACATGGACAGGCGGGACCGCGCCCGTGCCGCCGTCCGGGCGCGGGCTCACGGGCCGGGACGCTGGGCAGGGCTTTCTCGGCGGCGCACACCCCCGCGTCGCGGCGCGGGCGCGGCGTCACGGGCCCGCGGGCCGGGCCCCCCGCTGGTGCTCCCGTCGTGGCGCGCCCCCGGCGTCGCGCTGCGGGCGCAGCCTACCTGGAAAGGTCCATCGGGGCGCGGTTGAGGCTCTGCCCGCCGCCGGGGCGCACCGCCACGTCGTCCTCCAGGCGCAGGCCGACCCCGCCGAAGCAGATGGCGGGCTCGGTGGCCAGGACCCTGCCCGCGCGTGGGGGCACCGCGGACGACGCGTCCCAGCGCGACGGCTCGTGGCTCTGGGGTGCGCAGCCGTGGGCGACCGCGAGGGGCATCTCCCCCGCCCCGATGCCCACGGAGCCGGCGGGCCAGCCGGAGACGGCCTGCGCCACGAGGCCCGGCCCCTCGCCGCAAGATGCGGGCACGGCGTGGACAGGGCCCGCGGCGGCGGCCCGCTCGCGGTCGATGTCGCGGATGAGGTGGGCGGGCTCGCCCCGCGCGGGCACGCAGAGGGCGCCCCGGCGGGTGAGGGAGCCGCCGTGGGGGCCGAACCCCGTGAAGTAGAGGCGGTTCGCCCGCTGCAGCAGGACGCGGCCCGCGCGCTCGCGCTCGGCCAGCCGCTCCTGCAGCGCGGCGCGGCGCGGCGCGCAGACTTCGGGCGGAAGCGGGGCCTGTTCGTGCTGCATGGGGAGGGCTGCGGGCCCCCGTGTCCGCCACCTCCCATTTCGCGTGCCGACCCCGGCGTCTCGTTAGACGGAATCCCGAAGAAGGAATACCAAACGATTGGTCGAACGCCTTGCCCACACGCGCAGGGCCGGCGCCCGCCCATCCTCCGCGCCGGCCCGCGCCGCAGGACCTCAGACGGGGGTGAACCTCATTGGTGGCTCACTGGCTGGACCGGCGGACGCTGACCACCTACCCGACCGGCTGGTACCGCTTCGGCCTGCTCTGCGTCGCCGTGCTGTCGTCCGTGCTCGCCGCCTATGAGGGGCAGATCGCGCCCGTGCTGGCGCCGATCCTCCGCCAGGTCCACATGCCGCTCGTCTCGTACGGATACTTCGCGGGGGGCACCGTCGTCATCGGCGGCATCACCGCCTTCCTGGTCTCGCCCCTGGCCGACCGCTACGGCCGCGTGGCCATCATCGTCCCCGGCATCTTCCTCACCACGCTCTGCATCTTCGCCATGGCCACGCTCGTCACCAGCGTCGCGTCCCTGATCGCGGTCCGCACGGTGCTGGCGATCGTGGAGGGTGCCCAGGCGGCCGCCGCGTACGGCATCGTCCGCGACGTCTCCCCGCGCCTCAGCCGCGCCGCCAGCTTCGGCTTTCTGACCTTCGCGCCGGTCGGCACGAACTGGTTCGCCAGCTTCATCGCCGGCGCCACCCTGCCGTCGTTCCACGGCGACTGGCACTCGCAGTTCTGGATCATGGCCATCCTCTCGCTGGTCGGCTGGATCGTGGTCGTCTTCGCCCTGCGCGACATCTCGCCCGACCTGCGCTCGCAGGTGATCGTGCACGAGCGCCAGGTCAAGCCCACGGGCAAGCCCGACGTCCCCGCGTACGTCGAGGGCCTGCGCGAGGTGGCGCGCTACGGGCGGGTCTGGGCGCTTGCCTGTGGTGTGTTCCTCTTCCTGGCCGTCTACTTCACCGTCCAGACGTACGGCCCGCTCTTTCTGGCCGGCGCCTTCCACTACTCGACCGCCAAGGCCGCGGCCATCAACTCGTACTTCTGGCTGGCCAACGTTCCGGTGCTGGTCCTGGTCGGCTGGCTCTCCGACCGCCTCGGCAACCGCAAGCTGGTGTCGCTGGCGGGCGCGGTCCTGCTGGCGATCTTCCTGCCCTACTTCATCAGCCTGATCGGCCACCCGGTGCCGGACGGCACCATGATCCTCTACACCTCGCTCCTCGGCACGCTGCTCGGCATCGGCTACGGCCCGTGGACGGCCCTGTTCTCGGAGACGGTCGAGGACATCCGGCCGGCGCTGCAGGCCAGCGGCTGGGCCTTTGAGGGGCTGGTTGTGCGCCTCTACGGCGCGGCGGCCGCGCCGGTGACCCTGATCATCGCCCTGGCGCCCGGCCTCGGCTGGAAGGCCTGGTTCTGGTGGTGCTTCGCCGCGGTCCTCATGTACATGGTGCTGCTGGCAATGGTGCCTGGCCGCTGGTTCGCCTTCGGTCGCGACAAGCTGGGGGCCATCGCGCCGCCCGTGGTCGCGGCGGGCGAGATGGCCGGCGCCACGGAGTAGCGCCGGGGGGCGAAGGGTTCCGCCGGGGAGCCGGGGAATCCCCGAGGTGGGAAGCGGTGGCCGCGCCGGGGCGAGTGAGCCTGGCGCGGCCGCCTGGACCCGGTCCCGGATTCGATCGGGCCCCCGCCTTACGGCTCGGGCCCCAAGCGAGGCGATAGCCGTTGCCGTCGCTGGAGCGTCTCCTCAGCCCGCGGTCGATCGCCCTCGTCGGCGCCAGCGAGTCCTCCAACTGGTCGCGGCGCATCGTCGAGAACCTGAAGCTGCACGAGTTCCCTGGCCCGGTCCACATGGTGAACCCCCGCCGCCCCACCGTGTTCGGCCAGCCCTCCTACCCCTCGCTGCGCGACGTGCCGGGCGAGATCGACATGGCGTTCGTGATGGTCGCCACCGAGGTGGCCTCCGACGTGGCCCGCGACTGCGTGGCCAAGGGCGTGGGCGGCGCCGTGGTGCTGACGGCCGGCTTCGCGGAGGTGGGGGGGCAGGGCCACGCCCTGCAGCGCGAGCTGACGGACATCCTGCGCGGCGGCGACGTAGCCCTGTGCGGCCCGAACTGCCTCGGCTACGTCAACCCGCCCGACCAGGTGGCCGCCTATACGCTGAACCTCAGCGAGCGGATTCCCACCGGCGGCATCGGCATGGTGCTGCAGAGCGGCGCGCTGCTCGTCCCCGTGCTCCGGTACTCCAGCAAGCGCGGCATCGGCCTGCGCCTGCTGATCAGCAGCGGCAACGAGGCCATGCTGGATGCGACGGACTACCTGGCCCACATGTGCGAGGACCCGCAGGTGAGCGTGCTCGGCGCCCTGGTGGAGGGCATCCGCCGGCCGGAGGACTTCCTGCGCCTCTGCGAGCGGGCCCGCGACCTCGGCAAGCCCGTCGTCCTGCTGAAGGTGGGCCAGAGCGAGGTCGGCCGCCGCGTGGCGCTGGCCCACACCGGCGCCCTGGCCGGCTCGGCCCGCTTCACGGACGTCTTCCTCCAGCGCTGCGGCGTCGTCCGCTCCGACAGCCTGGAGGAGATGATCGAGACCCTGGGCCTGCTGGCGGCCCATGGCCGGCCGCCGGGCCGGCGCGTGGTGGTCGTCGCGGCCTCGGGCGGGATCTGCGGCATCGCCTCGGACCTGGGCAGCAGCCTGGGGCTGGAGTTCCCCGCCCTGCAGCCGGAGACGCTGGCCGGCCTGCGCGAGGTGCTGCCCCCGTTCGCCACCCCGCAGAACCCGCTCGACGTGACGGGCTTCGGCGCGGTGCGCCCGAACCTGTTCAACGACGCCATGGAGGTCGTGTGCCGCGACCCGGGCGTCGACGTCGTGGTGGCGGTGACGACGCTGCCCGAGGCCCCCGGCCCCGACCCCGCCGTCCAGGAGCGGCGGCTGGCGGGCACGGCCGAGCTCGGGCGCCGCAGCGGCAAGTACATGGTGCTGACGGGCTACACGGCCTCGGAGCCCACGGCGTACGGCCGCGACCTTCTCCAGCGCCACGGGCTGCACTTCGTGGGCGGGGTGGCCGCCGCGCTGCGCACCATCCGGGCCGCGGCGGAGACTCCCCGCGCCGTTTCGCGACCGGCCGCGCCGAAGCGGCTCCCGGAGCTGCCCGCACCCGGCGGCGCGTGGAGCGAGGTGGCGAGCAAGCGCCTCCTGGCCGCCGCCGGCCTGCCGGTGCCCCGCGAGGGCCTGGCCACGAGCCTGGAGGCGGCCCAGGCCACCGCCCGCGAGATCGGCTTCCCCGTGGTGCTCAAGGTCATCTCGCCCGACATCGCCCACAAGACGGAGGCCGGGGCGGTGGCGGTCGGCATTGGCGATGCGGCGGCCCTGGCCGCGGCCTACGACCACATCCTGAGCTCCGCCCGCCACCACCGGCCCGACGCCCGCATCCAGGGGGTGCTGGTGGCCGAGCAGGCGAGCGGGGGGCTGGAGATGCTGGCCGGCATCCAGCGCGACCCGCAGTACGGGCCGGGGGTGCTCGTCGGTTTCGGCGGCATCTACACGGAGGTGCTGCAGGACTCCGCCCTGCGCCTGGCCCCCATCGACGAGGAGGAGGCGCAGGCCATGCTGCGCGAGCTGCGCGGCTGGCCGCTGCTGGCGGGGGCCCGCGGGCGGCCGCCCGCCGCTGTGGCGGCCCTGGGCCGGGCCCTGGTCGCGCTCTCCGACCTGGCCGTCGGGCTTGGCCCCCGCCTGCTGGCCCTGGACGTGAACCCCCTGCTGGTCCGCCCGGCCGGCCAGGGGGTGCTGGCCCTGGACGCGTTGGTGGAGACCGCTGGGTAACCGGCGACCGCGCGTCGAAGACCCGACGCGGCCCGGCGGTGGCATGAGGAGGAGGAGCTGGGGATGGACTTCGCGCTGAGTCAGGACCAGCAGATGCTCCAGAGCACGGCGAAGGACTTCTTTCTGAGCCAGGGCGGAACGGCGGCCGCCCGCAAGGTCATGGCCGGCGAGACGGCCGCGGTGGGCCAGCTGTGGCGCCAGATGGGCGAGCTCGGCTTCCTCGGCGTGACGGTGCCGGCCGAGTACGGCGGCTCTGGGCTGGGGGCCCTGTCGCTGGTCCCGATCCTGGAGGAGGCCGGGCGGGTCGTGTCGCCGGGCCCCCTGCCGGAAAGCCTCGGCTTTGCCGCCACGGTCCTCGCCGAGGCGGGCAGCGACGCGCAGAAGGAGCGCTACCTCGGCGGGCTCGCCAGCGGGGCCGAGATGATCTCGCTGGCCATCTACGAGTCAGACGGCGATCCCATCGCCGGCGACGCGGAGGTGGCGGCCGAGCGCGTGGCCGGCGGCTACCGGCTGCGCGGGCGAAAGCGCCTGGTGCCGCACGCCGGGGAGGCGACCACCCTGCTGGTCCTGGCGCGCACGGGCCAGGGCGGGGCCGGCCGCGGGCTGAGCCTGTTCGCGGTCGACTGCCGCGCCCCGGGCGTCGAGATCTCCCCCATGCCGCCCCTCGACCAGACGCGCCCGCTCTCCCAGGTCGACTTCCGCGACGTGGCGCTCGGCGAGGACGCGCGCATCGGGCCGGAGGATGCCGGCTTCGCCGTCGCCGACCGGGGCTTTCTCGTCACGGCCGAGACCCTGACGGCCATCTCCGTGGGCGGCATGCAGCGCTGCGTCGACATGTCGACGGAGCACGCGAAGAACCGGATCGCGTTCGGGCACCCCATCGGCCGCTTCCAGGCGATCAAGCACCGCATCGTCGACATGTGGGTGGACCTGGAGACGGCCCGCTCGCTCTGCTACTACGCCGCCTGGGCGATGGAGACGGCCCGCACGCCGGCGTTCGCGATGGCCGCGGAGACCGGGTCCGCCCTCAGCGACGCCGCGGCGGCGGCCCTGGAGAACCAGACCGGCGAGCACGTGACGGCGGTGGCCGACGCCCGGGCCTTCACATGCCAGGCCTACGTCCGCGTGGCGGCCGCCAACATCCAGAACCACGGCGGCATGGGCTTCACCTGGGAGGCGGACCCCCACCTCTACCTGAAGCGGGCCAAGTCCTGGGAGAGCTACATCGGCACCCCGCAGGCGCACCTGGAGCGCGTGGCGTCAAGCCTCGGCTGGTAGGGATCGCACGGGTTTCACCCGTGCGATTGCGGGGTCAGGGGAGCGCACGGGTTTCACCCGTGCGATTGCGGGGTCA
>DAHVAF010000204.1 GCA_027314765.1 Clostridia bacterium | reverse complement strand
CGTCCACGAAGTCCGGATCGTCCATGTACTGAAAGCGGTCGGCGAAGGCGATCTTCAGGGCCTCGGCGATCAGGTGCAGCGACGGGGCGCCTGGCCGCAGCTCGAAACCCTCCAGGATATTGAGCACCTGCACGATATGCGTGCCGCCACTGCTGGTGGGCGCGGCGGACACGATCTCATAGCCGCGATACGTGCCACGAACCGGCGTCCGCCTGGCGAAGCGGTAGGTCGACAGATCCTCCCGGGTGATCAGGCCGCCGTTCCTGGCCATGTCCGCGGCGACCGCCTCCGCGATCACGCCCTCGGTGAACGCGCTGGGCCCTTCGGAAGCGATCCGCTCCAGCGTGCGGCCATAGTCGGCGCGGACGATGCGGGCGCCGACGGCCGGGACGTCGCCGGATGGGAGGAACACCTCCGCGGAGGCCGGGAAGTGCCGGAGATCCGCTGCCGCGAGGGAGATGCAGCTGTGGAGGTACGGGGAGACGGCGAAGCCGTCGACGGCATGGGCGACCGCGGGCGCCATGACGGTGCGCAGCGGCAGGCGCCCCCGCTCGGCCAGAATCGCGCACCACGCGGGCAGAGCACCCGGCACGCCCACGGCGCGGTAGCCCAGCTCGTTGGCGCGGCCCACGGTGGCCATGGGGTCGGGAC
This sequence comes from Clostridia bacterium, assembly GCA_027314765.1. Classification (GTDB taxonomy): domain Bacteria; phylum Bacillota; class Sulfobacillia; order RBS10-35; family JAJYVM01; genus JAJYVM01. The sequence goes on along the minus strand of DAHVAF010000204.1, from coordinate 22,026 downwards.
CGCCGGCCGGCTCGAACATGTCGGGCCTGGCGGCGGCCGGGGCCAGGGCGTAGTTGTCGATGTTCACGACCTCGCCCGTGGCGCCGTCGCGGATCACCATCATCCCGGCGCCGAAGATGCTGACCATCATCGGCTCGACGACGGTGAGGGCGAAGGCGGTGGCGATGGCGGCGTCGACGGCGTTGCCGCCGCGGGCGAGCATCTGCAGCCCGGCGGCGGAGGCCAGCGGGTGGTTGCTGCTGACGACGGCCTCCGAGGCCACGACCTCGCGCTTGATGGTCACGCGGCGGCGCCCCCCTACTTCGAGGTGATGGTGACGGACTCGATCACCGGCGGGTTCGTCGGCATGCTGACCTCATTGGTGGTGGGATTGGTCGTCACGGGCACGTCCGCGATCTTGGTCACCACGCTCATGCCGGAGGTCACCTTGCCGAACACCGTGTAGTTGGGGGTCTGGTTGAGGCCGGCGCAGTCGGGGCCGGCGGTGCAGACGAAGAACTGGCTGCCGTTCGTGTTGGGGCCGGCATTCGCCATGGCGACGATGCCGGGCCCATAGGGCAGTGCGGGCGGCAACTCGTCCGCGAACTGGTAGCCCGGCCCGCCCGTGCCGTTGTTGCTCGGGTCCCCGGTCTGGAACATGAAGTTCTTGATGATGCGGAAGACCTTGTCGCCGTTGAAGAACCCGTGGTCGGCCAGGAACACGAAGTTGTTGACCGTGTGGGGGGCCTGCTTGGCCAGCAGCGCGATCGTGATGTCGCCGAGGCTGGTGTGCAGCACCGCCGTGTACGTCTTGCTGGGGTCGATCTGCATGGCGGGGGGCTGCGTCCAGCGCTGGGCGCGGCCGGCGGTGGCGCTGGCGGTGGCCGGCGCCTTCGGGGCGGCGGTGCCGCCACAGGCAGTCGCGGTCACGAGGAGGGCCGACACGGCGAGGGCGGCCACGAGGCCGCGAGGCGTGCTCATGGCAGCATAATAGCCCATCGCCGGGACATGCCGGGTGAAGGTGCGGGCATGCAGCCGCCGAACCCCGTAGCCATGGACGGCGCAGGCCATGCCGGATGCATTCAGGGGATGGCGCAGGCCACGCTGCACACATTCGGGATGGCGCGCAGGTCATGCCGGATGCATTCAGGATGGCGCAGGCCACGCCGGACGCATTCGGATGGCGTAGGCCACGCTGCACACATTCGGGGTGGCGCGGGCCACGCCGGACGCATTGGGGGTCGGGCTCTTGCTGACGATCGACGATGTGCTCTCCATCCGCCATCCGGAGGGGCCGCCGCGCTGGGCGCCGGACGGGGCGCGGGTGGCGTTCGCCTATCACGTGGACGGCGTGCGGGAGCTGTGGACGGCGGCGGGGCCGGGCACGGCCGCCCGCGCCTCCGCGCCGGGCCAGACGGTCGGCGCCTTCGCCTGGTCGGCGGCGGGCGACCTGGTCTACGCGGTCAAGAACGAGGCGTGGGTCACCGGCAGGCCGAGTCCATGGCTCTCCGGCCTTGATCCCGTGGGCGACCTGGCCTGCGCGCCGCAGGGGGGAGCCCTCGCCGTCATCCGCCGCGGCCGGCTGGCGCTGCTCTGGCCCGACGGGCGGCTGCGGGAGGTGGCGCTGCCGGGGGACGCCCTCTCGCCCCTTGTCTGGTCCCCGGGTGGCGGCAGGCTCGCGTGCGCGCTGCGCGAGGGCGAGGCCTGCGACCTGGTGGCCGTGGACGTCGCCACGGGCCGGGTGCTCTGGCGCACTCGCACCCCGGATTGGGAGTACGGGCCGGACTGGGTCGGCGAGGGGCGGCTGACCTTTGGGCGCGCGAGCGTCGATGCGATGCGGCGCGAGTGGGTGATCGCCGACCTGGAGAGCGGTGAGGAGGTCCTGGTCGAGCGCCACGAGAGCGCCAAGGGCTTTGGCGTGCACGTGCCGCCCGTCGTCGCCCCGGACGGCGGCGCCATCGCCTACACCTGGCCGGTGGAGGGCTGGACCCACGTGGTCCTGTACGACGTGGCCAGTGGCGCGCGCAAGGTCCTGATGCCGGGGCAGCACGAGGACCTCGGCACGGAGACGGAGCGGCCCCGCTTCTCCCCCGACGGGCGCCACCTGGCCTTCGCCAGCAGTCGCGGCGACCTGCGCCAGCGGCACATCTGGCGCTACGACCGCGAGGCGGGCGGGGCGCCGGTGCAGGTCAGCCACGCGCCCGGCACGCAGTGCGAGCCGATGTGGTCCCCGGACGGGCGCGCCATCGCCTGCATCGCCTGCGGGCCGCGGAGCAGCCCCGAGGTGGCGGTGGTGGCGGCCGGCGGCGGCGAGGAGACGGCCTGGACGGCCTCCATGCCCGCCGCCTGGGCGCGTGAGCCCGTCGTCGAGCCGGAGCACGTCGTGCTGACCAGCGGGGACGGGATGCGCGTCCACGCCGACCTCTTCCTGCCGGCGACCCTCGATCGCTCGGCGCGCCATCCGGCCCTGGTGTTCGTCCACGGCGGCCCGTCGCGCCAGATGCGCTGCGGCTGGCATCCGATGCACTCGTACGCCGTCTTCTACGCCTTCAACCAGCTGCTGCTGCAGCGCGGGTACGTCGTGATCTCCATCGACTACCGGGGCGGCACGGGCTACGGGCTGGACTACGAGCAGGGCAACTACCTGCAGTTCGCCCAGGGCGACCTGGCCGACTGCGTGGCCGCCGCCGACCACGTGAAGGCCCTGCCGTTCGTGGACCCCGAGCGGGTCGGCATCTGGGGGCTGAGCTACGGCGGGTACATGACGCTGGCCGCGCTGACGAAGCGGCCCGACGTCTTCGCCATGGGCATCAACATCGCCGGCATCTGGGACATGGAGCAGTGGGCGAAGTGGCGGTGGAACCGCACCCCCGGCCACCCGGTGTACTTCGTGCGGCGCTGGGACGGGCCGAAGGCCGATGGCAACGCGGAGATCTACCGCCAGATCTCGCCCCGCAACTTCGCCGACGGCCTGCGCGCGCCGCTGCTGAACCTGCACGGCACGGCCGACGCCAACGTCGACTTCGCCCAGCTGGACGAGATCGTGCGCGACTGCACGGCCAAGGGCAAGGACTTCGCCGCCCTCTACTACCCGGACGAGAGCCACATGTTCACGCGCCGCGACACCTGGGAGGACGCCTTCGGGCGCATGGTGGCGGCCTTCGACCGCTACCTGCGCTGCCCGCCCGGGGAGCGGCCGCGGGCGATGATTTGATCTCCGTGCGGCGGGCCGCAGCACAGGATGCGGAGGCCGTGGCGCACGTCTACCTGCGCGCGCGCCACGCCGCCGTGCCGGCCATCCCTCCCCCGGCCCATCCGGACCAAGAGGTGCGCGCCTGGCTGGCGGACACCGTGCTGCCGCGCAGGAGGTGTGGATGGCGGAGGCCAGCCCGGCGGTGGTCGCCATCGCCATGATGGTCCTGGATCGCGACTGGGTGGAGCAGCTCTACGTCGATCCGGACTGGACCGGCCGCGGCATCGGCACGCGGCTGATCGACCTGGCCAAGCGCCTGCGGCCCAGCGGCCTCCAGCTCTGGGCCTTCCAGTCGAACGTCCGCGCCCACCGCTTCTACGAGCGGCACGGCTTTCTCGCCGTCGAGCGGACGGACGGGACCGCCAACGAGGAGCGGGCGCCGGATGTGCGGTACGTGTGGCGGCCCGCAGGGCCGCCATCGTGACCGGGTTGGGCCGCGCTGATCGCGCTTCGGCGGACGATGGTGCCTCACCGCACGGCTGCGGGATGCTGCCGCCGGCCCCCGTCGCTCTGGGCGCCGCGCCGAGTGATCGCCTCGCGGTCCTTCGCCCGGGCGGACCGTGCGGCGGGCCGGCCACTCGCGGATGGCGGCAGCGCGGGGTGAGCCGCTCGCGCCCCGTTCCGCCGGGCCATCACCGCACCCCCAGCAGCCCTGCCGCCGCCCCATGGTCGGCCTCGTCCATCACACCGGCGTCGCCCATATCGAACGGGGTGTCGGTGCCGAACACGACCCGATCGGCGCCCACCTGCTCGCGGAGCCACCGCCGCGCACCCGCCTCGAACACCACCGTGTCGTAAAAGAAGCGGCGCAGGTAGGCCGAGGGCGGCTGCGCGCAGGCGCCGGTGCACTCCGGCCGCACCCGATAGCCGTGGTCCAGCCGCCCCGCGATCCAGGGCAGCGCCCCGCCGCCGTGCGACAACACGATGCGCAGCCCCGGGTGGCGGTCGAGCACGCCGCCGAAGATCAGGCGCGCCGCCGCGTGGGCCGTGGCCATGGGGTTGCCCACGAGGTTGCGCAGGTGGTAGCTCCCCATGCGCGCCGCGCCCGGGACGTCGCTCGGATGCAGGAGGATGAGCGCGCCCAGCTCCTCGGCCGCGTCCCAGAGCGGCTCCAGGTCAGGCGCATCGAGCTCGCGGCCCTCCCCCGCGTCGGAGCCGATGGTGGCTCCCCGCAACCCCAGCTCGGCCATGCACCGGCGCAGCTCGGCCGCCGCCTCGCGCGGGCGGTGCAGCGGGAGCGTGCCAAGCCCCACAAAGCGGCTGCCGGCCATCGTGACCGCGCGCGCCAGCGCGCGGTTCAAATCCGCATCCGGCTCGCCCCGAACCGCAAGGGCGAACGGCGGCGGGCAGACGGCCCGCAGCGCGATCCCCAGGCGGTCCATGTCGGCCAGCTGCGCGCCGAGGTCGAACAGCTCCGGCGGCATGGGCGCGCCCCACGCCGGCAGGTAGTGGGCGTGCACGTCAATCGGCCCGATCGCCATCCACTCGCCTCCCGCGGGCAGGTTCGCCGCGCGGGCGCCCAGTATCCTCGTTCACAGCGGGGGGAGCTCACGATGGGCAGGCTGGACGGGCGGGTGGCCCTGATCACGGGCGCAAGCCGCGGCTTCGGGCGGGCGACGGCCCTGCGCTTCGCCGCCGAGGGCGCCGGCGTGGTGGTGAACTACCGCGCGGCCGAGGCGGAGGCGCGTGCGGTCGTGGCGGAGATCGAGCGCGCTGGGGGGCGGGCCGTCGCCGTCCGCGCGGACATCGGGGTGGCCGCGGACTGCGCGGCCCTGGCGGCGGCGGCGCTGGAGGCCTTCGGGCGCGTGGACGTGCTGGTCAACAACGCGGGGATCATGGACGTGCGGCCCTTCGCCGACCAGGGGCTCGCGGACTGGCAGGCCATGCTGGACGTCAACGTCTGGGGCACGCTGCGGCTCACCCACGCGCTGCTGCCGGCGCTGCGCGCGAGCGGCCGCGGGCGCGTCATCAATCTGTCCTCGCAGCTCGGCCACGTCGGCGGCGAGAACTTCGCCGTGTACTCCGGGACGAAGGGCTTCATCCTGGCGTTCACCAAGTCGCTGGCGCGCGAGGTCGGCGCCGACGGCGTGACCGTCAACGCCATCTGCCCCGGCAGCATCATCACGGACATGAACCGCGGGATCTACCCGCCGGAGCGGGCGGCCGAGCGGGCGCGGGGCCTGCCCCTGCGGCGCATGGGCGACCCGGACGACATCGCCGCCGCGGCCCTGTACCTGGCATCCGACGACGCGCGCTTCATGACCGGCCAGTGCGTCGACGTCAACGGCGGCTCCACGATGGCCTAGTCTGGGGAGGCGGAGGGCAAAGAGATGCGGACGGAGCGGCGCCGCGACAACCAGCAGTGGATCCTGGACTGGATGGTCAAGACGACGGGCCGGGTGCAGAACTTCGCCAACGACGAGCGCGAGCTGCCCGCCGAGGTCAAGTCGTACCGCATGATCCCGCGCTCGCTCTACAGGGTGGGCCGCCACTACCAGGACATCGCCGCGGCCGCGGAGGCGGCCGGACATGGGGAGACGGCCGCGCAGCTGTGGTGGCGGGCCTGCATGGTGTACCGCGACGCGCAGCACGCGATCTTCGAGGACGACAACGCGGAGAAGGTCGCCCTGCACGGGCTGCACATGGCGGCCTTCGACAGGGTGGTGGCGCTTTCCGGCGCGGACGTCGAGACCGTGGAGGTGCCGTGGGACGGGGTGCAGATTCAGGCCCGGCTGCATCTTTTGCCCGGCCGGCGCCGTGCGCCGGCCGTCCTGTTCGGTCCCGGGATGGACATGACGAAGGAGTCGTTCCCGAACCCCCTCGCCAACCCGTTCGCGCGCCGCGGAATGCACGTCCTCAGCATCGACGGCCCGGGCCAGGGGATCAGCAACCTGCGCAAGATCCGCGTGGGCGCGGACAACTACGAGCGGGCGGGCAAGGCCTGCGTCGACTACCTGGTGGGGCGGCCGGAGGTCGACCCGGAGCGGATCGGCGTCTGCGGCACCAGCTTCGGCTCGCACTGGGGCCCGCGCCTGGCGGCCATCGACGGTCGCGTGGCCGCGCTGGCCACGACGCATGCCTGCTACGGGCCCAAGGTCGCCATCTTCGAGGAGGCCTCGCCGCGCTTCAAGCAGATGTTCATGTACATGGCGGGCATCCACGACGAGGCCGCCTTCGACGCGATGGCGGAGCGCATGGGCACTGCGGCCGACGGCGGGCGCATCGTCTGCCCCACGCTGATGATCACGGGCGAATATGACCCCCTCTGCCGCCTGGAGGACGCCATGGCGTTCTACGAGACGCTGGCCGGGCCGAGGGAGATGTGGATTTTCGAGAACGAGTTCCATCGGGCATCCGGCAAGGAGGCCATCGCCGGCCTGGAGATCCAGACCTTCATGGCGGACTGGCTGCGGGATGCGCTGGCCGGCGGAAGGGTGCCGCCGCGCGCGGGCGTGGTGCGCATCCTGCGCCAGCATGAGGGCGTCGGGCCTTACGAGCCCGGCGGGCGGCCGGTGCTGCTGCCGGGGCGCTTTGAGGGGCGGTAGGGGCCGGGACGGCCCCTGCCTGCCCCGGATGTCAGCGCCGCGCCATCGCCAGGGGCCGCACGCCGAGCAGGGGCCACGGGTTCGGCATCTCCCCCACGGGCACGGAGATCAGGACGGGGCCGCCGTCGGCAAGGGCGTCCTTCAAGGCGCCCTCCAGGGCCTCGGGCGAGTCGGCGCGCATTCCGCGGATACCGAAGGCCTCGGCCAGGCGCACGTAGTCGGGGTTGGTGAGCTCGGAGCCGTACACGTGGCCGTCGTAGCCTTCCTTCTGCTGGCGCTTGACGTTGCCGAACGCCTTGTCGTCGAAGACCACCGTGACCAAGGCGATGTTGAACCGCTTGGCGGTCGCCAGCTCGGGCAGGGCCCAGCCGAAGCCGCCGTCGCCCGTGATCGACACGACGGAGCGATCCGGCGAGCCGGCCTTGACACCGAGCGCCGTGGGGAAGCCATACCCCAGCGTGCCCTGGTAGCCAGGCTTCAGCAGGGTGCCGGGCTGGTGGATGGGGTAGCCGATCTCGGTCATGTAGCCGACCTGCGTCAGCTCACTGACGAGGATCCCGTCGTCGGGGATGGCGCTCCGCAGGGCCTGGAGGAACCGGGCCTGGGGCTGCACGGCCTCGATCAGCTCGGCGCAGGCGGTCCGGACGGCGTCGAGGTCACACCAGGGGCCGGCCCGGCGCGGCAGGCCCTCCAGCTCGCCAGCCAGGGCGGCAAGGCCCAGCCTGGCGTCGGCCTCCATCGCCAGGGCCGGGCGGCGCGGGTCGCCGAGGTCGTGGGGCTCGGCGGTCAGGAGCACCACCTTCGCCCGCTCGGCGGCCATGGCCTCGGCACCCACGAACCGGGTGCCGGCGGCGAGGACCACGTCAGCCTCCGGCAGCACCCTGGAGCCGCCCATGCTGTTCAGGCAGAGCGGGTGACGCGAGTCGAGGGCGCCCCAGCCGTTGCGGGTCACCACCACGGGGGCCTGCAGCCGCTCGGCCAGGGCCGCGAGCTCGGCCCACGCACCCGCCGCCAGGACGCCGCCGCCAGCGACGATCGCCGGATGCTGGGCGCCCTTCAGGAGGGCGGCCGCGTCGCGGAGGACGGACGGATCGGGCGCCGTGCGCAGGCCGGTCTTCGGCGCCGGGTCGAGCAGGCGCACCTCGGCGCGGGCGGCGAGGATATCGGGCGGTACCTCCAGGGCCACGGGGCGCGGCCGCCCGCTGCGCAGCTGGCGGAACGCCGCCTGCACCAGCTCCGGGATGTCCTGCGGCTGGCGCGCCATCGCGGTCCACTTGGTGAGTCCGCTGAGCACCCCGCTCTGGTCGGCGATCTCGTGCAGCTGGCCGAGGCCGCGGCCGATGTATGCACTGGGGACCTGGCCCGCGATCAGCAGCACGGGCGAGGAGCACCCGTAGGCCGTCGCCAGGCCGGCTCCGGCGTTGAGGACACCTGGGCCGGGCACCACCATGGCCACGCCGACCTCGCCCCGCGAGCGGGCGTAGCCGTCCGCCATGTACGTCGTCCCCTGCTCGTGGCGGGTGCTGATCAGCCGGAGCCGCTCCCGCTGCTCGTAGAGCCCGTCGAAGGCGGCGTTGAGCTGCACGCCGGGAAGCCCGAAGAGCGTCGTGACACCCTCCCGGACCAGCTGCGCGGCCAGAGCCTGGCCGCCGGTCATCTCCATCGCATGATCCCTCCCCTGCCTCACGCTGCTGGTTCGCCATCGGGAGCCCGCCTCTTGCAAGGCGCGCCGCGCGGATCCGTCACCCCCTGCTGGATTCGGGCGCGGCGGACGAGGGCGCCGCGGAAGAGGAGGTATAAAAGGGCGCAGACCGCGCCGAGCGCGAGCGTCAGGCCCAGGAGGCGAGCCGGCGTGAAGATGCCGATCGCCGCCCGCGGCACGCGCGGCGGATTCCTGAACACAATCCAGGAGTTGATGCGCTGGAACCTGCCCAGCACGACGCCGTAGCCGGCGAGGAAGGTGCGGCCGGCGAGCACGGCAAGGCGCGGGCCGCCGCTGAGGCGCAGCCGCCGCGCGATCTCCTCGAACGGGAGGAACGACGGAGGGAAGGCCGCCACGGCAAAGACCAGCAGCAGCAGGTGCTGGCCGAGAAACCATGGGCGGTCGGCCAGGGGCACCGAGTACGTCCATGGGTACGGGATGTGGCCCAGGTCCGTGAACTGGTAGGCGGCGTGGGGACCAGGATCAGCCAGACAAGGCCGAGGGCCAGCTTGGCGGGGCGCCCCGCGAGCAACGCCCGCACCACCGACCCAACGGTCACGGCGCAGTTGGCCAGGCTGATCCAGATGCGGTGTTTCCACAGCCCCAGACCAGCGGGAGCAGCAGGAGCAGAAGCAGGGAGAAGGCCCGGTGGGCCCCCATGGACCGCGTCTTCCGCCTCACCTGCGATGACCTCCCGCGGAAAGCGCACCGCCGCTGCCGCGCGTGCCCCGGATCACCACGGCCATGTGTGGCCTGGCCAGCTTGGGCCATCCAGGGCCTGGGGCACGCGGGGCGAATTGAAGGGTTATGAAGTGGGAGGATCGCAGATGGCGTTTCGCGAGTTGCTGCACCATGAGCTGGGGGCCGCGCTCGGTCTGCACCACGAGGATCCGGTCGTCCAGAACCTGGCCGGGCTGCGGCGCGTCGGGGCCGCCGTGTACGGGCTCGAGGACGAGCTGAAGGCCGCCGAGACCAAGCCTGGGTCGGACCTGCAGCGGGCGCGCTGTTATTTCGCGGCGGCCGCCACGCTGGTCACCTTCGCGGACGCGTTCGTGCTGGACGCCTTTCTCGACTCCGACCATCCCAAGCACGTGCCGCACGTCACCTACCTGCAGGCCCGGCAGTTCTACCTGCTCATCCCGGATCTGGTGACCGCCGTGCGTAAGGAGATCGCCTATCCCGAGTCGGGCGGCGTCCACCTGCCGATCCTGTGCGGACCCCGGATCGAGCTGCCAGGACGCTGCCCCCTGGAACACCTGCTGGCCATGCGCCGCGCCGCGGAGAAGGTCGACGAGGTCGTGGGCACGCGCATCGAGCTGCTGCGGGGGCAGGCGGGCGACGGGGCCGTCAAGGCGGCCGTGCTGGCCCTGGCCGAGGCCAAGACGAAGAAGGAGAGCGCGGACCAGGTCATCGGCGCCCTCCGCGCGGGCCAGCACGTGCCCCAGGAAGCCCACGAGCAGGCCGAGGCGTACTACTACGACGGTGTCCTGCGCGTCTACCTCTATGCCGCGCAGGAGCTGGAGCTGCCGGGCGTCACGCGCAAGGCGCCCGTCACGGAAAATGACGAAGACGACCCCGAGGAGCCGGCGCCCACTCCGCTGCGCGCGGTGCCGCAGGCGCGACCCGCCTACGGGTCCGGCGGGTTCGGGTACAATTCCGGTCCGGGTCTGGCAGGCCCCGGCTTCGGGCTGGGGCAGCTCTTCGCCGCCGACATGCTGGCCAACCTGGTGGGCGACCTGCTGGGTGGCCTGTTCGGTGGGGGCGGCGGCGGGATGTGGTGGTAGACCGCCTCCGCCTCTACGGGCGCTGGTAGATGTCGAGCTGGATGTCGCCCTGCCAGCGGGAGAAGCGGCCGTGATCCGAGGCCGCCTGGAGCAGGGCCCGCAGATCGGTCTCGAACAAGGGCCGCCTGTCGCCGAAGAGGTGCGGCGCGGTTCCGGATGCGGAAAACACCATGGCGACGATGTCCTCGATGCTCGCCTCGAGCACCCTGCGGCCAGGGACAAGCGCCACCTGAGCCGGCCGGTACCCGGCGCGGCGCAGCACGCCCCACTCGTCGCCCGGGGTCCCGTGGCGCAGGTGGCCCTGGCCGGCCCGGCGCACCGGCCCCAGATACGAGATCACAAGCTCCTGGATCGCCGCGTCGGGTGGCGGGGGGAACGGCATCGGCGGAGCCGGCGGCGGGTCGGCGACAACGCCGTTCACATGCACAAACGCGCCGCCCGGCTCGAGCATGTCGAAGATCAACCTGGCCACGACCTCGCGGTCCATCCAGTGAAAGGACTGCGCGAACGTGGCATAGCGGAAGGGCCCGAGCCCGGCGGGCAGCTCCTCGGCGCGCAGCCTGACCCAGGTGGCGTTCGCCACCCCGCGCGTGACCGCGAGGCGCTCGGCCTCGGCAAGCATGGCGCCATCGGGATCCACCCCGACGACCTCCGCGAAGAGGTCGGCCAGGGCCACGGCAACCACGCCAGGGCCGCATCCCACGTCGATCAGGCGGGGCGCCCCTTCAAGGCGCGCGGCGGACCGGAACACGTCGTGCAGCGCGTCCGGGTAGGGTAGCCGGCCCCGCACGTAGTGTGGAGCGGCGCCCGCGAAAAGCGTCTCGTCCCACGTCCAGCCCTCAGGCATGGGCGCCGACCGCGAATTGGCGGAAGCCGCACGACGTGGCCAGCGCCAGGGAGGCGGTGTGGGTCCGCAGGGCGCTGCAGGTGGGCATCAGGCCCTCCCCCGCCACCGTCTGCGCTCACCCGAGACGCAGGCGCGCCCGTGGCCGGGGCGCCGATCCCGCACTCGCAGGCCTCGACCGTCCGCCGTGAGCTGGGGGCCAGGCACTGCAGACGGCCATCGGCGACCCCACCGGAGAGCGAGCCCGTGCGCGGGTCCGGCAAGTTCGGCAAGCTCCCCCGGCTCCATCGCCTCCAGCGGGGCCGTGTCGTCGGGGCCAACCCGCCGGGCTGCTGGGCCGTCCGCTGGCGCCACTGCCGGCCAGGGCCGCGCGTGCCCGCGTCGCCTCGGCCTCCGGCGGTGGGTCACGCCCGATGCGGACCTCATCGCCGTTGGCCGGCACGCCGCGGTAGAGGGTCCAGGGCGCCGGTCCGCCGAACGCGACGGCGCCGCAATGCAGGAGCGGACCGGACGGCGGCCCCGTGTTCGCAGGGCCGTCAGCAAGACGCGAGGTGGCGGACGAAGTAGTCGTGGACGCGGCGGACATACTCCGGATCATTGCGCAGCGGGTGGCGGTGGTTTGGCAGGACCAGCAGGTCGAAGGGCTTGCCGGCCTTGAGCAGCGCGTCGGCGAGCGCCAGGGTGCATCCCGGGTGGACGTTGTCGTCGATGTCGCCGCAGGCCAGCAGGAGGTGGCCCACCAGCCGCTCCGCATGCGTGGCGTTGTCCTGCTCCGCGTACCGCGCCGCGCTCTCCTCCGTCAGCAGGCCCTGGTACCGCTCCACCCAGACGGCCTTGTCGCGCCGCACGTCGTGGTTGCCGGCGGCGGATACGGCGACCTTGTAGAAGTCGGGGAAGTCCAGGATGGCCCGCGCGGCCATGTAGCCGCCGGCGGAGATGCCGTCGATGCCGACACGGTCGAGGTCCAGGTAGGGCCGCGTCTCGGCCAGCTGGCGGAGGGCCGCCACGTGGTCGCAGATGCCGCCCGAGTGGCGCAGGTTGCGGTAGACGGGGGCCTGGAAGGCCCACTCGCGCATGGCGCTGCCTGTCCCGTCCATCATCATCACGACGAAGCCGCGGTCGGCCAGGGCCTGCGCGCGCCAGAACTGGGGATCGGCGCCGGGGAGCGGGAAGGCCTTCGGGGTGTGGATGTTGTGCGGACCCGGGTAGACGTCGTCCACGACCGGGTAGCGCCGCGCCGGGTCGAAGTCGCGCGGGAAGATCAGGATCCCGTACACGTCGTGGGCGCCGTCCGCCGACTGCGCGCGGAAGCGCTCGGGCACGACGTAGCCCTCCGGCGCCGCAAGGCGCTCCAGCACCCGCCGCTGCGAGCCGTCCACGGCGCAGAGCTCCATCACTGCCGGCATGTCCACGCGCGAGCGCACATCCACGAACCGGCGGCCGGACGGCGACACGAAGACGGCGTGGTCACAGTCCTCGGGTGTGAGCAGTGAGATCGGGCCGCCGTCGTAACTGACGCGGTAGAGGTGGCGGTAGTAGGGATCGCGCCCCGGCTCACGGCCGCCCGCCGTGAAGAGGATGGTCTCGGTGGCGTCGTCGGTGTGCAGCACCTCGTGGACCATGAAGCGGCCCTCCGTGACACGCCGGTCGCCGAGGTACAGGTGGCCCCAGCCGTCGCGCTGGGAGTACCAGAGGATGTCCCTGCCGCCCCGCAGCAGGCGGACGTTGTGGGGCGAGACATGGATGTCGAGCCTGCTCCCATCCCGCCGCCAGGTCGCCAGCGGCATCGATTGATACGCGTGCAGGTCGAAGCGGACATCCGAGGACTCCTCAACCAGCGTTCGCACACCGCCCGTGATGGGGTCGATCTCGCCCAGCCAGGCGCCCTGGTACCCGCGCGGCTGCGTGAGCACGAACAGGCGAGGACCGAGCCACCAGAGATGGATCGGAACGACGGTCGGGAACCGGGCCTCGGACGTGGCAACCTTGCGGCCGTCCGCAAAGGTCTCGATCCGCGCCATGGGCACCTCCGGGTCCCCCGGCAGCGGGTACGGGTAGCTGTGGACGACGGGCCGCCCGGGCACCACGCTCTGCAGCCACTCGTAGCGGCGGGCGCGGCGCGTATCCACCCGCACGGCGGCGAGCCGCCCGTCCGGTGCCCATGCGGCCTGTACCGACGAGGTCTCGCCGAACGGGCGCGGCAGGCCGTAGCCGTCCGCGGCCGTGCCATCCTCGGTGAGGCGAATCTCGCCGCCGTCGCCAACGAGCCAGAGGTCGTGGCCGCGCGCGCAGGCGTACCAGCGCCCGTCAGGCGAGATGTCGGACCGGCTCGCCTCCGGAAGCAAGGGACCCAGATCGGTCGTGGCGCGGCTCGCGAGATCCAGGCGCCACCGGCGGCCCCCGTGCGCGTACTCCACGGCGCCACCGACCCAGGCGATCCAGTCGCATGGCAGGTCGAGCACGTGACGCGGCTCGCCGTCAAAGAGCACGAACCGGCCAGGCGCCCGGAGATACCAGAAGCGGTCGCCCTCGCCCGTCCAGAAGACGCGCATCAGTCGATCCGCTTGGGGTCGAGGGCGTCGCTCAGGGCGTCCCCGAGGAAGTTGAAGGACAGGGCCGTGAAGAAGATGGCCAGGCCGGGGAAGAGCACCTCGCCCACGCTCTGATCCATGTAGGACTGGCCGACGCTGACCATGGAGCCCCACTCCGGCGTCGGCGGCTTCACGCCGAGGCCGAGGAAGCTGAGCGCCGCCTCGGTCAGGATCGCGCCGGGCAGGGACAGCGTACCCACGACGATGATGGTGGACCACGAGTTGCGCAGCACATGGGTGAACATCTGCCGCAGCGACCCCGCCCCGGCCGCGCGCGCGGCCTCCACATAGTCGCGCTCGCGCAGCGAGAGCACGTTGCCCCGCACCAGGCGGCCGAAGGTCGGGATCTGGTAGATGGCGATGGCGATCAGCACGTTGCGGGTGCCCGAGCCCAGCACGCCGATGATCAGCAGGGCGAGCAGCAGGCCGGGGAAGCACATCAGGGTGTCGATGATGAACGTGACGACAGCGTCCGTGGTGCCGCCGTAGAAGCCGCTGACCACGCCGAGGATGACCCCGACCGTGGCGCCGAGCACCGTGCTGCCGACGCCGAGCAGCAGCGTGATGCGCGCCCCGAAGATCAGGCGCGTCAGCAGGTCGCGCCCGAGCTCGTCGGTGCCGAGGACGTGGGTCGGCGACGGCCCCGTCAGCCGATTGAACAGGTCCTGGTGGTCGGGCGTGTACGGGGAGATCACCGGCGCCAGCAGCGCCGCCAGCACCACGATGCTCAGGAAGATCGTGCCCGCGACGGCCCACGGGTTCCGCCAGAGGCGGCGCCACGGGCTGGCGCGGCGGGGCAGGATCGCCTCGATGGCGGCCGTCTCCGGTGCGGCGCTCACCGGTAGCGCACCCGCGGGTCGATCCAGGCGTAGGCCAGGTCGGTCAGGTAATTGGCCAGCACGATGAAGAGGGCCAGCACCAGCGTTGTCGACTGCACCGCCGGAAAGTCGCGCGCGTTGATCTGCTCGAGGATGAAGCGGCCCATGCCGGGGATGGAGAAGACCTGCTCCACGACGACGGCACCCGAGAGCAGGTACGCGAAGCGGAAGCCCAGGACCGTCACGACCGGCAGCAGCGAGTTGCGCAGGGCATGGCGGTAGATGACGACGCGCTCGGCCAGGCCCTTGGCGCGGGCCGTCCGCACATAGTCCTCGTTGATGACATCCAGCATGGCGGCGCGGACGAGCCGCGACAGCAGCGCCAGCGAGCCGATGGTCAGCGTGACCACCGGCATGGCATAGTTCTCCCAGCCGCGGAGCGTGTTGAGGTTGCCGTCAAAGCCCGATGGCGGCAGCCAGTGCAGGTCGACGGCGAACAGCAAGATCAGCATCGACCCGAACCAGAAGTCGGGCATGGAAACGCCGAAGAGCGCGGTCAGCATCACGGCGCCATCCGCCGCCCGTCCCCGCCGCCGCGCGGCCAGGATGCCGATCGGCACGCTCAGGGCGAGCGAGAGGATGAAGGCGCCGAAGGCCAGCTCCGCTGTCACGGGGGCGCGGGCCTCGATCTGCGGGCCGATGGGCAGGTCGTTGGCCAGCGAGGTGCCGAGGTTGCCGTGGAAGAGCCCGTCGACGTAGATCCAGAACTGCACCGGCAGAGGCTTGTCGAGGCCCAGCTCGTGCCGGATCTGCTGCACCGCCTGTGCTGCGGCGGCGCCCGTCACATCGGGCGGCACCAGCAGCTCGGCGGGGTCGCCGGGCGCCAGGTGCAGCGAGAAGAAGACCAGCAGCATGACGCCCACGATGACGGGGAGCTTCGCGAGGGCGCTCCTCAGGATGTACATGCGCACGGCGGCGGTTTCTCGCCGGGCGGAGCCGAATCCTGCCGTGCTGCAACGCCGCCAGGATCGCCCAGGAACCGCGATGACGCGCGGCGCCTCATGCGCCGCGCAGCAAAACGCCCAGCCCGAATGTGATCGCGCCCTCGATGGCGCCGACGATCGTCATCTCCAGGCCGCTCGCCACCCAGCTGCGCGAGGTGACCAGCGTCTTCAGAGCGCCCACGGCGAAGTGCGCCAGCAGGCTGATGGCCGCCGCCACGAGCAGCGCCGGCGTGCCGCGCATGAAGAAGAACGGGATCACGGGGATGATCGCGCCGACGGCCGTCGCCAGGGCAGAGCTGCCGGCGGAGAGCAGGGCATTCGGGTGCTCCTCCAGGTTGATGCCCAGCTCCTCCTTGGCCAGCGAGCGCAGCATCGCCTCGGGGCTGCGCGACAGGCGGGCGACGACGTCCTGAGCCTCCTGCTCGGAGAGGCCCTTCAGCTGGTAGAAGAGGGCGAGCTCCTCCTGCTCCTCGGCCGGCGACTCCGCCAGCTCGTGGCGCTCACGCTCCACTTCGGCGGCGTGCACCTCGTCCTCGGCGCGCGTGGCCAGGTACGCGCCGCTGCCCATGGAGAGGGCGGAGGCCAGCATCCCGGCCAGGCCGGACACGACCACAAGGTGGCTGCCACCCGTGTAGCCGGCCACGCCGGCCACAATGCCAAAGATCGCGCCGAGGCCGTCGTTGGCGCCGTAAATGGCGTCGCCGATCCAGCCCGTGGCGCCGTGCACATGCCAGCGCTCGCGGCTCAGCATCTCCGCGAGGGCGGCCTTGGGGTCGATGCCGCGGCGGCCGGGCCTGGCGCGCGTGGGCGGCGCCACATTGGCCACCCGCGGCGCGGCGGGGGTGGCGGCGGCCGAGCCCGCACCGGTGGCGCGGGGTGCGGCGGATGCCCCGGACGAGGCGGATGCGCCGGACGAGGCGGCGGCGCCGGACGAGGCGGCGGCGACACGTGCGGCGTGGCTGTCGCCGGTCGTGAGCTGCCCCAGGGTCTCGGCGTGGCCGACCTCGTCGGCGGCCATCCGCTCGACGGCGCCGCGCAGGGGGCCGGCGGGCAGCAGGCCCAGCAGCTGGCGGTACTTCTCCGCGTCGCGGCCCTCGTCGGCCTCCAGGCGGCGGAGCCATGCCGTCCGCGTGTCCGGCGCATCCTGCGGGATCGCCTCGTCGAGGGTGATCGCGGCGCGGTCGGGCGGGGTCTCCCCCAGCTCGCGCATGTGGTCCTCCCACATGCCCGCGTGACGCTCTTCCGCCTCGGCCAGGCGGATCAGAATGTCGCGGCGGTGGGCGTCCGCCTCGGCGGCGGCCAGGGCGCGGTAGGTCAGGGCGCCGCGGACCTCGTCGCGCCAGTTCGAGCGCATCGCGTCGACGATCTTGTGGCGCGCGGCCAACGGCTCCGGCACGGCTCCTCGACCTCCCACGGTCACTTTCGCCGGTGGCCGGGCGGCGGGCAAGGGCCGTCGGGCCCCATTCAAGCAAGCTGCCCAAGTTCGCGGCGTGCCCCACGTCATGGCTGACGGCGGACATCGTAATTCTCGCCCCGGCAGAGATCCCGCGGCGATCGGCGCCGGAAGCGCGTGTGCGAGCCGGGCGGTGCAGAGCAGAAGAAGCGCGGTGGCGGCGATGGCCGCGCCGGATGCGCCCACCCACGCCGCGGGGAGGACGCGGCCGATCAGGACGCCGGTCAGGGCTGTGCCGGCCGCCGCCTCGAGACGGTAGGCCAAGCGTGGCCAGGGCGATGACTTTCCCGCTCAGCGCAGGCGGGGCGGAGCGCTGCATCAGCACCATGATCGTGACGTCAGCCACGGGGCTCAGGACACCGCCTCCCGCGATGGCAACGGGGCACCGGCCGCGGCCCTTGGTTTGAGATGCTTGTGGATCGGCGACGCACAATGATATCATTATGACATCGTTCAGGTTGGGCCGCGAGGGGAAGGTGGTGATCGGGTTAGGCGCTCGACTCCGCAGCCTCCTCCCCAGGAGGACCATCGTCAGTGACGTGGTCCAGGGCATCATCGTCGGTGGCGTGCTTGCCTTCATCACGTTCCACGCTCTCGCGTTCGCCTACGCCACGAAGGAGAACGGCTGGACCACCATGTCGGGGTGCGCCGAGCCCAGCACCGGCATCTTGTTACGTGGCGCGTGCAACTACGTGTTTGAGGGCCCGATCAACGCGCCGCAAGAGGCCGCGTACTGGACGACGAGTACCGATGGCGCGGGCCAGGAGCTCACCGGAGCTCACGATTATACGCTGCACTTTCCGCCGCACGGGCTTCCACCAAACAACGCATTCTGGTCACTCACCATGGGCAATACGCGGAATCAATTTGTGGCGAACCCGATCAACCGGTACAGCGTGAGCGACCGCTCCGGCCTCGTTCCGAATGCCGACGGCTCGGTTGACATCTTCATCCAACACACGGCTCCGGCTGGCCACGAATCCAACTGGCTGCCCGCACCGACGGGTGCTTTCAAGCTCTGGTTGCGCGTGTATCTGCCGGGGCAGTCCATTCTGAACGGCAAGTACAGGGTGCCGCCGGTCGTCGAGGTGCGGTGATGATGCGTATGAAGCATAAACACCTCATCACGTTCGGTTCGGTCATGATCGTCGCATGGGCGCTCGGCACGTTCCTTTTCGCCTATTTCTGGCCACATTTCGTGTACAACCACTTTAAGAAGGCGATCCTGGACCAGGGGTTCGGCAGCGGCCCCGTCCCGATCAACACGCTGTACGTCGAGCCCCAGGCCGTCTTTGCAGACCCGCTTCACACAGTGCTGCCGCCCGGAAGCTCCAACCTGCTGACCGTCGGCGTGAACCACGACACGCTGCTTGTCGGCGGCTGCCTCGACCTCTCCACAGGACCGCAGGTTCTGGACGTGCCGGGCTTTTCCGGCCGCTATTACAGTGTGCAGTTCTCCGACCCATTCGACGTCGTCTTCGCCTATGTCGGTACCCGCACCACCGGCACGCAGGCCGGTAAGTACATCATCACGGGCCCAGACTGGAAGGGGGCGGTGCCGCCGGGAATGAGACGCATATCCTCACCGAGCAATTCCGTGCTCGTCCTTGGTCGCGTGCTCGTGTACGGCGACAACGACCTCTCCACCGCCCACGACCTGGCTCAACAGATTGAGATCATGCCTCTCAGGACCGGGCAAGCCGGTCCGTAAAGCAGGGCAGCGCCTGCTTCCGGGTGGCGTCTTCATGCCCGTTCGCGGCGGCATGCGCGTCACAGTCCTGCGTTCACGCGGCCACCCTGCGCGGCGCCCTCAGCTCCCCGGCTCCGTCTGCATGTCATGGCTGCCGAACTCGTTGCGCGATACGTTCGCTGCGCGCCACGGCGGGCACCCGGAGCCCTGCGGGCAGGAAGCTGACGCCGACTCGCAGCTGATCAGTCCGCCCAGGCGCGGGCGGTGGCCAAAAACCGATCCGCGGCGGGCGAGAGGTTCGCCGGAAGCCACGCGAGCGCGAGCGTGAGCGCAGGCGCGGGAGCCGGGGTCTCGGCCGGCCGGAAGGCGACGCCGGGGCGCGGCACGCTTGCGAGCGAGGCTGGGACCAGGGCGACGCCGAGGCCGGCCGCGACGAGCCCCAGCACCGTCGACATCTCGGTCGCGGTCTGCGCAACGTTCGGCTGGAAACCGGCTGCGGCGCACGCGGCGAGCAGGTGGTCGGCGAAGGCCTCGCCCTCCTGGCGGGGCGGCATGATGAAGGGCTCGCCCGCCAGGGCGGCCAGGTCGACGCCCTCACCGCTGGCCGCTGCGTGGCCGGCGGGCAGCGCGACCACCAGCGCCTCCGTGAGGATGGGCGCCACGGCGATGCCCGCATCGCGCAGGGGCGGGCGCAGGCAGCCAAGGTCGAGCTCGCCCGCGCGCAGCGCTGCGGCCTGGGCGGCCGTGGTCATCTGGCGCAGCGCCACCTCGACGTCGGGGCAGGCGGCACGGAAGGCCCGCACGACATCGGGCAGCGGCCCCGCCATCGCCGAGCCGACGAAACCCACGGCGATGCTGCCGGTCTCGCCGCGCGCGGCCCGGCGGGCGGCCTCGGCCCCCTGCTCCGCCACCTGCAGGGTGCGGCGGGCGTGCGGCAGAAGTGCGGCGCCGGCCGCCGTGAGGGCCACGTGGCGCCGCGACCGCTCGAGCAGTGGCGTGCCGAGCTCGGCCTCAAGCCGGCGGATCTGCTGGCTGAGGGGCGGCTGGGCGATGTGCAGGCGCCGGGCGGCCCTGCCGAAGTGAAGCTCCTCGGCCACCGCGACGAAATACCGGAGATGGCGCAGCTCCATGGTGATACCAATATAGTCTCACTCCGCGGCCCCATATATATTGGACGTCTCTCCACTCCAGCGGATACGGTCAGGTCGGGGGAATGCAGCATGCCTCGTCGTGCCCTGGTGACGGGCGGCAGCGGCGGCATCGGACTGGCGATTGCCAGGTCGCTGGCGGCGGAAGGCTGCGAGGTCGCCATTCTGGGCCGCACCGCGGAGCGGCTGGAGGCGGCGCGCGCCATGATTGGCCCTGCCTGCGTCGCCATGCGGGCGGACGTGTCCCAGCGGGCGGACGTGGAGGCCGCGGCCGCCGCACTGGCGGAGCGCTGGCCAAGCCTCGACATCCTGGTCAACAACGCCGGCACGGGCGCCACGCCGCGCGTCGCACTCGACACGCCGCTCGCCGACGCGGAGGCGGCCTGGGATGCTGACGTCGGCATTCACCTGAAGGGGTGCCTCCTGGTCACCCTGGCTCTGGCGCCGCACCTGGCGTCCCCGGGCGGGCGCGTGGTGATGATCAGCTCGATCGCGGCGTTCCGCGCCGGCGGCCTCGCCTACGGGTCGGCGAAGGCGGGCCTGATCGGCCTTACGTACGCCCTGGCCCGCGACCTCGGGCCGCGGGGCATCACCGTCAACGCCGTCGCGCCGGGGTATATATCCGACACCCAGTTCAGCGCAGGGTGGCCCGAGGCGCGGGTGCGGCACCTGGTGGACGAGACGCTCGTCGGGCGGGCGGGCCGCCCCGAGGACGTGGCCGCCGCCGTCCGATACCTGGCGTCGCCGGAGGCGGGGTTCGTGACCGGCGAGGTGCTGCATGTGAACGGCGGGGCGCTGTTCGGGCGGTAGGGCCGGAGAGGGGCCCCCCCAGTCGCGGCGCCGGCTGGCCACGGGCATCCACCGCGACCGCGCAGGCGGTCGCGGCGCGAAATGGGCGGCCTGGCCGCGTCTCAGTCCGGGACGAGAAACCCGGAGCCGGGCCGCAGCCGGAAGTCCGCCGCCGGGAAGCGGAAGGGGTCGAGCCGGGCCGGGGCGGCCTCGATGCCCATCGCCACGCGCGCCGCGAGCTCCCCCAGCGCCGGGCCGCGCCCGACGCCGGACCCGTTGTCGCCGCAGGCGATGTACAGCCCGTCCGCCACGGGTCCGACGAGCGGGCGGCGGTCGGGCGTGGCGCCGCAGAGGCCGGCCCAGGACCGCCGCAGCTCCGCCGCCTCGCCGGCGCTGGAGACGAGCCGCGCGAGGCCAGCGGCGATCTCCTGCTCAAAGGCGGCGTCCCCGGCGTGCTGGAAGGCGTCGGGGTCGTGCTCCCAGAGCTGCGTGCCATCGCCCACGAGCAGGCTGCCGGGGCCGTCGGGCGTGATGTACATGTCCGTCGCCGTCTCGCTCATGATGGGCAGCGACTCGGCCGCCGCGAAGGCGATGGAGGCCAGTTGCACGCGGTAGGGCCGGTACGGGATGTCGATGCCGGCCGTCTGCAGCAGCTTGCGAGTCCAGGTGCCGGCGGCGATCAGCGCGCGGCCCGCCTCGACGGTGCCGTCCGGCCCTTCGACGCGGATCGTGCCGCCGTGTTCGCGCCGGAGCCGGATGGCGCCGGCGCGCCAGCCGAGCCGCACCTCCAGCCCCAGCTCGCGCCCAGCCGTCACCACCGTCTGGGCGTAGCCCGTGGCGTTGAGGTGCCAGGCATCGGGGGTCCAGAGGCCAAGGGTGTCCGGCGCAAGGCCGTCGACCAGGGGGAAGCGGGCCGCGACCTGCTCCGGCGTGAGCATGTCGGAGGCGATGCCCTCGGAGGCCAGCTCGTCCGCGACGCGCCGGAAGGCCGGCGCCTCGTCCGCCCCGCAGACGACGAGGCGGCCGTAGCGGCGCACCATGCCGGCATCGCCGCTGCGCCGGGCGGCCGCCTCGAACAGGGCGCGGCTGCGCGCGACCCAGACCCGGTCGTCGGGGTGGCCCGCGAACTCGGACATGATGCCCCCGGACTTGCCGCTGCTCTCGCCCGCGACGAACTGGTTGGCCTCGAGCAGCACCACGCGCCCGTAGCCCTGCTCGACCGCGGCCAGCGCGGCGGAGCACCCCCAGACGCCGCCACCCATGATGGCCAGGTCGTACACCGCCGCGCCCCCCTCGTTAGACCGAACACCGAAGACCGAACACCGAAGACCGAACACCGAACACCGAACACCGACACCGACACCGAACACCGAACACCGAACACCGAACACCGACACCGACACCGACACCGACACCGACACCGAAC
>DAHVAF010000199.1 GCA_027314765.1 Clostridia bacterium | reverse complement strand
CCGCGCAACATGCGCCGGCCTCTGATCTGAAAGAAGAGACCGCGTCTCGCCCGGTGGCGGGCAGGCGCAGCCGGGAGGCCGGGGGACAAGGCGCCCCCGGCCTTCGCATCGTCAGCCGGGGGAGGCGCCTCGGCCTGCGTTGTCTCGGCTCCCATCCGCTGGCGCCTCCCGTCGCGACCCCGAGTGGATCGCCGCCGCACCCCGCCGCCCGTCCTCCCGCAGGGCCGCCGTGGCACGGTGCAACCCACCCCGGCTGAACACAGATGCCCCGGACCCCGATACAGACTTCGAGGTCGCTCCGTGCCCCCATGGAAGGGGAGCCGTTTGCAAGCACTGGATGTGCGCCGCCCGCCGCATGCCGCCGCCTGGTGGCACCCCCTGCTCCGGAGCCTTGGCGGCAGCGCCATGGACCCGGTCGCCTACGACACGGCATGGCTTGCGCGCGTGCCGGAGGCCGGCGGCCGGGACCTCCTCCTGCCCACCGCCTGGGACTGGCTGCTCGCCCACCAGCACCGCGACGGCAGCTGGGGGGCCGAGGCCGAGTTCCTGCCCGACCGGCTCGCGGGCACCCTGGCCGCGGTCGTGGCCCTGGTCGCCAACGAGCGCGCGGGCCTGCGGCGGGCGCCCGCCGGGGCCGTCGCGGCCGGCCTCCGCTACATCGCCAAGGCCTCCGCCCGCTGGGCCGAGGCGCCCACGGCCCAGGAGACGGTCGGCTTCGAGCTGTGCGTGCCGGCGCTGCTGGCCGAGGCGGAGGAGCTGGGCCTGCACGTCACGCACTCCCTTGCGCCTCTGCAGCGGACGCGCAAGGAGAAGCTGGCGCGCCTGCCGCACGGCTGGCGCAAGCACCCGCCCATGAGCCTGGTCCACTCCCTGGAAGCCTGGGCCGACGGCACGCTGGCGGAGGGCCTGGTGGACGAGGCGGGCTCGTGCGGCAACTCCCCGAGCGCCACCGCCTACCACCACATGCTGGCCCCCGCGCCGCGCACGGCCCGCTACCTGAAGCGCGCGCTCAGCGGCGGCGGGGCCAAGGACGTGGACCCGTTCGAGGTGTTCGAGATCGCCTGGACCCTCGACCACTTCGCGCAGGCCGGGCTGTCGCCCGCCGACCCGTCCCTGGCGCCGCACGTCAAGCGCCTGCATGCCGCCTGGCGCGGCGGGGCGGGGATCTCGGCCGTGGGCCTGGAGCCAGACGCCGACGACACCGCGCTGGCCGCCGTCACGCTCGGGCGGGCCGGACGGCACGTGCCGGCCGACGTCCTGCGCGGGTTCGAGCGGGAGGGGGGCTTCGCCACCTTCCCCTTCGAGCGCGACCCGTCGTGCAGCGCCAACATCCACGTCGCCTACGCGATCTCTCGCCTGCCCTTCCATGGCCGCTTCGAGGCCCTGGCCAAGGTGCTGGCGTTCCTCGCGGACACCGTGACGGAAGAGGGCTACTGGTGGGATAAGTGGCATCTCTCACCGTACTACCCGACCTGCCGGGCCATCATCGCCCTGCACCGCATCGCGCCCGAGCTGATCGCCCCGGCCGTGGCCTGGCTGCGTGGCAGCCAGCAGCGCGGCGGCGCGTTCGGCGCATTCGGCGGCTCCCCGGAGGAAACGGCCTACGCCGTCGAAGCGCTGGCGGCCGCCGGCACCGACGATGGCCGCATCTTCCGCCGCGCCGCGGCCTACCTCGACGCCTGCCCGGACCGCCCGGCCCTCTGGATCGGCAAGGGCCTCTACTGCCCGCATCTGGTGGTCGACGCGGCCGTGGCCGCGGCCCAGGCCATCGCGCGGAGGTGGGCGATCTGAGCCGCGCGCTTGAGCTGGAGGTCGACGTCTCCCGCGGCGGCGATGAGAGCTGGCTCGGCCATTCCCTCATCGCCACCATCAAGACGGAGCGCCAGGCCATCCTCATCCGGTTCGTCGGCAGCCTGTCGGCCGCCGCCGTGGCGCCGTTTCTCTTCCACGGCGCCGAGGTGTACGGGGTGTGGGGCGTCTGCCTCTTCGCCATCCTCTACAGCCTGCTGTTCACCCAGTGGATCATCCCGCGCCACCCGCAGTGGCTGCTGAACGGCTACATGACGACGACCGGGGACGCGGCGCTGGCCACGACGGTCATCGCCTTCTCCGGCGGCATCCACTCCGACTTCTTCGTCGTCTACTACCTGGTCGCCGTGGTCAGCGCCATCCGGTTCGGCGGCGGCCGCGCCCTCTACAGCGTGGGGATCGAGACCCTCTGCTATGCCGGCGTGGTCTTCCTGACGGGCGCCGACCACGGGATCTCCACCTTTGCCACGATCCTCTTCCGCATGAGCTTCGGCGCCATGACGGCCGTGCTGGTCGGCTGGGTCATCGACCGGGCGCGCGCCGCCGAGCGTGAGCTGGAGGACGCGGCCATCCAGGCCAAGCAGCAGCTGTCGGAGGCCACCGCGGCCCTGACGGGCAGCCTCGACCTGGACCGGGTGCTGGAGGAGACGGCCCTCTGGACGGCGGAGCTGGCCGGTGCCGCCCGGGTCGAGATCGAGGTCCTGCCCCCCACCAACCTGCAGGAGTGGATTCCGCGCGACAACCCCCACAACACCCGCCGCGCGGTGCACGAGGCCCACCCCGCCGAAGCGGACGCCGCCAGCTTCGACTTCCCGCTGCTTTACGGCAGCGAGGACCTCGGCCACATCCACGTGGTGCTGCACGACCGCCGCGCGGAGCTGAGCGCGGTGCGGCGCAGCCTGGTCGACACGTTCGTCCAGCGCTGCGGGCCGGCCCTGGCCAACGTCTGGACCTACGCGGCCATGCAGACGCAGGCCCTGGTCGACCCGACCACCAGCCTCGCCAATCACCGCCGCTTCAAGGAGTTCCTGGCGGACTGCGAGCAGCACGCCGAGCGCCTGCAGCGGCCGCTGACGATTCTGATGCTGGACCTGGACATGTTCAAGGAGTTCAACGACACCTACGGCCACCTGGCTGGGGACCGCGCGCTCCGCCAGGTGGGCATCGTGCTGCGCAACAGCATCGACGAGCAGGGCCTGGCCGCCCGCTACGGCGGCGACGAGTTCGTGGCCGTGCTGCCCGGCGTGGACGCCACCTCGGCGGACGGCATCGCCCACGCCGTGGACGATGCCTTCAAGCGGGCGGTTGAGCAGCGCGTGGACGGCCTCGCTCCGCCCATGGGCCTCAGCATCGGCTGGGCCACGGCCACGGCCGGGGATGCGGACTACCAGCCCCTGGTCGGCCGCGCCGACCTGGCCATGTACTTCGCCAAGCGCTCGGGCGGCGGCGTGAAGGCCTTCGAGGAGATGGACACCGGCGGGCCGCTGCAGTCCCTGGTCGGCAGCATCATGACCCAGCTGAGCAAGGTCGACCTGCGCGCCGCCGACGTGGGCCGGCACTCGCGCTCGCCGCGCACCAGCCGCCGCGGCGGCCCGGCCCGCACCCTCGAGGTCGTGCGGATGCTGCTGATCACGGTCCGCGGCAAGGACCCCAAGCTAGACCTGCACTGCCGCAACGTCTCGCGGCTCTGCTTCCGGATCGCGCGCCGCCTCGGCCTCTCGGCGTGGGAGATCCACGACGTCGGCCTGGCCGGCCTGCTCCACGACGTGGGCAAGATCTGCGTCCCCGACGTGATCCTGCAAAAGCCCGGCGCCCTCACGCCGGACGAGATGGCCATCGTCCGCCAGCACGCGGACCAGGGCGCGGACATGCTGGCGCCCGTGCCCAGCCTGTCGGCCGTGGCTCTGGCGGTGCGCCACCACCACGAGAACTTCGGCGGCGGCGGCTACCCCGACGGCATCGCAGGCGAGCAGATCCCGCTGCCTTCGCGCATCGTCCTGGTCGCGGACGCTTACGACGCGATCACCTCGGACCGGCCCTATCGCAGTGGCCAGACCCCGGCCGAGGCCATCAAGATCCTGCGCGAGAACCAGGGGCGCCAGTTCGACCCGCGCGTGGTGGCCACCCTGACCACCCTGCTGGCCGAGCTGAACACGGCCCGGCGCCGGCGTGGCACGCATGTGGAGGTGGGTGAGGCTTGAGTCGCAAGGCGAGTGTGTCTTCGATCCTGGCCGACGCGATCAGCCGCCAGGAGCAGGAGCTCTTGGCGCATCTGCGCACGGCGAGCCCCATCTGGGATCTGATCGAGTACCACCTGGGCTGGGGCGACACCGAGGGCGCGCCGAAGGCGCGTCCGGGCAAGAAGGTCCGGCCGCTGCTCTGCCTGCTGGTCAACCAAGCCCTGGGCGGCGAGGTCGGCAGCGTCCTGCCCATCGCCGCGGGCCTGGAGCTCTTGCACAACGCCGCGCTCGTCTTTGACGACATCCAGGACAGCGGCACGCTGCGCCGCGGCCGTCCCGCCCTCTGGCGGATCTGCGGCGTCCCGCAGGCCATGAACGCGGGCGTGGCGGTCCAGGCCATGGTGACGGTGGCCGCCACCCAGGCCAGCACCGCCGGCCTGCCCCCCGAGCGGGCGTTGGCGGCCGCGGAGGAGCTCGGCCTCTGCACGCTGCGCCTCTGCGAGGGCCAGTTCCAGGACCTGAGCTTTCAGGCCGGCAGCCGCCCGAGCATCGACGACTACATGCGCATGTGCGGGGCCAAGACGGCCAGCCTGCTCGGCAGCTCGGCCTACCTCGGCGCCCTGGCCGCCGGCCGCGACGACGTGGCGGAGGCCGCCCGCCGCCTCGGCTACCACCTGGGGATGTACCTGCAGATCGAGGACGACGTGGCCGGCATCTGGGGCGACTCCGCGGCCATGGGCAAGGTCCCGGCCGACCTGGAGAGCCGCAAGAAGACTCTCCCGCTCCTCTACATCTTCCAGCTGGACGACGCCCCGCCCGAGGTCGCCTCCCTCGCCGCGCGCTTCTTCAGCCCCGAGGCCCTCAGCCCGGACGAGATGCAGCTGCTGCGGAAGTACGCCCTTGACCTGGGCGGCCGCGCCTACGCCGAGGAGATGGCCGGATTTCACCGCGACCTGAGCCGCCGGGCCCTTGAGGAGCTCGGCGTCGGTCGCTCCGAGCTGCTCGTCATGCTGGACGAGATCGCCGAGTCCCTGCTCGTCACCGTTTAGAGCGATGGTGCGCGCGGGTCCGCCCGGCGCGCATGCGAGGTCGGAGGAGGTCGCTCGACATGGAGGTCATCGCCGTCTCCCCGCGCGGGTACTGCTACGGCGTCGTCGACGCGATGACGCTGGCCCAGCGCGTGGCCCGCGATCCCAAGGTGCCGCGCCCCATCTACATCCTGGGGATGATCGTGCACAACCGCCACGTGGTGGAGGACCTGGCCCGGCAGGGCATCGAGACCCTGGACGGCGGCGACCGCCGCGCCCTGCTGCGCAAGGTCCGCCGCGGCACGGTGATCTTCACGGCCCACGGCGTGGCGCCCGAGGTCAAGGAGGCCGCCCGCAAGAAGGGGCTGACCTGCTTTGACGCCACGTGCCCCGACGTCACCCGCACGCACAAGGTGATCCGCGACCGCGTGGCCGCCGGCTGCCAGATCATCTACATCGGCAAGAAGGGCCACCCGGAGCCGGAGGGCGCCATGGGCGAGGCACCCGGCCGCGTCCACCTGATCGAGGACGCCGCCGACCTGGCCGCGCTCCGCCTGGACATCGGCAGCGGCAAGGTCGCCATCGTGACGCAGACCACCCTCTCCCAGTGGGACACGGCGGACCTGATCGCCGCGTGCAAATCGCGCTACCCCGACGCCGAGGTCTTCAACGAGATCTGCCTGGCCACGCAGGTGCGCCAGCAGGCCGTGGCCGAGCAGGCGCGCGCGGCGGACGTGGTGCTGGTGGTCGGCGACCCGCGGAGCAACAACAGCAACCGCCTGGTGCAGGTGGCGCAGGAGGTGGCGGGCCGGCCGGCCTACCTGATCGGCAGCGTCGCCGACATCCGCCCGGAGTGGCTGCAGGGGGCGAAGGTGGTGGCCGTGACCGCGGGCGCCTCGACCCCCAGCCAGCTGACGAATCAGGTCATACGCTACCTGCAGAGTTACGATCCGGAAACCCCGTCGGGCGCGGCGGAGCCGGATCTGGCGCTGCGGCTGCCGGGCTCGGGCCGCTAGGTCACCACGCCCCTTGATCGCCCCGGGCCTTGCCGCACGCGGCAGGCTTGGCCGCGGTGGCCGCGGGGCGTTTCATCAAGGCCTCCCGCCGCTGTCGAAGGCGATGTTGGTGCGGCGGCGCGTCGCGCCGCCGCTCACAAATTGCGCTGCCGGGCGCCTCAGTGGTGAACCAGGATCGTCTCGTGGGGAATCGTGTGGTAGTCCCAGTCCGCGTATAGCTCCACGGAGAAGCGCGACACCCGGTCGACCAGGCGCGCCGCGCGCAGCGGGGCAAGGCGTGCGCAGGCCCGGGAGAGGCGCCGCATGGCCGCGTTCAGGCGCTCCTGCACCGCCGCCGCCGCGGCTGGCGAGCCGTCCCCGCCCGACAGCAGCATGATGGCGTTCCAGTTCCCCTCCCCCTGCTCCTTGGCGTGGGTCTGCAGGTCGTTGGCCAGCCGCACGGCCCGGCCCGACATGCGGCAGATGCGACCCAGCGCGGCCATCGCCGGCAGGGTGGCGGGGTCGCCGTCGATGATCCATGCCCCGGCCAGGTACATCGGCACCCCGATGCTGTAGAGGCCGTGGTCGAGGTAGGTGCGGTAGGCGGGCAGGGGGGCGCCGGCCCGGACCCGGTCGGCCGTGGCGCACTCGAAGGCCATGCCCGCCAGCATGCGACGGCACCAGAGCACCCAGGTGTCGCGCAGCTGCGGCCACAGGGGGCGGCGGGCGATCCGGGCCGTGAGGTCGGCCAGGGAGGCCGCATAGGGGTCGTCCGCCCAGCGGAGGTCGCCCCCGGCCACGGCACTGTACCGGCGCACGGCCTTCTGGCGCCACTGCGGGGCGATGGTGCGCTGGTCGTAGGCGTCGTCGATGGCGTAGATCCAGATCGGGATCATGGCCATCTCGGTCAGGGCCTCGACGTCGCACCAGGGCGCGGCGGCCACCATGCTGATGGCGACGGCCGGGAACCGCACCGTCGGGAAGATGCCGTACGGCTCCGCCCACGGCGTCACCCGCTCCAGCACTCGCTGGGTCATCTCGTGGATGTGGTCACGCTCGCGGACCGGCAGGCTGGCCATGAACCGCTGCAGGGCCGATCCCCCTGGGGCATGTATCGGCGGCGGCGCGGGGGCGCTGCAACGGCGGCGGCGGCGGGGGCGTTACAACGGCGGCGGCAGCGGGGCGACGAACTCCTCGGGCACCAGGCGCAGGTACTTCACGCGGGTCCGCCAGGGGTGGGCCACGTAGAGTTCGGGCCGCAGGAAGTCGGTGACCCGGGGTGGGTCGGGCCTGAGCATGGATTCCAGTGGCAGGAGGTCGGGAAGGTCGCGCGGGCCGGTCCCCTCCACCAGCAGGCAGGGGAGGCGGCGATGGCCCGCGGCGGCGAGCCCGGCGGCGCGGTGCACCCCGTTCTTGAGGTAGAGGCGCCCGGCCAGGCGCACCACCTGCAGGAAGACGGCCGTCTTGCTGATCGTGAAGGTGACGGTGAGCCGCGGGGACTCCGCCATGCGGACGTCGACGATGCGGACGTTCGGGTCGCGGGTGCAGAACGAGGCGCTGGGCGGGTCGCTCGGGGATACGCCGCCCCACAGGTCGAGGGGCTCGGGGAGGGTTGGCAGGCAGGTCTCCAGCGGGTCGCCGCGGGCGGCCTGGGCCTGGCTGTACGTCCAGTTCACATGCGGCTGGACCGAGATCAGGCTCTCGACCGGCACGGCGGCGAACGACCAGCGGGCCCCGGCGAAGAGGCGCTGGAACAGGGGGCGGGCCACCACCCGGTCCAGGTGGGCTTGCCAGGCGGCTGGGGCCGGCTCTGGGGACGGCAGGTCCTCCGGGAGGGGTCGGCCCTGGCGCTGGCGGTCGGCCTCGACAGTCAGTGCGGCGAACGTGTCGGGGGGCAGGTCCAACCCCGCGTTGCGGCTGAGGAAGGCCAGCGTGTCGGCGGGCGGGGTGGCTCCGAGCAGGTAGCGGCCCTCGTCGTCCTGGTCCATGGCACCACGCTATGTAGGGGCGCCCCCGCACGCCCCCCGCGGCGGCCGCGGCTCACAGCTCCGCGATGGCGGCGATGCGCCGAATCGGGATGAACACCATCACGAGGTGGCTCGGGGACGAGCTGCCGTGGCTTTTGTGCACGGCCACCGTGATGAAGTGAGGGTCAACATCCACCAGCTTGCCGTTGGCGGAGGTGTCGCCCTGGAGCGCCACGCGCACGGTCTCGTTGAGCAGGGACTGGAGCAGGCGATGGAACGACGTGCCGGTGCGGCATTCCGATGGGTTGGACATCGCGGGCTCCTTTCGCGCGTGACCGGACGCCTGGGGCGGGGGGCCGGCGCCCGGGTGTGCGCATCACCTTATGCGAGGCGGGACAAGCGGGCACCGCGCGGTGGGTGGGCGAGCGCCAGCGCCCGCCTGCCCCGCCGGAGGCTCACTCGAGCTCCACGGCGACAACCTGGCAGAGCACGACGTGAATGACGCGGACGCGGCAGCAGCAGCCAGTGGCAACGGTGGCGTATTCGGGGCGCACCCGGACCAGGATGCCGCGAATGCGGTGCCCGCCCGCGCGGATGCGCACGCGGCGGCGCAGCAGCCGGCGGAGCAGCAGGCTCATCGCGGTGCAGCGGGCGGGGGTCGGAGAACGCGCCGGAGTCGGGAACCAGGCGTCGGGATGGATCTGCCCCTCCGGTGCGGGTTCGGCGGGTCGCTGCCGGCTGGCGGCGGGCTCGATCCGCGCGCGGGGCTGCACATGCGCCGGCGCCACCGGCTCGGCGACAGCGATGCGTCCTTCGGCGCGGGGGGCGGTCGTATCGGGGGCGCGCCTCCCGTGCCCGGGGCCGGTCGCCCGGAGGCCGGGGACGGCATGGCCCGGATTTGCGGAAGGGCTGGTGGCGGCGACGTCGGCCCACGCCGGGCGCGACCCTGGTGGGCCGGCCCATAAGGTGGCCTCGGGGGCGGGCCAGCCCGGCACTGTGGAGGGCCGCAACTCCTGGGCCCTGCCCGGTGCCGCCACGCCCGCCTGTGGCTCGTCCGCCCGCGCGGCAGCCGGGATCCCCTCGGCTGCCGGCTCAGGGCGCCACCAGCCATGGCGGGGCGGCTGTCCGGCGTGGGCGGAGGTCAAGGCCGCCCGCGTCCCCGCATCGAGGTACCAGGGGAAGACCGGGCCCGGCTGCACCGGCGGGCGCTGCGGCCGGATCGGGTGGACGTGCATGCGCGCTCGCCCCTCCTCTCAGTCCCGGGCCCATGGTATGGACGTGGCCCCGGCCGGGTTCCGGCCACGGCGCGGGGCAGGGCTCGCGGAGGCGGCCGAGCCACCACCTGCCTGGTGGACGCGCGGGGTCCGTGCGGGCACGCTGCGGCATCCGGGTGGGGTGATCCGCCTGACCGCAGGCGCGCTCTCGTCTCGCCCCCCGATCCCGTACGGCTGCGCGACCAGCACCCCGCTCGCGAGGGCCAGGACGACCCAAGGCAGGCGCTGCGCCAGCCATAGTCCCGCGACGAGAGCGGGGTTGCGCGTCAGGGTTGCGGCCAGCAGCGCCCCCGCCGTGACCGCGAGTCCGTCGCCGAAGTCGTGGGCGGCGCGCGATGCCCACAGCCTGGCGAACGCCGCTCCGCAGCCCCCGGTGGACGTCGCCGGGGACGCGATCAGACGGCATCCCGGATGTCATGCGCGGCGGACGCACATTGGCGGGAGTGGTCTCCGCCCCACGGGCGCTCATCCCGCGGCAGGGGGGCACGCGCAAGGATGCCGGGCAAGCTGCCGCTGGGTGGAAACGCACGTGTGGCCGCCGTCGGCTGAGCGGCGCGACGGTCATGTCCGCGGGCAGGTCGCCATAGGCTTGTCGCGGGAGGCGACGGGCTCTTGCGGACGCGCAGGCGCGCGATGACGCTGGCGGTGGTCCTGGCGCTGGTCGTCTGGCTGGCCGCCCTCACGGCACCGGCCGCGGGTCCCGCCGCCCCGGCGATGGCACCCGCCGCAGGGCCCAGCAGCGCGACCGCGGCCCCCCCCGTGACGGCGGCCGCCGCGACGCCCCCGGCACCTTCCGCCGCGGCCCCCATCCCCGACCTTGCGCCGCACGCCGCCTCCGCCGTGCTGATGGACGCTGCCAGCGGTAGCGTCATCTGGTCGAAAAACGCCAACGAGCCGCGGCAGGCCGCGTCGATCACCAAGCTGATGACGATGGCCCTGGTGCTGGATGCGATCCGCGGGGGACGCCTGCAGTGGTCGGATGAGGTCTCGGCCTCCGAGGGGGCCGTGCACACGGCCGGCTCGCAGATCTGGCTGGAGCTCGGCGAGAACATGTCCGTCAAGGACCTCTTCACCGCCGTCGCCGTCGCCTCGGCCAACGACGCGGCCTACGCCCTGGCCGAGCATGTCGGCGGCACGTACGACAACTTCATCGCCAGGATGAACGCCAAGGCCCAGGCGCTGGGGATGAAGGACACCGTCTACAGGAACCCGCACGGCCTTGACGAGCAGGGCCAGCAGACCTCCGCCTACGACATCGCCCTGCTGGCGCGCTACCTCGTCACGCAGGACCCGCAGGTCCTCCGGTACAGCAAGCTCTGGGAGTACCGGCTGCGGCAGAACAAGCTGTGGCTCGTCAACCGCAACAAGCTGATCAAGATGTTCGCCGGCACCGACGGCCTCAAGACCGGCTTCACCACGGGCGCTGGCTACGGCCTGGCCGCCACCGCCCTGCGCGGCACCACCCGCATGATCGCGGTGGTCCTCGGCGAGCCCACCTCCGAGCTCCGCTTCTCAGAAACCGCGCAGGTCCTTCAGTACGGCTTCGCCCACTACGTCACCCCGGTGGCCTGGCAGCCGGGCCAGAAGGTCGCCGCCGTCCCCGTCGAGGTGGGCACCGCGCCCACCGTCGACGTCGAGGCCGCCGCAGCCTTTGGGGTGACGGTGCCCCGCGGCCGAGGAGCGGAGGTCGAAAGCCAGGTCGAGCTGCCGCTCTTCGTCCGGGCGCCCGTCGCCAAGGGCCAGCAGCTGGGGGAGATCGTGGTGACCTCCGGCGGTGCCCCGGCGGGCAGCGTGGCGCTGGTGGCTGCGGCCGCCGTGCCCCGCGTCGGCCCCTTCGGTCTCTTCGCGCGGCTCTTCCTGGCCGGCTGGCCGTGGCTGCGGTGAGGCGCCGCAAGCGCGGGCCCTCCGCCCAGCCGGACCCCTTGACCGGGCCGCAGTACGCCCCCGGCCTGGCAACGCGGCTGCAGGCCGAACGAGCGGCCGACCGCCAACCCTGACCGGCCGGCCGAGTGCCCTCCACAAGCGGCCGCACGCCGCAGACCCGGCCGCATGCCCCGGGCCTGACCCCGTGGTCGCACGCCGCAGACGCGGCCACGTGCCGTAGGCCTGACCCCGTGGTCGCATGCCCTCTGCGGGCGCATGCCCCCGGCCCGGCCGCGTGGCCGCGTCTCCGCCTGTGCGCGAGGGGCGGAGGAGCGTCCCGTCCCCCCACCGAATGGTGGGGCGAAATGGAGTGGTTCGCCATGTACGATGTCGCGATCATCGGTGCGGGACCCGCCGGGGCCAGCGCCGCCATCTTCGCGTCCCGCGCCGGCCTGCGGACCGTCCTGGTCGACGCCGACCAGAGCGTGACGCGCCGCGCGCTGATCAAGAACCACCTGGGCCTGCCCGACGGCATCACCGGCCCTGAGCTGGTCGACCGCGGCAAGCGGCATGCCACGGATGCCGGGGCCGAGCTCGTCACGACCAAGGTGACGGAGGTCCGCCCCAGCGCCGACGGCTTTGCCCTGCAGGGGGAGAACGGCCGCGGCATCGAGGCCCGCCACGTGATCTTCTGCCTGGGCGTCAACCCCGAGGTGGCGCGCCTGGCCGGGGCCCAGATCGTCCCGGGCACCGAGCCCCGCATCAAGGAGATCGTCGCCGTCGACGCCCAGGGCCACACGAGCATCCCCGGCCTCTGGGCGGCCGGGACCTGCGCCGGCACCAGCGTCCACACCATCATCACGGCCGGGGACGGCGCCCGCGTCGCCATCAACGTGATCAGCGCCGTGAAGGGCGAGCGCAACGTGGACCACGACGTGCTGCCCGCCCCCGCCCGGTGAGGGATACCGCCGCCGCCCGGCACGTCGCCGCCGCCGTGACGCGACCGGCGCGGGCCGGCGGCCAGCCGCCCAGCCCCACCCGCCGCTGCTGGCCGTCGGGACGGGGGCGCCGATGGCGCCCCCGCGCAAATCCGCTCCTCCTGTCGGCTCCGCCCGGATTCCGTCAGGAGGACGGCCGCGGGCCCACCGCGAACGCGCCTGCGGGAGTGGACGCCTTGGAGCTCGAGTGCGAGCCGCGCGGCGGCCGGCTCATTGTGCGCGTGACGGGCGATCTTGACCTCAGCAGCGCGGCGACCTTTCGCAGCCGCGTCGACGGCTGGCTGGCCGACACCGCCAGCCGCGACCTCCTCCTCAACCTGCGGCACGTCTCGTTCATCGACAGCGTGGGCCTCGGGGCCATCCTGGGGCGGCTGCGCGGGCTGCAGCGGACCGGCGGCCACCTGGCCATCGTCGAGCCGGAGGGGGCGGTGAAAGCCATCCTCAAGATCGGCGGCATCGACAAGGTCGCGGCGGTGTACACAAGCGAGCGCGCGGCCGTGGCCGCATGGGGGGCCGACGAGCGTGGAGCCTGAGGGGTTGGGCGCGGCGGGCCTGCCGCCGGAGGGCCCTGCCGACAACGTCATGGAGCTGCGGCTGCCGGCCCGGCAGGAGAACGTGGGCGTGGTGCGCGTCGCCGTAGCCGCCTTCGCCAGCGGGCTGCCGTTCACGCTGCCGGAGCTGGAGGAGCTGCGCGTCGCCGTGTCCGAGGCGGCGGGCAACGTCGTCCTGCACGCGTATGGCTACCCCGAGGAGGCCGCCGGCGGGGAGATCGCCGTGCGGGCGCGCATCGCGGGTGGCGCGCTGACGGTGGAGGTCGCGGACACGGGCCGCGGCATCGCGGACGTGGCGGCCGCCCGCCGGCCGGAGTTCACGACGTCCAGCGACCCGGAGCACCTGGGCCTCGGCTTCACGTTCATGGAGCAGTTCACCGACGCCCTGGAGGTCGAGTCGGCGCCGGGCCGCGGGACCCGGGTGCGGATGACCAAGCGGCCGCATGGCGGCGCCTGAGGCGACGGGAACCCAGCTGCATCGTCGTGCCCGCGCCGGCGACGCCGGCGCGCGGGAAGCCCTGCTCGAAGCCAACCTCGGCCTGGTTGGCCATGTGATCCGGCGCTTCCGCGCCACCGGCGCCGATATGGAGGACCTGCGCCAGATCGGCTGCATCGGCCTGCTGAAGGCCATCGACCGCTTCGAGCCGGAGCGCGGGTTCGCCTTCGCCACCTACGCCTGCCCCCTGATCCTGGGGGAGATCCAGCGCTACCTTCGCGACGAGGGACCCGTGGGCATGCCGCGCGCGGGGCGGTCGCTCGCGCGGCGAGCCCTGGCCATGGCCGAGCGCGAGGCGGCGGCGACGGGGCACGAGCCCGCGGCGGCCGAGCTCGCCAGCCGGCTCGGCGTCGACCCGGCCGACCTGGCGGCTGCCATGGAGGCGGCGCGGCAGCCGGCCTCGCTCGATGCGCCTGCCGGGGGTGACCTGCCGCCGCTCGGCGCGCGGCTGGCCTCCGGTGCGCCCGCCGGGGAGTGGGACCGCCTGGTGCTGCGGGACCTGCTGCGCCACCTGCCGCCGCGCGAGCGCCGCGTGATCGTGCTCCGCTACCTCTGCGACCAGACGCAGGCGGAGGTCGCGGCGGCCATCGGCGTGTCGCAGGTGCACGTGTCGCGGATCGAGCGGCGGGCGCTGCGGATGATGCGGGAGGCGGGGGAGTAGGGCGCGGCGCCTGCCGGGGGGGTATGGTGGCGACTCTCCTCATCGCGGGCTCAACGGCGATCCGCCGCGACGTGCACCTTGGCCGGGTGTGGACGGCGTATCCGACGCGTGTGCTGGAACACTCGGAGCGGGCGCTGGTGCTCGCGCACTGGCCCGGCGTGCGGGTGCTGGTGCCCACCACCTGGACCGCCTGGCTGCGCGGGGCGGGGGAGGCCGTGCGGGCCGAGGGCATCGCCAACCTGGCCCGCGGGGACTGGGAGGTTGAGCCCTGGACCTGGCACACGACCTCTTGGGTGCACATCCTCCTGCCCGGACGCTGGTTCAGCGTCAACGCGGTCTACGACGACGCGAGCGGCCGCCTTCAGCGGTGGTATGTGAACTTCCAGCGCCCTTACCGCGTGGACGGCCAGCGCGTGGACACGTTCGACCTGCTGCTGGACCTCGAGGTCGGCACCGACGGCGCCATGCGGTGGAAGGACGAGGACGAATATGAGCAGGCACGGCGGCTGGGTGTCGTGACGGATGCGGAGGCGCTGGCGCTCGAAGGGGCCCGCCGGGAGGCGGAGGCCCTGGCGCGGGCCGGCGGCTGGCCGTTCGAGGCGCGCTGGACGGCCTGGCGGCGGGATCCTGATTGGGAGGTCCCGGTCCTCGGAACTTAGGGACCGCCCGCGCCGTCAATGGCGGTGGGAGGGTCGGTCATCGCCCGTCCCGCCGCCGCTCTCTGCGTCGCCCTCGCCCTGATGGCTGCGGGTTGCTCGGGACCGCCGCCCGGGGGGGCCCGCTCGGCGTCGGCCGTGACGGCTGTGGCGGCCACGGCCCCCGGGCCGACGCCCACGGCAACGTTGCCGGCGGCACCCACCGTCGAGCGGACGACCGTTTCCGCAAGGTCCGCGCCAAGGTGCGGCGACGCTCGGCTGGTGAGGCCCCCGGCGCCGCCGCCCCATGCTCCGGCCAGCGAGGTGCCCCAGTTCGCCGGTTGCGGCGACCGAGCTGCCGGTAACCGGGGGCGCGGACCCGCCGGTTGAGATTGCCACGGGTGGCAGGGTTCTGACCGCCATCGGCGACACCGGGGCATTGTACGTCGCCGCCGGGGACGCGATCATGCGCCTGCCGGGCACCTGAGGGCGGCGGCGTGGAACCTGGGGCAGCTCCGCGCCGTCCAAACTGCGGGAGGGCTCCACATCCCCACTCATCGACGGCTTCTCCCAAGCCTCGTCGTGGCCGGCCTGCTGCTCGCGGCCTGCGGACAGGCGGCGCCGAGCCAGCCATCAAGCACGTCGACGGCTTCGGCGACCACCACCCCGACATCCACGAGCGCGGCCACCCCGTCGTCAAGCGCGACGGCCTCGGCCTCGACCTCCGCGAGCGCGACGGCCTCGGCATCGACGTCCGCGAGCGCGACGGCGACGGCGTCCGCCTCGCCGCCCGCCACGTGGGCGGATCTCGGCACCTTCACGCCACTTTGGATCCAGCCCAACAAGGGCCGCGTCGCGGCTCCCGGCAGCCCGGCGACGCTCGCCGTCTGCACGGCCGGCGGGGTCCGCGTCTCCAGCGACGGGGGAGCCAGCTGGTCGACGGTGCCCACAGCGGGTGTCCCGGCCGCCCTCGCGCCGACGGGGTACGCCATTCCGCTGCCCGCCGGTCAGGCTGTGCCGGCCTGTGTGAGCGCGCTGGCGGCTGGGGGCAGCGTCTATGCGGAGTACGCCGCCGGCACCGCGAAATACGGCATGCCGCCCGTGTACTACATCGCCGTCTCTACGGCCGATCACGGCAAGACCTGGAAGGCTGTCCCGCCGCCCACCGGCTATGACGCGGGCGGCTTCGGCGGGCTGAGCGTCACCGCGGCCGGTGCGGTGCAGGCGCTCTTCAGCGGCAGCCACGCGCCCTTTGCGCTCGTCGCAACCGACAACGGCGGCGCGACGTGGACGTCCGCCAGCCTGCAGTGTCCGGCGGGCGGCGGCCCCTGCGTGCGGTGGGGCCCGGCGCCGAGCGGCACCGGCTCCTGCGCGATGCACGACTACCCGCAGCCGATCGAGGTGTCCAGCGACGGCGGGCGGACCTGGCAAGCGCTCAACGCGGCGTTCGGCTCGCCGCAGAACGACATCGCCAACGGCTGCGACCTCAACGAGCTCGTCGGCCTCAGCGCCACGCGCGCCCTGCTCGTCGGGCGGGACATCCACAGCAATGCTTCCGTGCGCGTGACGGACGATGGCGGCCGCACGTGGACACCCGTCTCCCTGCCGGCCCTGCCGTCCGGGACCAATCCCGCGCCCGGCGGGGTGCAGATGCTGCCGGACGGCGCCCTGATCGCCGTGGTCTCGGGCCAGGCCAGCACGCCCCCCGTGGACCTGCTGGCGCCTGGGGCGACGAGCTGGTGCACGGTGCCGGGCGTGACCATCAGCGGCACGTACACGGATCCCAGCACCCTGCAGCCCGCGGGG
Source organism: Clostridia bacterium (assembly GCA_027314765.1). Classification (GTDB taxonomy): domain Bacteria; phylum Bacillota; class Sulfobacillia; order RBS10-35; family JAJYVM01; genus JAJYVM01. Next base: position 5,520 of record DAHVAF010000199.1, on the reverse strand, counting down.
AGCCGTCTGATCTGGCTGGAGCAGTCCAGCAGCGGCGGCGTGCCGGCCCTGAAGAGCGTGGCGCTGAGCTCCGTGCACTGTTGACGCATGCTAGGCGCATGCGCGTCTTCCTGCGGCCCCGGGGTTTTGCGAGCGTGGCGCCCGGCAGCGAGCTGCGGCTGGGGCAGGTGGCGGAGGTCATCGGCGGCGACCGGCTGTCCGAGCTGCCGCTTGGCCCCGGCCCCGCCGCCGGCCGCTACCGCGTCCTGGCCCTGACCGAGCTGGTGCGCGCCGTCTCGGCGGCCGCGCCCGATGCGGACATCCGGGTTCTCGGCGTCGACGACGTCGTGGTGCGGGGACGCCGCCCGCCGCGGGCATGGGCCTGGCTGCTTGCGGCCGTGGCGTGGCTGCTGCTGTTCGTCGGGGCGACCGTCACGATCCTCAACTTCCACGCCGACGTCAACATGCCCGCCGTCCACCGCGAGATCTATCGCCTGCTGACGGGCCGCGTCTCCGCGCATCCGCTCCTCCTGGAGATCCCCTACGCGGTTGGCGTCGGCGTGGGCGTGGCGGTGTTCCTGCGGCCGTGGCGCGGCGAGCCCGGCCCGCTGGAGCTGGAGGCGGCCCGCTACGAGCGCGGCCTGCATGCGTACCTGCGCGACCGCCCATGATCGTCCTGGTCCCGCTGGTGGGTCTGGCGGAGGGCCTGGCCGTCGGCGTGGCCTTCGTGGCGGTCCTGACGGTGCTTCAGGTCGTGCCGCGCGTGATTCAGCTGTGCGGCGGCTCGCCATGGCGCTACGAGGTCGCCCTCGCCCTGGGTGCCGTGCTGGGCGCATTGAACGAAGCCATCCCGCTCACGGCATGGGCCGGCTGGGCGTTGATCCCAGCCGGCCTGCTGAGCGGTGCCTTCGTGGGCATGGTGTCCGCCGCGATCGCTGAGGTGACGGCCATCTTGCCCCTGGCGGGCCGCCGCCTGGGCATCGGCCGCTGGCTGCTGGCCCTGATCGTGGCCCTGGCGCTCGGCCGGGCGGTCGGCGCCACGCTCTGGTGGGCCGTGCCGTCCCTGCGCGCGCCGTGATCAGTCGCCGTTCGGGTTGTTGACGCTGATCGTCTTGCCGCTGACGGCGCTGATGACGCCGCCCTGATAGAACTGGGCGTTCTTCTCGATCCACGCCTGGTACTGCTCCGGCACCTGGTCCTCGTCGAAGATGGCGTTGACCGGGCAGACGGTCTCGCAGGCGCTGCAGCCGATGCACTCGGTCGGGTCGATGTAATACTGGTCCTCGCCCTCGTGGATGCAGCTGACCGGGCAGACCTCGGAGCACGACTGGTCCTTGCTCCCGATGCACGGTTCCGTGATCACGAAGATCACTCTGCCTACCTCCTGGCTGCGACCGGGTCGTCCTCGACGGACTCACCCCGGATTTTCGGCGGCCAGAGTCCTGTTCCTGCCCGGCAGCGCTCACGCGAGTGCCGAGATCCGCTCCATGAGCCGCGCCTCGAAGCGCCCGTGCGGCCGGAAGCAGCCTGCCGCCAGGACCGCGTATCGCTCGCCCACAAGGTGGACGTCCGCGGTCCGGGCGTACACGAGGTCCAGGCGCAGGCTGAATGGCCGTGCGCGGCGGACGTGGCGGTGCTCGAACTCCCGTATGGCGGCGGTGATGGCGGTGTCGATTCCGAACAGGCGGTACCAGCTTTCCATGGCGATCCTACCGCCGGCGGGCATTTCCCACCAGTGGCGAAATGGTCCCCGTGCCGACCGGCAGGCCTCGCGGAGCGCTGGCCGGTCCGCCAGCGAGGCGAAGTCGGGGCCGTCCAGCGTCGCCACCCCACCGGCGGAGCGCAGGAGGTCCGCCCACCAGGCCGACCACTGGCCAGCGGCCGCGCCGTCGCCGCGAAATTGCGCGGGAGGCCACGGCGACCCGCCACGCCAAGCGTCGTAACGGTGGCTGAGGCCACAGGCCTCGCGGATGAACAGGGCGGCGTTCAGGGCTGTCGACGGCCCGACCGTGACCTGCCAGCTGGACTCCCCGACATGACGGTGCATGGCTCCATGGTAGGACGTCGGGCCCCACGTGCCCAAGTACTGCCCCGTGGATGCACCCGTGGTGCTGCTGGTGGACGACGAGCCCGATCTGGTCCGGGGCCTGGCTTCGGTCCTGGAGGGCGCCGGCTTTCGGGTGGCGACGGCCTCCGACGGGGATCAGGCCCTGGCGGCGTTTCGCGCCACGTCGCCGGCGATCATCGTCCTTGACCTGATGCTGCCCGTGCGCGATGGGCTGCAGGTGTGCCGGGAGCTGCGCCGGATATCGGATGTGCCCGTGCTTATGCTCACGGCCCGCGCCGACGACGTGGACAAGATCATCGGCCTGGAGCTCGGCGCCGACGACTACCTCACCAAGCCCTTCAACCCTCGCGAGCTGGTGGCGCGGGTGCGGGCGATCCTGCGGCGGACCGCCCGTGGTGCCGGTGGTGGCCACACACTGTGGCTCGCCGGCGGGCGGCTGGCCCTCGACCTGGACGGCCAGCGCCTGCTGCGGGACGGCAGTCCCGTCGAGCTCACGGCCACGGAGTTCGCCCTGCTGGCGCACCTTGCGCGCCACCCCGGGCGGGTCTTCACGCGGCCCGAGCTGCTCGAGCAGGTCTGGGGCTATGACTTCACCGGCGATCTCCGCACGGTGGATGTGCATATCCGCCGGCTCCGGAGCAAGGTCGAAGCCGACCCGTCCGACCCGCGGATCATCCGCACGCGCTTCGGGGTCGGCTACTTCGTCACATCGCCGTCACACGCCGAAACGGGGCTGTAACAGGTGTCTGGTAGGCTCGGGGCATGAGCCTGCGCTGGCGGCTGGCGGCGACCTATGCGATCCTCGCGGTCCTCGTCACGGGCATCCTGACCGGCCTGGCGGCGCGGACGGCGGTGGACCTGTCCCTGGCGACCGAGCGCCAGCGCTCGCTCAGCGCGGTGGCCGCGGCCGCGCGCCTGTTCGCCGCCGTCCGCACCAGCCCGAGCGGCGATCCGCAGGCCGCTGCCACCGAGATCGGGACGGCGGCCGGCGGGCGGCTGCTGTGGATCGGGCCGGACGGATACGTGCGCATCGACAGCGCGGGGCCGACGGACATCGTCGGCGAGCCCGCGCGGCTGCCGGGCGCCGTCGCCCACGTCACCCGCGCCACGGCGGCGCTGCTGTCGAGCGGGGGCGCCTGGACGTCCTACGCGGCGGCCCCCGTCACCGGGGGCGAGGTCGTGCTGGTGCGGGACCTGACACCCCTGCGCGCCGAGCTGGACGTCCTGCCGTTCCGGCTGTGGGGCCTGGGTGCCCTGCTGGCCCTGGCGGCTGCGGCGGCCGGGCTCTTCGCCGCCGGCGAGCTGGCGCGGCCGATTGAGGCGCTGACTGCCGCCGCACGGCGCATGGCGTCGGGCGATCTGCGTCAGGAGGTGCCAGCCGGCGGCAGCGGCGAGGTCTCCGCCCTGACCCGGACCTTCAATGCCATGGCGGCCCAGATTGCAGAGCTGGATGCACAGCGGCGCGCCTTCGTGGCCGACGCCGCCCACGAGCTGCGCACGCCGCTGGCCTCGCTTCACGCCCTGGCCGAAGGCCTGCGGCGGGATCCGGCGCCGGAGGCCGTCGCCGGCATCGTCCGCCAGACCGAGCGCATGGGGCGGCTGGTCGACAGCCTGCTGACCCTGGCCCGGCTGGACAGGCCGGAGGCGACCATGCGGCGGGACGTGCTCCGTGCGGCGGACCTGGTGGGCGAGGCGGCCTGGGTGCTGGCGCCCTTGGCCCGCGAATGCGGCGCCCACCTTGACACGGCCGGGGTTGACGGCGAGGCGCGCCTGCTGGGCGATGCGGACTCGCTCGACCAGGCCCTGGTGAACGTGCTGGACAACGCCCTGCGGCACAGCCCCGAGGGTGGCACGGTGACGGTGACCGCCACCCAGGCGCAGGGATCGGTCCGTCTGAGCATCGCCGACGAGGGCCCCGGCGTGCCGGCGGACGCGCTCCCGCGTCTGGGCACGCGCTTCTTTCGCGCCGACCCTGCGCGGGCCAGCATCTCCGGCGGCAGCGGGCTCGGCCTGGCCATCACCGAGCGGATCGTCCGCCTGCACGGCGGATCGCTGGCCTTCGCGTCGCCGCCCGGTTCGGGCCTGCACGTGCGCATCGAGCTGCCCGCGGAGGGGAGCGGCACATTGTGAAGTCGTGGGTCGTCGCAATCCTGGGTCTTACGGCCGCCGGAGTCATCGTGGCGCTGAACCTGCCGCCCCGGCTGCCGGCCACGGCATCGACGCTGGGCGCGACGGCAACGCGGCAGGCGCCTCGGGCGGCGCAGCGCACCACCACCGTCTGGAACGCCGCCGCCTTCCGCGGGCTGGGCAGCCTGGCCTTCGTCTCGCACGGGCTGCTCTATGTCATGCGCAGCGGGACGGTCATTCAGATCACGCACTCGGGGACCGCGACCAACCCGGAGTGGTCGCACGACGGGCAATGGCTGGCCTATGCGGAGGGGAGCCAGCTCTGGCTCGCACGGGCTGACGGAACGGAGGCGCATGCGATCGCGGGGCCGGCGGGCCACGTCGGATCTTTCGCCTGGTCGCCGCGCGCGGACGTCCTGGCTGTCGCGCCCGCCACGACGGGCCTGCAGAACGGGCTGTGGCTGGTGGCGCCCGCAGGGGCGCCACGGCTCCTGGGCTTCGGGGCGGAGTACGTGGGCCGCGTCGTCTGGTCGCCGGACCGGGCCGAGATCGCGGCGGATGTCTTCGACCCGGTGACCAAGGTCGACACACTGTACACAGTCGCTGCCGCGACGGGTGCCGCGACGGCACGCTTCCATGCCCCCACCTTCACCGGCCTGATCGTCGCCGGCTACTCGCCGGATGGCGCCCGGATCGCCTTCTGGGAGGATCCGCAGCATTCCGGCTCCATCGCCGCCGACGGCCTGCAGCTGGAGATCCTCGACCTGGCGACCAGCAGCGCCACCCCACTGCCCAAGACCCTGGTGCACCCGAGCTGGCTCGCTTGGTCGCCGGACAGCCGCACCCTCGCCATGGTGGAGGGGACAGGCCGCGAGACGTGGAGCGGTAAGGGCGTCGCCGCCTGCGACCCCACGGGGCGCAACGGCTGCCCGACCCTGCTGCGCGCGCCCGGCAGCCAGGATTCCTACGCGCCGCAGTTCGATGATCCCGGCATGGTCACGCTGGATCCCGCGTGGTCGCCGGACGGAAAGACCGTCGCCGTCGTCCAGGCCGTCAGCCGGGGCAGTCTCGGCGGCTGGGGCGGCTGCCCGCAGGCGACCTGCAGCGCCGCTGCGTCGCAGGCGTACGCGAACCAGCAGCTGGCCGCCTGGCTCCGGACGCGCGTGCTGTGGCTCGTCGACCCGAACGGCAAAGACGCCCGCCCGCTGCGCAGCGCCGGCACCGGCATCTACGACCCGCAGTGGTCGGCCGGCGGCAACCACATCGTCTATATCCGCGACGGCGCGATCTGGCAGGTGCCTGTCGGCGGCGGTCCGGCGCAGGAGGTGGCCGGACCGATCGACGGG